>VXPS01000130.1 GCA_009839425.1 Chloroflexota bacterium
CCGATCAGGCCGCCGCGGCCCGCCGCGGTGCTCCGCTCAGGCACAGTCTCGACGCCTGCTGCGGCCCGTCCCGGCCTGGGGGGGAAGGGGTGGGTATGTCGACAGTCCTTCGAATCCCCTCACTGTGGTTCAGGCCAGAACTCGCACGGGTTCGTCTTACAAGCAGCTTTTCTACATGCGGCCACTGCTTGCGGCCCCGCTCGCAATTCTGCGTCCAGAACACGGAGAACTTGCCCCCATTTGGCTGAATTGATTTGAATCGCCGTCCTGTCTAGATCGTCCCGATGTACCAAGGCCACCCCGTCGTTGCGCAACTCATGGAGGAACTGCCTTGGACCATCTTCGGACTCATCATCCACCGCAATCGACGGGTCCGACCCGGGCGTCGTCCCGTGGCCATGGGATGACTCACCTCCGCGTCGGGAGCGCGGCTCACTATCAAACCGCCGCTTCGTTTCGGATCCTAGCAGCGATGCCGGCTACTCAGGTGAACAGCGCCAGATCCTCTGTGTTGTGAAACGGAAAGCGCAGACTCCCCGACGTGTTCTCGATGCCCAAGTATCGGCGTAGTGCCTTGTGAATGTGCTTCGGGTAGATCAACGTCCCGCTAGCGTCATCGCGTTGCAGTGTCCGCGGATTGATCTTGCGCGCGAAATGCAGCTCGTCCGTCTCGCCGACCACTCGGTTGGTCCAGCTCTTGTGCTTTTCCATCACGATGAAGCTTCCGATCGGCCAGTGGTCCTTCCCGCCCCCGGCGTTGTAGTGGTTCGTGCGTCCGAAATCCGAGCCCATCACTACCACCATGCGATCCGCCACTCCGTGCAGCTCCGCATAGTCCCACAGAAAATCCACTGAATCGGTCAGGTTCGCAAGCAGCCAGCTGTGGTCCCGATCATGCTTGGAGTGCGTGTCGAATCCCCCCAAGTACAGGTCCGCGCTGACCGCCACCCTCGCCTTGAAGGCCAGCACTGCCAGCTGTGCCTGGAGCTTGAGATCGCTTCGGTGATCGAACGCTCCTTCAGTTTCCTTCAATTCGTCTTCCGGCGGAATCATGTCGGCGTATGCCCGCAATCCTTCCGTCGCATCCTGGGTGAGGGATGCCGAGAAGAGCTCCCGGTTACGGGCCGCGCGCGGCAGGAGGTTCGGTGCGGAGGCGACCCGTACCAGGGTCTCCTCGCGATGCCGCTGCAGGATCTCCCAGTCCTCCTTCGGGAAGTATGGATAGTATTCGGGATCCCCCTTGTAGAGATCCGGACGCGCGATATTTCGAATGTCGCGCGCGCTTCTCAGCCTTGTGAACACCGCTACGCCAGCGGTGTTCGAGAATCCCCCGAAGCTCAGGTATGGCATCGAGAGTCCGACACCATGGCTGGCGGCGAGGAGCGCCGTCGTAGTCGGGTAGCCTTCCGAGATCCGTCCACTCCAGTTGTGGACGATCCCAGCCGAATGGGAATTGGTTTGCGCGTCGACTCCGTTGACCACCAGCATCCTCTGGTAGTACTTATCGAAGAACGTCTGGTTATTGGCGAACGGGGCGTAGCGAATGTTTCCCGCCTGCCGGATGTCGTCCTTTCCGGCCCAGTGGTTGATCACAGGTTCGCCGGCCGTGTTCGTCTTGGGATCGCAAAAGCTCGTGGGGTCCCAGCCACCGTCCGCTTGCACGAAGACATATAGCTTCCCTTGGTAGTTCGCGGCACTCGCTAAGGGCAGGCGGAAGCCAGAGGCCGCTCCGACTGCCAGTAATCCTTTGACGAAGCTGCGACGTTGCATCCCGAATCCCTCAGAAATACAGGTATCGGTAATCCATCAGGAAATAGGCGAGCGTGACGACCCAGGCCCTGACAGTATGGTGCGGATCCTGCATCTCACCTACTTCCCGATAGAACTCGTCCAAGCGATCCCAATCCCACTCGAGACCGCCGTTTTCGTCATGGACAAGGACATCTTCCGCGAGGCCGTCGTAGTAGAGCTGGTCCTCGTTCCGCCGACAGCCGAACCCCATGTCCTCGAACCCTGGACCTGCCGAACTCCGCTTTGATTCCCACACTTCCTTGAACAGCCTGAACGCCGTGTCCACATCGGGCGAATCAGCCGAAACCGTCACGCCAAGGAGCTTGTCGTGCAGCTCGACAAGCTTGTTCCGAATCGCCGCGGCACCGCGCGAAGTGCCGTCATGTGATTCAACTACGATCAACAGGCGGGCGGCTTCATCGCCCAGCTTGTTCTGATGGACCATGACATCGATCGTGTATTCGCCCTCTGGAAGAACTCCCACTGGGACTTGCAGTGACCTCTCGCACCACATTCGATAGAATTGAGATCTGGGACTGCCGCATTCCTGCCGGCCAAGGGACTCGACTTCTACTTCCCTCACCGCCTTGCCGCTCCGGTCGCGAACGACCAACCGGTCAAGGTTCACTCCCCGATCCTCGTCGGTCGCCTCGTCGTAGAAAGGATTGGTGAACGTCAGGCCGACGGTCTTCCTGCCAGCGTCAAGGGGCAGAACCAAGGAGAGTGTCTGTCGGGACTGCCACGAGTCCGCCGTCACAGCGAACTCTGCGGTTGTGTCGGAAACCGGCGTGTCGGACTTTTTGATTCCATCGAACAGGAGACGCTTCTCTTCGGGCCAGAAAAAGAACTCGCGTCGCACGATCGGGCAACTCACCTCCGCCGCATGGCTCTGGGCGACTGCCGCCATCAGAGGCGTCATATCTCCAGTCCGCTTCGTAATGCCGTCCGAGTCGATTCCACCGTAGAGCAACCCGTAATCGCCTGCCGAAGTCGGTGCCGTGAGCCTGGAAAAGGTGTAGCGGGCAGAGCTTGTCATCCGATGGTACTGCCTGCCCCAGACGATTCCCGAAACAGCCTCAGTCTTCCGATTCAGTTCCTCTGGGGTGAGCAGGCGCTCGATTCCAGCTTCCCGTAAAGCCGCGTCACGAATCGGGTCCTGCCCTGCTAGTGACGCCGCCCGAAACCAAGGCGACAGCGCGATTTCCGCCAGGAGGTCCTTTGCGTTGTAAGGTTGTCCGCCGGCTATCCCCGTTCGGAACGCTTCGGCCAAGCGACGCACCTCGTTGGCTTGCGCCGTGGAGGCCAGGAGCCGCCCCTGGAAATCCGGGTCGGTCCCGTCCTCGGGCGGCGACACCACCTCGACCCCTAGGATCGAGGGCCACCAGAACTTCACTGCAGCCTCCGCAAACCGATCGTCCTCTACGATTCGCTCGGCAAGCCACTGCAGGGAGTTGTCTGCGCTTGGCGCAAGGGCATCGCCGAATCCCGGCATCCGCATATCCCGAAACCATGAATCACCCGTCCGGTAGGGCGAAGCAGAGCCGTCCTCCGGGAACTTGTAGAGGTCCGGCAGCGAATCGAGTCCTCCTGGCTTGTGCCTGTAGAGGCCTAGATCGCCATAGTTCTGAAACGCGCCCGCAACGGGGTCCAGCACGCTATGGCAGACGGTGCATGCGGGATTGTTCATCGTTGGGTTGTCCGTGTCCGCGAGCGCGGCCGGGTCTGTCGTTCGCGCCGCCGACTTCTCGATGTCCAGACCGAGGAAGTAGTAGTAGGTCCAGCGTGATCGCGCCCGATTCCGGTTCGTGTCGGTCGTGGGGTATCGGCGCAAATAAACAGTGGTGTTGAGAATGCCGGCATGCGGGTAGTCCGTTGCGAGATTGCCGGGATTCGTCACAAGCCTGCCGAGTTCACGGACCCTCTCGACCATCTTGGAATCGTCGTTTCTGTAGTAGCTGACGATCTCGGACGGCCTGAATTCCAAGGGGTCCGCTGCATTGTCGAACTGCGTTGTAGCACCGTATGCAGCTGCGGCCATCGGGTTAGCCATGATGTAGTCTGCGGTCAACACCTCCGTATATGGCAGGTCGTTCTCGACTACGTAGGCAATCAGTTCCAAGGGCGCTCGCACGAAGCCGTGCTGCAGGGCTGCAGCCCATTGATAGTAGGCTGGGTCATTCCATTTCTCCTCGAACCCCTTGCCAATCGCCGCTTTAGCCTTCGTCCACTGCGTCTTCGTCAATTCAACGAATTCCTCTTGGTCGTTGTCGATGACCTTGGAATAGTGCCGATCAGTCAAGAGCCGGTCATTGCTCGCTCGAACTAGGAACTCGTGGAAGCCCTGGCCGGCCATAAGGCTTCGGATTGCCCGCCGCAAGCTAGAAAGGTCCCCGTCATTCACTGCGTTGAGTTCCGCCTGGGTCGGCAACCGTCCGGCGAACATGAGCGCCGCCCGGCGCAGGGTCTTTGCCGGCGACGCCATCGTCACGCCTTCGAACAGCGTCTCCGGCGACAGCCTCGCCGAAGACGTTTCGCCTCCCAGCAGTCGCAGGAAGCGCTCCATGTTGGCAAAGTCGGCTGATCCGGCCGGCACTTGAATGCCTCCGCCATGACCGACCCCCTGAATCTTGTTTAGGATCAGATCCGCGACGTCGTCGTCAGTCGCGATCAGTTCCTCGAACACCGCCAGGTTCAGCTCCTGGTGACCCGCCACCGTGGACGGCGATAGCACTAGTCGAGTGTGACTCGACACTCCCCCTTCAACGTGGCAATTGATGCACTTGGCCTGCACCACCGGCTCGGAGATGAATTCCCGGAACAACCCGCTCGCCGATTCCCCGGGGGGTGCGACACCTCTCCACCCCACTTCGCCCGGGCGCAGAGCCGACCGCGCAACGAATGGACGAATCGCGAACTTGGCGTTCGTGTTAGGCGCATCGCCCACCCATGCAGAGGGTTTCGGGCCGTCGAAGGCCGGGCAAAGCGCTTGCGGTTCAATGGAACTTGCGGCGATGCCCAACCGGGCATGAGCGCGTGCTCGGCGAGCCTCGTAGGCTGCCTCCCACTGCAACCGCCGCGCGGACTCGGACCGTGAGTCCGACTCGTCCTGTATCGCCACCGGATAGCCCGATGGAGAGAACTGCGCCCGCCCCACCGGTACGCCGAGAACAGCAATAAGCACACCTAAGGCGTGGCACCCTACACCCATTGAAGGTCGATCCAACATCGCGCGACGACGATTCGTGCGAGAACCATTCCAAATCTTACACGAGTCAAATGGGGGCGCACTGGACCACACCGGATTCCAGATCGTCCCTGTTTCACTTCTCGCCCAAAGGTGGAGGCTGGGACTCTCGCCCACCAACGTCGTAATCTTGCTGCAAATCAATCGCTTCTGGTGGACCCGAGATCAGGATCCTTTCCCGCGCACCACTCGGATTGCCGAGCAGATGGGACTCCGAGACGGATCCGTCGAGCGGTGCCTGAATCGGCTCGAGGCGAAAGGGGTGATCTGCCGATTGCAGCCGCGGCAGGTCCCTCGGGACAGAACAGTGCGTCCCATCAGCCTCTTGCCACTCGCCAGGTCTCTAGCCCTGATCGCCGGGCGCGTGGATGATAGGCGCCAGTCGGCTAAGAGGAGTCAGAGCGACAAGTTGCCGGCGACGAGTTCCCCAATCGAATCCGTGGCGAACGGTGCAGCTTCCACATGAGGGGATTCCGCATTCACATCATCCAAGACGCAACGATCCAGTCGTACAAAGGGAACATTGACATGTCCTTGGGACCGTCATCCATCGTCCGTCTCGGGACCTGGAATACGATTTGGGCCACACCTGCCAGCCAAAGAGCGCACCGCACCCGAGCTGCCCTTGAGGCCCCGAGCTGTGACATCCTGTGCGCCATGGAAGGGTTTGCCGGAGTCTTTCCGGATGCCGGACACGTCATCGAGACGCCCCAGGTCTGTGGCTTTCCCGGCAAGGATGATCGTCGCAACGTTTTGCCTTGGAGCAAGGGTCCCTGGGTCGATATTGGTGTCGTCGGCAGGGAGGGGCTGCCGAGCGGCAGGTTCATCCGGGCCGTCACTAAGCCTGAAACAGCCACAACCCTGAGCGTGGTGGGCGTTTGCATTCTTTGGCGCTGGGCGCACTGCAACGGCGGCTGCAAGGGCCGCGAGCCGCGGCAGGATCACCTCGCATGGCTGGCGGAATTCGTCAGGCTGCGGTCGCAGCTCCCCGCGACGAGACTCATCATTTTCGGCGACTTCAACCAGCGAATACCGCGAGGCAGGGCTCCTCGCATCGTTTACGAGGCGCTGCTGCAGGCGTTCGAGGGAGGTGAGATCGCGACGACGGGGAATCTGCCGGTAGCACCCAAATCGTCAATAGACCACATTGCCCATTCCCTTGACCTGCCGGCTCCAGGCGTCAACGTCTGGATGGATAAGGACACCGGCGGCAGAACATTGTCGGATCACTCTGGCGTGTGGGTGGATTCCCGACTTTCATGCTGCGGGCGCGGCTGACGCGCCGCTCGAGGCGGCAGCAGAAGATCCGCTCCAGGTCGACGTCGGGCCCGGGAAAGCGCACGTCGTGGCCGATCCGCGCCCAGCGGTCCAGCGGCGTGTAGCCGCCGAGGCCGCGGTGGGGCGCGTGGTGGTAATCGCCTTCGACCCAGGCCCACACCTGGCTGTTCAGGGCGTCCAGGCCGGCACGTCCCGACGGGCCGAGCAGCGGCCGGAATTCGATCCGGACCCGGCGGAGCCAGCGCTAGAGTTTCCCCTTCCCTCCGGGCTTGTAAGGACGGGCGTGAATCAGGCTCGCGGCCAGCTGGGCGCAGACCACCTCCAGGTGCTTGCTGCGGTAGTTCGCGCCGCCATTCACAGCCCCGCCCCCGACGTTTGCAATTCACCCGCAGGGAAGTCCAGACGAAGCGCTGGAAAAGTCCCCCTGGCATAGGCTTATCCGAAGAGGTCTTGCCAGGCGTGATACGCTACTCTGCTAGATTCCTAGCAAACCTCCTTGGCTCCATCGGATTAGGGCAACCGGCCGTCTATCAGTGTTTGTCCGTCTTGAGCAGGGCCGGATCGGGCCCTTTCAGCGGCTGAACTCGACGGAGGCAGCGAAGCGCGTCCTCTGCAGTTCGAGCGCCACTGGGTGTGCTCAGTGCAGCGGACAGGTTGGTGTCCCGGCGTTTGTGCCGCCATGGAGGCGTGATCGCGGCAAGCAAGTATGGTCCCAGACAAGCCCACCTACGATCACAGCCAGGCTGTGCAGCCAACACGGGTGCGGGAAATACTACGGATTTCCTGTCTCCTAGAGAAACCGTCAGTGGCCCGCAATATTATCCTGGAGCGGCTTGAGAACGAGGCCCAGACGGATCTGCCCGAGCAGGCTTGGAAGGGCCATGCGTTTCATCACAACGCAGGCGACCGCGTCTTCACCGCGGTTCGAGCCGAGGACGAATCAACCGACTCCTGGGCCATTCGATTCGTCGAGCCCGACGCGAGCAGGTTCGAGCGGCAGTGGACGACCGAGGTTGCGATCCGCCAGACCGTCGGGCAGGACGCGCTATTCAGCCTGCGGACGCTCGTCAGGTCCGGTGAGCTCAAGCTGCGAATCCAGCCGACCGTTCCGAAGTTCCTGGAGCATGTCTCCGCGGAGTGCGGCTTGGAGCAAGGGATCGCGAAGGTCGAAACGGAGCCTTGGGTGATCGAGTCGGACTTCGATGCGGCGAACCTCACGGAGTTTCTGGTCGACCCGGACCGGCGCACCCCGGCGATTGTTCTGACCGTGCCCGAGGACGCCGAGAGCCCGACCAAGCCGCTGCTTGATCCCATACCGCTGCAAAGGGACACCCTTGGCATCGCCAAACTGATCGTGCTGCCCGCCGAGTTCACATGGAAGCTCACTAACCGATTCGGCAAGCGGTTGTCGGTCTACAGCGGCGCGATGCGTGTGTACCTCACCGGCTTCTCCGACGACGCGGATCCGGAGGGTGGCCATGACCTCTTCATGCCACATCGCATGGACACGCCGGAAACCGCCTCGAGGCTCGAATCGCTGCTGCGGTGGATAGCCGCGCGCGAGAGTCTGAGGAATATGCGCCTTGACAAGGACGTCCTCCCGTTCTCGTCCGTATTGATAGCCTCCGTCGACCTGGCAATGGCGAGGATTGAGGAGATGGGAGGTAGCGAGGCCGAACAGTTGGCGGCAGCCAAGCAGCAGCTGGCATTCCTGCGCCATGAGTTGAAGCTCGCTACGCAACTCGAGCGGTGGCTTACCGAGGAGAAAATGGCTATGGTTGGTCGCTTGCGCAAAGCGGAATCCAAGCTGCGCAACGCGCAGAGCCGCAGTCGGGGCTCGGGCGACCGGCATACAAGAGAGCGATCCAGGCCGAGGAATCTCAGGCCGTCCCATGGGAACGGAGAGGATCCGGACACGTATGGTGGTGGGACATACCCAGAAGGCGGGAACTCCTCCCCATCGGGCCGCTGGGCCCGCGGAGGCCGCGGTAGGCCAGCGGATTCGGCTGGGCGGCCTGACCGGTCCGTTCGGCGGCCACCGTTAAGCAGGCAGACCTCACAGGTAAGGTAGCGGTCGTTACCAGAGGGTCGGGCGGTGCGAGCAGCGCGACTCAGAAGCCGGTGACCGCGAATCTCATCGGGGGTACACGACATCGTCGGCGTCTTCAGGATCGATTGCGATCGTGCCGATAATCGCCGCCAATGGATGGTCGTCGGTCCGGGATTCGTCGGCGTAGCGAGCGGCAACGCACTCTCGGATCAGCGAGGCCGAGGACCGGTTGCTTTCGGCCGCCTAGAGCTCAAGAATGTCGTCAAGCCTTTTCTCGGTACGGATTTGCATGCGTCGCACAGCTGCGGAAAGCATATAGATTCCCGTGGGATGAGCCGCATTGGCCTGCGCACTCCACTCATCGCCCATGCCATTTTGCCCTGCCCGTCGTCTGAGCGGCATTGGCAAGTTGACTGGTTGCTGCGATCCCAAACCACCGCATCGATCAACCCTATCGGCAAGTGCAAGGCTCCTCAGGGTCACCAGAGGTGATATCGCAACATGCAGGCATAACGGGAGGTGCACGACGAAATTGCCGGTAACGCGTGGACCCGAGCGTCGCAGACAGACCGCCTTGGGGGCGCCCGTCTGCGAGGGTCAACGGGAGAATCCCGGAGGGCGTCCGTCCTGCGGTCTCGCGGCTCACCACCGGTCCGCCACCCTCGCACCATGCCGGACTGCGATCTCGTCAGGCCTGCCAGGCGGTGTCGGTTTTCGGAGTGTGGCGCGGACCGAACATCCGCCGGTCCGCGTCATCGAATCCGAAGATTCGATGACTTGTACGTAGTGGGACGAGCCCCGCACTTGACGTCGCGGGTATTGAGACCGGCGGCATCCAGGCACGCCTCAAGCAGAGCGGCTGGCTTGATGGGATGGGCACTTCCGGGCCCGGTGGCCGGCAGCCGAGCAGCCATGTGGGCGGACTGCACTGAAGAACCCTTGACTCGAACTCCCGCGGGACCGAGCGAAAGGTTCCTTGCGCCCTCCACTAATGGGCCGGGCGGGATGTCGTCATCAATTGCGCGGTCAAGGCGGCCGGTGCTCGGACGGCCCGTTGCCGGCCGGCTGTTACCTCGGCCCGCCGACCGCGAAGATGTTGCGCAAGTTGTGGTGATTGGCCCGGGTGCCGCAGCGCAGGGCGGTCTCTGGATTTCCACCCAGAATCAAAAACCGACATAAGAGTGGACTAAGATCTAAATAAACCGATATATAGCCGGTATGAAAGATCTGGAAGCCGGATCTGAATCTCCTCAATCGCAAGAATCTTGCTGCAGCACCGGGGACGGTGTAAACTTGACTCGGGATCGAGAAGACCAGCGACCTCGGACCCGTGCAACAAGAGCGCAGGGGGAAAGGGGCGACCGGCATCGGATTCATCAAGGAGAGACCGTTGGAGGATAGTACTAACCGATCGGCCCTTCGCGAGCAGGTGACGCGTTCCGCGCCCCCTTGGCTGCTCGATCACAAGGTGAAAATGCCGGACGTCGTGCCCGGGTACGTGGAACGGCCGGAACTGGAGGAACGCTGCTCGCCGCTTGCGCGTCAGCTGACCGTGCTGCAGGCACCCGGGGGATTCGGCAAGACGGCGCTGCTCGCGCAATGCTGCCGCCGCTTGCGCGAGGACCGCGTTCCGGTTGCCTGGCTTGAACTGGACGAGAAGGACGGCCCCGTCGGGCTGGCTGCGTATTTGACCCTGTCCTTCGAGCGGTCCGGCTTGGCGACGCTGGATCGCATCCCCGAACCGCTCGACGCGAGTGCACAGGCATTCGAATCCGACAGCCAGGCGGAATGCCGAATCAACCTGCTGACCCTCGCCATCCGCCGGCACAGCGAGCCCTGCGTGCTCGCCCTCGACGAACTGGAACGGCTGCGCAATCCCGAGGCGATCGCCGTGCTGAACGCATTCCTGAAGCAGTCGCCACCCAATCTTCACATCGCGCTGTCGTTCCGGGAACGCCCGCCGGGACTGGACATCGCCATGTATCTACTCGAGGAGCGCGGCGAGACGTTCACAGCGGAGGATCTGCGGTTCACGAAGCCCGACATCGCCCGCTTTTTCGACCGCAAGCTCTCCCGCCGGGAGCTCGCCTCGGTGGCCGCCTACTCGGCCGGGTGGCCCATCGCGCTCAGGATCTACCGCAACGGCCTGCGCGCTGGCACACCGGTTGGCGAGGCGGGCGGAGACAGCGACACAGCCGCGGCTTGGATCGACTCCCGGCTTTGGCGGGGACTTGCCGACGAGGACCGGGACTTTCTCCTCGACATCGCGCTGTTCGACCGGATCGACGCGGGTCTGATCGACGAAGCGACCGGATCGCGGCATTCGAAGCGCCGGATTGAATCGATGGCTTCGCTCGCCGGGCTGGTGCAGACAGCCGGCGGCACGGATGCGACCATGCAGCTGCATCCTCTGATCCGCGAGCACTGCGCGAACCGACGCTTTCGCGAGGACCCGGAGCGGTTCCGCACCGTTCACGCCGGGATCGCGAGGGGCTTGGCACGCCGCGGCCATGTCGTTGACGCGCTGCGTCACGCCGTCGAAGCGGACGATTCGCGGCTGGTCGGGGAGATCGCCACGAACGCCGGCGGCATCAAGCTGTGGATTGGGACCGGGTTCGACGCCCTGCGGACGATGGACGGCTCCCTCCCGCCGGATCTCTTGGCCAGCCACCCGCGACTCGCGCTCATGCGCTCCGTGGTGCTTCTGGTTACGGGCGACATGTGTAGCGCGAGACGGGTCTACGAGACGGCGACCATCGAAAGCGCAGAGCTCGCCCGTGATCCCGGAGGCGACGAGGACCCGCAGATGAAGCTGGACCAGCTGCTCGTTCTGGGTCTGCTGCTCGTCGTGGGATGCAAGCCAGTCTCCCGGTACGGACCGGTGGTGACGAGCGTGTCCGAGATCACGGAGCAACCGGACCTCGACCCCTTGATGCGTGGGATGTTCCGGCTCGGGCTGGCTCTCATGCTGGCCGAGATGTCCGAGTTCGACCGGGCCGCAAAGTGGGCCGAGCAGGCTCGCCTGGACCTCGGTCACCACACCCAGTACATCTCCCCTCAGCTCGATTACCAGCTGGGCCTTGTGGCGATGGCGCATGGCCGGACGGAGGAGGCAGCGAGCCGCTACGAGGCGGCCCTGCAGCGGGCGAGGGTAGGCCATCTGGGCAACGCCGGCACGCTGATGATCGGTGAGATCCTGTCGGAGGAACTGGAGCTCGAATGCAGCGCGCGCACGCCGCAGCGCCATTGGCTGGCAGTCTCGCCACGGCTATTGGGGGATTTCGGTGCCTGGTTCGATGCCTATGCCGCAAGCGTCGGCGTGGCGACGGAGCTGGCCTTAGCCAGATCCGATGTCGAGCAGGCCCTTGCCGTGGTGGACAACGCGAACGAGTTCGCCCGGGACACCGAGCGCTCGGCTCTGATTACGTTTCTGTCGGCGCTTCGCGTATCGCTGCTTGTGATCAGCGGTCGCGTTGACGAGGCGATTCGGGTGTGGCGGCGTGACGACCTGCCAAGACTCGACGAGGCCTGCCTGGATTTCAAGTCGTACCGCTGGCGTGAAGTCGAGGCCCTGGTCGAAGCGCGTCTGCGCGTGTTGATCGCTCGGGAGGAGTTTGACCGGGCCCGCCAGCTCGCTTCGCTTGCGTGCGCGACAACGACGAGTCGCCGCCTGGTTCGCACGCTCATGCGCGCGCGGGCGCTGTCAATGCGGCTGGAGGATCTGGCCGGCGACCGGGAACAGGCGATTGCGCAGCTGGTCGAGTACCTCACCCTGTTCGCCGAATCCGGCTACGCGCGACCGCTGGCGCGCGAGCGGGGCATCGCCCTGCCCCTGCTCGACCGCATCATCGACGCGGGTCCCGGCGAGCCGGTCCACGCGACGGCCGTCCAGCTGAAGCGCGCCTTGGCGAAGCCGGACGAACCGGCCGACTCAAAGCCTGTGCCGGCATTGACCGACCGGGAGCTGGAGGTGCTGAAGCGCTTGGCATACCAATCGGACAACGAGATCGCGAAAGACCTTGACTTGACATACGACCGCGTTCGCTACACAGTAAGGGGGCTCTTCGCCAAGCTGAACGCTCGAGAACGGGTGGTTGCCGTTCGTCGCGCACGCGCCTTGGGAATCCTGCCGAGCAGCGCTGGCGGTGATTCGTTAGACCGCTAGTTTGTCGTGCATGCACGACAAAATCCGACAGTCCGCGGGTTGGGGAAATGCCAGCTAGGTCTCGTCTGCGTCCGCGTCCGGACTGCCGATCACTCGCACAACCGCCTGTTCCCAGCCGTCACTTTGCGTGCGCAGCACCTGCGCCGCGGCTGCGCAGCGCCACTGATTCCAGTCCAACCCGCTCGCCCGCGCCGCCGCCCAGATGCAGCCCTCCAGCCACAGCCGAGCCACCTCCTTAGTCTCTTCCGGATTGAGCAAAGCGACCAGACGACGGCCCAGTCGGACACCCGCTGCATCGGCTGTCTCAACCGCCAGCAGCGCCTCCACTTGCTCCGCCAGTTCCGCCAGTTCCGCTGGCGTCTGCTCGTGGGGCCGGACGCTCACTGAGAACCCGCCCTCTCCGTCCCGCTGGATCTTCGCCGCGACCACCCCTCCCCCAGCACGTCCCTTGCGCCGTACAAAGAACGTCTCCTGATCCGTCGGATCGTGCCCACTGCCGAACAGCACGTTGTAAAGGCTGCCGGCCGGCACTCCAGGACTCAGGGCCCGCGCACGTCGCTTCGCCTCCTCGCACCGGGTCTCGTCCGCGCACGCATCGGCCAGGCGATCTGCGGCGCGGCCCGTGAATGTGTGCATCACCGGGCGGACCAGACGCTCGATCCACGCATCTTCGAACAGCGCCGTCGCCGTGCGCACCGCCCTCGATACCGTGCCCCGGTGGCAGCCCAGCTGCGCCGCCAGCGCCGACTGGTTCGAGAATACCCCCGCCTCCAGCATCGTCTTCCACTGCAGCGCGTTCTCGAGTGCCGACACGCCCGCCGTCCATTCGTTCTCCCCGTGCATCAGCGCAGCGCACTCAGCATCGGAAATCGGGGCTTCCCGCACCTCCGCTCGCCACAGAACACCCGCACGCCGACAGGCTTCCAGACGACGCACGCCGAAGATCGCCTCGACCGCGTAGACATCCCCAGGGGGCAGCCGCCGGGCCAGACCCAACTGCTGTTGCCCGTCTCGGGCGATCGAGGACGCGAGCGAGTTCAGCGATTCGTCGTCCATCCCGGAACCCTGCCGGTTGTGGAACTTCCAAGGCCTCACCCGAGACGGCTCAAACGCCTCCACCTGCAGGGTCTCGGTCGCACCCAACGCCTGATTCTCCAACTGATCCACCTCTCGGACGTTCGATATGGTACACGATCCGCACACCCTGCTGACTAAGAACTTCGCTGGCCGCAAACCTCCCTGCCCGGGAATCGTCCGCGGGAGTTTTGAGACATGGGTGTAGAGTTTCACGCAATTCCACGAAACATTACGAAATCTCGTTCCGAAGTAAACCGACCAACAAGATTTGCGGATCACTGGCTAATGTGAAACGCGTTGCAGCGAAGGCGGCAGGCCTTGGCACATTCGCTATGCAGCGTCTGGCAGGCGCACGTTTCAAGGCCGCTAGCGGGTCGTCTGTCCGTTCACGCGAGGTCCAATCTCTTCTACCTCCGTTAGCGGACCTACTTGAAACAGATGCTCTACACCTCACGGAGTCGAGTGAAACACTTCGTGCGGATCAACGCGGAATTCAACATAAGGACGACTGTTTCCACCAAGACTGGCAACCGGGTCGAGGTGGATCCCTAGCCTCCGGACGGCGGCACCGCCCCATCCGAGCGCGCTCCTGCCTTGGTGGGAAGACCGCGGCTTTCCGTCGGCAACGCTAGGTCCAGCACCGCAGACTCTAGCCCCTCGCGTTCCGGCACCTGGCGGCCCTCGCCGACGGCGCAGGGCGAATCCCTCGGCTCGCCGCGTACCCTGACGACAGCGTTCGCCACCGGTCGCCGATGCAGGTCGATCGCGTGCCACAAGGAAAAATTGGTATGCCGCGCAGCGAGATCGCCCGCCCGGAGATCGCTAAGAGGAGTCTGCCTGTGGAGTCCTGCCCCGCCGAGCGCATGAGGCTCTCCCGCTTGGTCAACAGGGTCGAAGCGGCAGCGGACCATCTTCCCAAGCTCCTGGAAGCTGGCCCGCGGCCACAGCCTCGCAACCCTAGCCTGGGCCCGAAGCTGCTCGATATCCTTGCTGCATCGACCATCGAACAGGACAACGCTCTCGAGGGCGACTATCCAAACCTACCCCGAATTCGTCACCGTCCCACGTAAGTTGCCGAATTCCGGACTCTCGCGGGCCGAATCTCAAGAATCCTCGAAAGAACTTGATGCGTAGGTCCAATGCTCTCAGAATGTGTAACTATTATTACTATTTATTTGTGTTTTAAGTTCTTAAAAAATCTATATTTTTTGTGTTTTGTGTGTATTGGATGCTACATCGCCTGTCCCACGCCGGTAGCCCCGTGGTCATCCGCCGCGTTCACACTCGGCCCCGCGAGACCCCACTCGCCGTCCACCTGGCC
>VXPS01000434.1 GCA_009839425.1 Chloroflexota bacterium
GTGCAGCAGCCGCCAGGTACCCCAGGGGTCGGCCACGTTGACCGTGTTGCCGCCCACCAACTGCATATTGGTGAGGATGTCGCCGCGGGCGATGCCGTCGAAGAAGGCGCCGGCCTCGGTGATCTTGAACGTGGAGTCGAACCCGGCAACCCGTAGCTGATCCGCCAGGATCGGCGCCACGCGCTGCTGGTCTTCCTCGCCGCCGCGCACGTGGATTTCCATGACCACGGTGTTGCCGTCCCCGTCGGCCCAGAGACCGTCGGAGTTCTTCGAGTAGCCCGCGGCCTCCATGCGTTCAGCACTCTTCTCGAGGTTGAACTCCTTGGCCGGGTACTTCTCAAAAAGGTCGGCGGCGTGCTGGTAGAAGACGTCCATGGCCGGCGTATGCGGGAAGAACACGTCGGTGACGGTGGTGATGCCCTCGTAGGCGAACTCCACAATCTTCTCGCGGTCGATCGCGTATGAGATCGCCCAGCGCACGTCCGCGTTGTCAAACGGCGGGGCCTTGAGATTGAAGGCCAGGTGCCGCGGCGCCGGGTCGAAGTAGGCGTACGGCAAGTCGGGGAACCAGGCCTTGATGTTGGGGTTCTCGCTGTTGACCTGCTCGTAGACGCTGCGCGGCATGTGCCAGAAGGTGTCCTGCTCGTTGGCAATGGCCTTGGCGGCCCGCTTCTCGGCGTTCTCCACGCCCACAAAGATCACCCGCTCCGGCTTCGGCAGGGCCAGCGGCGTCTGGCGGTCCACGCCGCCAATCGCCGGCGCGGCTTTGGCGCCCCACCAGTTGTCGTTCCGGTCCCAGACCGTCTCCAGCTCGGTGCTGGACGTCAGCGTGTACGGACCCGTAAACACCGGCCAGCCCTGGTCCGGGTCGTAGTTGGTGAACGTGGCCGGGTCCTTGCCTTCCCAGATGTGCTTGGGAACGATGTAGACCGACCAGTAGAGGGTCGCGAACATCTGCGACATGAACCGCGGATTGGGCTTGGTGAAGAGGATGTGGACGTGCTTGTCGTCCTCGGCGTGGACCGATTCGACCCACTCCTGAACGTCCACGGCCCAGCGCAGGTCGGCGGTGCCCTCGCGCAGCATGTTCAGCGTGAACTCGATGTCGTGGGCTGTGAACGGCGTGCCGTCCGACCACTCCACGCCGTCGCGCACGCTAATCTCGACGCCGTTAAACCCTTCGTCGTACTCGAACCCGTCGATCTGCCAGAGCTCTTCCTGGCCGGTCTGCAGGTTGATGTAGATGACGGACTCGATCGCCAGCTGCTGCGACCCGGTGTGCATGGTCATGCTGTTGCTGAACGGGTTGAAGACCTCGGGGTTGGCGTTGCGGCCCGAGATGTTCTCCGCGATCACCGTCCGGTTGCGCGGCACGTTTTCGCGTGGACCGGTCGCCCCCATCATTTCCTTCATGGCCTCGGGGGTCGGTTCAGGCGTCGCGGCAGGCGTGGGCGCACGAGTCGGCGCGGCGGTGCGCGCCGGGGCTGCGGTCGCGGCTGGGGCCGCCGTGGCCTCAGGCGTTGGCTCGGGCGTCGGTTCCGGCGTGGCTTCCGCCATGGCCGTCGCGGCCGGCGTTGGCGTCGGTGCGGGTTCTTCGTCTTCGCCGCAGGCGGCGATCAAGACGGCTGTGCCGGCCGCCGCGCCGCCGCCGAGGAGCTGTAGCAGCCTCCGTCGGCTCAATCCATTAAGCGAACTCATACGCTAATCCTCCCCAGGCGACAAGCTGCACGAGCACGCCGCACGCGCATTCGAGCATATTCTGCGGCTGGCTTGCCGGCGTCAAGTTCTTCGCGTTCGAATTGCCCAAGCCTCCTGACCACGCCATAGCCGCGCGCCCGGGCGCCGGGATGGACCGTCCGTGCGCGCTCTCCCTATACTCAATGAGGCTTCGCCGTTGCCTTGCTCGCTCGCAAACCGGTGCGGGCAGGTGTGTCGCGGAGCATCACGCAACGTTTCACCAGGCTGACTGGGCACAGCTCAGGAGATTTTGCGCGTGTCGCTGGGCTACCTTCTCCGGCGGGTCGGCATGTTCCTGCTGGTTATCTGGGTCGCGGCCTCGATTAACTTCGTCATCCCGCGCCTGGCGCGCGGCGACCCCATCCAGGCCCAGTTCGCGCAACTTGAGACCCTGGGCATCCGTACCTCGGGCATGGACCAGGTTGTCGCGGCCTACAAGAAACGGCTCGGGCTGGACCGCCCCATTGTCGAGCAGTACTTCTCCTACCTGTGGAACGTGGCGCGCTTCGACTTCGGTCCCTCGATCACCTATTTCCCGGCCGAAATCGGCCGCCTGATCGTCCAGCGGCTGCCCTGGACGATCGGCCTGCTCACGGCCTCCACCATCATTGCGTTCATTGTCGGAAACCTGCTGGGGGCGTTGCTGGGCTGGCCGGGATCGTCCCGCTGGGTGAAATGGCTTGTACCCATTTTGATGCCATTATCTGCCATTCCCTACTACCTCCTGGGGCTCATCCTGATCTTTACGTTCGCGTTCACGTTCAAACTATTCCCGCTGGGCGGCGCCTATAGCACTGGCGCCAAGATTGAACTTGCGCCGGCTTTCACTCTCGACATCTTTTACCACAGCATCCTGCCCGCGCTGTCGATCGTGCTATCGGTGACCGGATTCTGGATGCTGGGCATGCGGGGAATGATGGTGACCAACATGGGCGAGGACTACATGATCATGGCCGAGGCCAAGGGCCTGTCGCCCCTGCGAATCTTCCTGCGCTACGCCATGCGCAACGCCATGTTGCCCCAGGTGACGGGCCTGGCCCTGACCTTCGGCGGAATTATTGCCGGCTCCGTGCTGGTTGAGGTGATTTTCGACTATCCCGGCATGGGCTGGATTCTCTGGTATGCCATCCGCGCTAACGACTACTTCCTGATCCAGGGCATCGTCTTTGTGCTGGTGGTCTCGGTGGCGCTGGCCATGCTGGTGCTGGACCTGCTTTACCCGTTTGTGGACCGCCGGATCGTCTATGTCCGCCGCTAGCGCCGCCCCCGCGACGACCGAATCGCGCTCGCCCGAAACCTGGAGCCGCCGCCGCGAGTGGATCTCCTACGGCCGGCGCAACCCCACGCTGGTCGCTGGATTGACCATCATCACGGTCATCGTAGTCTTTGGCTTGCTGGCGCCCTTCATCATCGACCAGGACGCCACTCGAACCACCGCCTTCTCCAAGGACCTGCCGCCCAGCCTAGATCATCCGCTGGGGACCGACAGCTTTGGCCGCGACATGCTGGCGCTGATCGTGGTGGGCACGCCGCAGACCGTGAAGATCGGTCTGATCGCCGGGTTTATGGCGCTGATCATCGGGTCGGCCCTTGGGTTTATCCAGGGCTTCTACCGCGGTCCGATCGGAACCTCGGTGCGCGGCGTCACCGACGTCACGCTCACCATCCCGGCCCTGCTGATCCTCATCACGGTCGCCAGCCAGGTGCGCCAGGTCACCGTCGAGTCCATGGCCATCATCATCGCTCTGCTGGCCTGGCCGGGCACTACCCGCGCCATCGGCTCCCAGGTCCTCAGCATGCGCGAACGCGCCTTCGTGCCCATCGCCCGCTTCAACGGCATGTCGGGGATGGAAATCATCTTCAAGGAGCTGATGCCCAACATGCTCCCCTACCTGGGCGCCAGCTTCGTGGCCGCCGTGTCCACCGCCATCCTCTTCGCCATCGGCTTGGAGGTGCTGGGCCTCGGTCCCCAGACCACCAACACGCTGGGCATGACGATTTACTGGTCGCAGCTGCACTCCGCCGTGATTCGGGGCCTCTGGTGGTGGTGGCTGTCGCCCATGGTGGTGATCGTCACCTTGTTTATTGGGCTGTTTCTCATCAGCCACGGACTGGACGAGTTGGCCAACCCACGCCTACGGCGGCGCGTGTAACCGGATTGGTTTCGAGCACAGCCGGCCGGTCGGCCGTTGAGTCCTACAGCCGTGGTCTGAAGCGTTCAGCGACCGCCTGAGTAGCTGACCGCAACTTCCCGCCCCGTTCGCGCGGATTCCCAGCAGGCCTCGTTGACTCGCAACACGTCCAGCCCGCCTTCGCCGCTGGAATGCACCTGGTCGCGACCGAGGATGGCGTCTACGAAGTTGTGGTCGGGGCTGGACTGGGCCGGCAATTCGCCGACGTCCACGAGCTCCTGCCGCGCGTCGTAGTGCCGAAGTTCATCCACCGTGTTGTAGTCGACGCCCCGCAACAGCAGCGTGCCCTCGCTGCCGTAGAAGCCCATGTCCTCCGCCGCCGGCGCCGCCGCGTTGCCCACGTGCGCAAAGCTGCCGATGGCCCCGTTCTCGAAGCGCGCGCTGATGGTCATGTCCACGTCCACATCCAGGTCGTAGCGGTTCTCGTGCGTCATCACGGCGCTGATCCGCAGCCCGGTGGCATACATCACGCAGTCCATCAGGTGGCTGCCCCAGTCGATCAGCTGCCCGCCGCCCGAGAGCTCAGGGTCCTGCCGCCACTGGCCCCGTTGCTCCCAGTACCAGCCGTGGTGCTGCAGTCCGGTCACAAACTGGACTCGCCCGATGGCGCCGGCCTTGATCTGCTCATGGATGTACCGGTGCGCCGGCGAGTAGCGGCGCTGATACGAAACCATCAGGATCGTCCCGGCCCGCTCGCGCCGCCGCAACGCTTCCTCGCCTTCGGCCACCGTGCAGACCAACGGCTTCTCGGTCATGACGTGGCAGCCGGCGTCCAGCGAGTCCACGATCTGCTCGAAATGCAGCGCGTGCGGCGAGCCGATTTCGACGGCGTCTGGCCTGATGTCGCGCAATAGCTCCTGGTGCGACGCGAACTCGGGCACGCCCTGCAGCCCCGGATTCCGCTCCTTCATCCGGGCGATCGAGGCCGCGCTGGGGTCCGCCAGCCCCACGATTTCCACGTCGTCGATTTCCAGCAGCCGGGGAATGTGGGTTGACATAAAGTTGCCGCAGCCGATGATTCCCATCCGAATCGCCGCCATGCTCATCCTCCTGTGCGCCCCTTGCCTGGCAGCTGAGCGCGTCCCGTCCGTTCGTGGTGAGCCGGTCCGGAGTCTTCGGAGGACCGTGTCGAACCACAGTCCCCGCCGTCGGCTACGCCCGCAGCTTCTCCCGCGCTACAGCCCGTCGTCACCGCCCGCAAACGTATACGGCCGCCCCATCGACTGCTCCCGCCAGCGCTCCGGCTCCACCGGTCGCGGCGGATGCGCGGCGATGAAGTCTTCGTCCGGCTCCACGCCCAGGCCCGGCCCCGTGGGCAGGTCGTAGTGCCCGTCCACGATCCGTACCGGTTCCTTCAGCACGCCCTCGATTGCGAAGTTGCCGCTCTCCTGGATGAGGAAGTTGGGAATCGAGGCATCGACCTGCGCGGAGGCCACGAAGTTCAGCACGCTGAACGGGTTGTGTGGCGCCACGGCGATGCCGTAGGCCTCGGCCATGCTGGCGATCTTGCGCAGTTCCGAAATCCCGCCGGAGTGCCCGATGTCCGGCTGGGCGTAGGACACCGCCTCACGCTCGAACAGTTCCCGGAACCCCCAGCGGGTGTACAGCCGCTCGCCGGTCGCCAGGGGCACCGTGGTTTCCTGCGAGAGTTTCTCCATCGCGCTCGTGTACTCCGGGCCGCACGGTTCCTCCAGGAACATCGGGTTGAACTCGGCGATGCCCTCGGCCAGCTTGCGGATCATCCCCAGGCTCAGCCGGCCGTGCGTTTCCACCATGATGTCCACGTCCGGCCCCACCGCCGTCCGCACCGCGCCGACCTTCGCGACGGCTTCCTCGAATTGCGCGGGCGAAAGGTAGTACCCCGCCGTGGACAGGGGATCGAATTTCATCGCCGTCCACCCGTCGGCCACCGCGTCGGTGGCGCTCTGCACCAGTTCGTCCGTGTCGGCGCCGCTAATCCCGCGGTAGCAGCGCAGCCGCGTTCGCATCGGCCCGCCCAGCATTTCGTAAATGGGCAGCCCGGCGGCTTTGGCCTTGATGTCCCACAGCGCGATGTCGATCCCGCTCATGGCCGACATGTAAACCACGCCGCCGCGGACGTTGTGCCACATGTAGTACATGCTCGACCAGACTTGCTCGACCCGGCGCGCGTCGCGTCCGATGAGGTAGTCGCCAATCGTCTCCACCGCGCCGGCCACGGACCCGGGCATCAGCGAGCACTCGCCGTACCCCACCAGCCCGTTGTCCGTCTCGATCCGGACGTAGCAGTAGTTGAAGGAGCCGCGGCCGTAGTAGACCTCGGGGTTGAACGTGAGCGGGGTAACCGATTGGATCTTCACGGGCGCGCTCGATTCATTGGCGGCCCCTGGACTGCTGAACCGAGAGCCGCATAGGCCGCGAGTTCCCGCCCAGCGTATATCGCCCATTCGGCACGGTCAGCCGCCGCCGACGCGTAAATCTACGCTTGGGTCTCTGACCCGACCTGACGCTCGAAGTCGACGAGCCACGCATCCACTGCGTGCTGGCTTCGCAGCCGGACCACGTCCGTACCACGAGTATTCGCATCCTGCATGAGCCCCGTGTACGTGCGGTGGCGCCGCCGATGTACCCGCAGATTCCAGAGCACCAGCCCGTCCCAGGTCAGCAGCGCATTCCGAACGGTCTCTCGCTGCACGCCCCAGAGGAGTTGGTCCCTGCTTCGAATCCGTCGCAGCGTCCGCAGAAAGACCCGCCAGCAGGCGGTTCGCAGCGGCAGATCCAGCCAGACCATTAGCTCCACCCTCGGCCAGAAGATGTCCCGCGAGCGGCTGTAGTTGCCTTCCACCACCCAGGCGTCGCCGGCAGTCGCCTGTCGAACCTCGGGCAGAAACTCTTCGTCCGAGGGCATGCCCCAGTCGGGACGGTGCCGCCAGTGCAGGGCGTCAAGCTCAACGTGCGGCACATCCAGGATGCTCGCCACGCGGCGCGCGACGGTCGTCTTGCCGGAACCCGACAGCCCGCAAATCCAGACGCGTTGGGGCGGCCCGTCAGTCATGGTCGGCGTGGCGGAGGGTTAGCCGCCTGTCCAGTCCGGTCGGCTCAGGCGGTAGCCAGCCGGATCAGGCTGGTCAGTTCGCCGGATGCCAAAGCGTCCAGCCGCACGTGCGCCGCCATCATCGACTTGGCCAGGTCGGGTAGTGGGCTCAATCGCGCCCGTCGACGGTCGGCGTCGATTACCAGTGCCGGAATCCGATCCAGCGCCAGCCGCCGTGCGGCCCGCATGGCGTCGTCGATCGGATCCGACCCGGGTTCGAGGCCAACATTCGCCACGCCGTCCGTCAGCAGGATCACGATCGGCTTGGTTTCGGCATCCCGCGCCCGCTCGCGCAGGATCACCCGTCGCGCCAGGTCCAAGCCCTGCGCCAGCGGCGTCCGGCCGCCCGTCGGCAGTTCCCGCATTCGCGCGTGCGCCAGGTCCAGGCTGTTGGTCGGCGGGACGGTCTCGTGTGCGTCGGTCTTGCGGAACGTGACCAGCCCTACCCGGTCGCGGCGCTGGTAGGCGTCCGCCAGCAGCGACAGCACCGCCGACTTGGTCAGCTGCATCCGCCGCTGCGCCGCCATGCTGCCCGAGCCGTCAACCACGAACAGCATCAAGTTCCCCACCTTGCGCATGCGCCGGCGGATCCGAATGTCGTCTTGCGTAATGTTCGGCGTCCCGTCGCCGATCCCGCGCAACGCGGCGGCCCGGATGGTGTCCAGCAGCGCCACGTCCGGCGGGTCGTCCGGCTTCATGTGCCGGCTGCGCACCGAGCGCCCGCGCCGGCCCTGCACCTCGTGCTGAGTTCTTCGACCCGACCGCGGCCGCGTCATCGGCAGCCGCTCATGCGCCGCCACCGTGGGCGACTCCGGAATCGAGTCAGGGTCGATCTGTCGCTCGGCGCCGGCCTGGGTGGGCGCCCCGGCGTTCTGGTCCGACGCCGCCACCGTTTCCTCGCCGGTCGCGGACATCTGCCGCTTCTCCATCCCGGCCTCGGCCGCCTCGCTCCCGCTGGCCTGGCGCGAGGCGTCGAACGACTGGATGGCCTGGTCCAGCTCGTCCGGATCCAGGTGCGGCGGCGTGAACGGATCGCGTCGTCGCCGGTGCGGCAGCGCCAGCTCGGCCGCGCGCCGGATGTCGTCGCGCGTCACCTCGGTGCGCCCTTCCCAGGCGGCGATCGTTGACGCCGTCTTGTGCATCACGATGTCCGCTCGGTGGCCGTCCACCCCCATAGCAATGGCGATGTGAATGATCAGCGACAGCATTTCGGGGCTGACGTCGACCGACGGCAGCAACTCCTGCGCCCGCACAATCTGCTGCTGCAATTCCGCGCTGGCCCCGGTCCACTCGGCCAGGAATGCCGACGGATCCGCGTCGTAGGCAATCCGCCGTCGCACGATCTCGGCTCGAATCGCCGGCTGCGTATCCCCGCGAATCTCGGCTGCCAGTCCAAACCGGTCCAGCAGCTGCGGCCGCAGGTCGCCTTCCTCCGGGTTCATCGTCCCGACCAGGATGTATTCGGACGGATGCCGGAACTGGACGCCTTCGCGCTCGATCAGGTTCGTGCCCGAGGCCGCGCTGTCCAGCAACGTGTCCACCAGGTGGTCGTCCAGCAGGTTCACCTCGTCCACGTACAGCAACCCGCGGTGCGCCGCGGCCAGCAGGCCCGGCTCGAACTTGCGCTCGCCGCGCGCCAGCGCCGCTTCCAGGTCCAGCGTGCCGATCACCCGGTCCTCGGTGGCCGACACCGGCAGATCCACAACCCGCACCTGCCGAGTGGTGTACTCCACGTCGCCGTTCAGCCGCAGCTCTCTGCAGTCCTCGCAGACGTTGAGCGAACCCGGCGCGCACCCGTAAGCGCAGGTGGCCACCTCGATCTCCGGTAACACCGCGGCCAGTCCACGCACCGCCGTGGACTTCGCCGTCCCGCGCTCGCCACGAATCAACACCCCACCAATGCTGGGGTTGATCGCATTGAGCGCCAGTGACAGGCGCATCAGATCCTGGCCGACGATCGCCGCAAACGGAAACGTCGCGCCGTTCGAATGAATCATCCGCGCATCGTCGCACAAACCGCTCGCCGGAGACGGTCCAGGCGCTCGGTGCTCAGCGTCCAGTCCTCTTCGTTGCCACGCGTTGCGGTGGTTCCGCCGGCGTCGTCATCCGGATCCGTAGTTTGTCGACCACCCACGCGGCGAACGCCAGCAGCACCAGCACTCCGATGATCTGTGACTGCTGGAGCCCCCACAGGTGTTCGGGCTGGTCGATCCGCAAGAACTGCAAGCCCAGCCGCATGGCGCCATAGCCCGCCAGCACCGTCCAGAAGATGTACAGGCGCCCGATGTAGCGGCTGGCCAGCCACATCGCGATCCCAAAAATCGCGAAATCCCCCAGCATTTCGTAGGTCGTGGCCGGATGCACCGGCGTTGTTTGGCCGATGGCGTTCGCGTGCGTGTAGTAGACGGCCCAGGGCAATTCGGTCGCCAGCGCGTGATGCTCGCCGTTGATCAGGTCGCCGATTCGGCCAATCCCCATCCCCAGGATCAGTCCTGGCGCGCCGATGTCCAACCCGCTGCGCACGTCCAGCTTCATCCACCAGGCGGCCAGCGCAAGTGCCAGACCGCCGCCCAGGGGAGCGCCCCAGACCGTTATCCCGCCATCGTTCACGGCAAAGACCCGCGACCAGTCGCTTGAGAACAGGTCCAGGTTGTCGATAACGAACAGGAATCGCGCCGCCACGATGCCTCCGCCCACCGCCCACAGCGCCAGGGTGATGACCTGGTCGTCCGAGATCGTCGTGCGGCGGCCCAGGCGTCGCGAGATCCACATCCCCGCCAGGATGCCCAGGACAGAGAACAGCGAGTGCCAGGTAAAACGGAAGGCTCCGATCTGGAAGAGATCGGGGTCCCAGGGAATGGCGATGGCGGGCATGGGCTGAAATCCCCAAAACGGCGTCGAAGCCATGGTACTGGCCGCTTTGTCTTGCCGACGGCCACGTCCATGGCCGGTCGTGGGGATCGGATGGGCCTGAGGACGGGCTGGGGCGGAGGTGGTGCACGGAGAGAAGGCGAGATTCCCTATTCGACAAGCTCAGGGCAGGCTCTTCGACAGGCTCAGGGCAGGTTCTCTGGAGACGACGGGATGACGGGGGATGTGTCCACTCTGGCAGGCCAATGTGTCCAGTTTTTGGCCCGAGGTGTCCACTTTTCGGCCGAATGCGTCCAGTTTCGGGGCCAATGTGTCCAGTTTCCGTCCGAATGTGTCCAGTCCTGGGAGGCGCGCCCTTCACGGTCCCTGACCTGCGGCAGGCTCAGGGCAGGCTCGCTAAGGATCGTCGCAACTCAACGTGGCCCACGACCCGACGGCCCGCAGGCGTCAGCCGTACGTCGAACTGGTTCCTGTTGCCTGAGCCGTTAATGGGCCCGCAACCTCGGCCGCCGACTTGCCGAGCGCCAGGCTGCGATGCACGGCGACGTCCAACTCCGTCGCTCGGGTATGCCAGGCGGGCGTTTCGACGGTTGGCGTGCTCCAGGCATCGCGAGCCTCCAGCACGCTATCCGGCTCCAACCCCAGCCGTGCCGCCTCCTCGTCCAGCGCCGGCGTCAGCGCCGGGGTCGCCGGTGCGGCGTCAAACGTCGATGCCAGACGCGCAAGGGCAACGGCCGCGGACGCGGCTGTTCCGTCGTCGCCCTGTCCCGCCGCAATAAACGCCGCAGCCATTGGAACCCGACGCTCGGCCCCAGGCCAGGAAGGCAGGGGCAGCGTCTCCCACTCGGACCGCCGCTCCGGCGGCAGCGTGGCCAGCCGCGACAGCGTCCGACCATGGGCAACCGTCAGAGCCACGCGCCCGTCCAGCACCGCGTCCCCCGCCGCGCCCTGACCGTCCCAGGCGCTCGGCGGCGGCGAGACGCGCTCAAGTAGCCACTGATCCGCGTACCACTGCCAGGCCTCCAGGGCCGCCTCGTCCGTCGGAAACATCCCGGCCGAGCCGGCCACCGTCTCCAGTTCGGGCAGTCCCGCAATCACGCCAAACCCGTAGGTGTACGTCTCGGCGTCGGTCAGCCGACGTGCGGTCTCCCCCAGGGCCTCGTAGGTGGATCCCACCTCGGCGATCCCCGCCAGATCGAGTCTGTGCCGACCAGCCAGCAGGTACGTGGAATGCCCGCGCACGGGCAATCCCACCAGCCCACGCTCGCGCCGACCCAACGCCAGCATCTCCGCCAGGAACCCGTGCTCTGCGCTTAGCGCCGCATCCATTGGGGCCAGGACCTCCAGCATTTCGAGCGCCGTCAGCAGGCCGCCCGGGATCCCGACCAGCAGGTCGGGCAGGTCCCCGGCCGCCGCTCGCGCCAGCAGTCGACCGGGACCGTCACCGCCCTGGTCCAGCACCTCCAGCTTCAGATCGGCGCTGGAACTGAGGGCGCCAAGGTCCGGCGCGCCTCCACGAGCCAATGCGGGATTGATGGCCGCGCGCAGTGTCGCCTTCACCGGTTCCGGCGCCGGTTCCGTCCGCGCCGCCGGCGTCGGCGGCGGGGTGACGAAACGCGTCACGACAACCTCGTGTTTCACGATGACCGGCTTTTCGACAACCACCACGCGGTCCGTGAAGACCGGGCGCTCCACAACCACTTCGCGCTCGACCACCCTGGGGACAACGACCACGCGCTCCACCACCGTCGGCGCCCCGCAGGCGGCCAGGTACAGCGCGGCCCCGCTTGCGGTCCCAACCTGCAGGACAGCCCGTCGGCTGAGTCCGCGGCCTCTCGATTTGGCCGCCATGCGAGTTGAATCCGCCCGGTATGTCAGGATTTACGCGGAACCTGCTCCGTCGTCATGCGACGATGCTACGTGAGCAGGCACGAGGCATTCCTCGAGCGTCAGGTAGGGGAGGACCCGATGCACGATGTCGCGATTCTGGGTTCCGGGCCGGCTGGGCTAACCGCTGCCCTCTACGCGGCGCGCGCCAACCTCTCCACGCTGGTGTTCACTGGCGACGCCCTCGGCGGCCAGATTGCAACCACCTACGACGTCGAGAACTACCCGGGCTTCGAGGAAATCACCGGACCCGACCTCACCGCGCGCATGCAGGGTCAGGCCGAGCGTTTCGGCGCCGAGATCGTCTACGACCAAATCACCGAGGTCGACTTCGACGGCCCGCCCTTCACTCTCACCGGCCGTTCCGACACCTACACCGCCCGCGCGGTCATCGTCGCCACCGGCGCCAGCCCGAGGCTGCTGGAGATTCCCGGCGAACAGGAGCTGTGGGGCCGCGGCGTCTCTGTTTGCGCCACCTGTGACGGCGCGTTCTTCAAGGATCAACCCGTGGCCGTGGTGGGCGGGGGCGATAGCGCCCTCCAGGAGGGCCTGTTCCTCACCCGCTTTGCTTCCCGCGTCACCGTGATCCATCGGCGCGACCAGTTGCGTGCCGGGCCCTACCTGCAGGACCGCGCCCGTGCCGAGCCCAAGATTGACTTCGTCTGGGACAGCGTCGTCGAAGGCGTCCAGGGAAGCGAATCCGTGGAATCCCTCCGGCTTCGCAACGTCAAGTCGGGCCAAGAGTCCGACTTCCCCACCGAGGGCCTCTTCGTCTTCATCGGCCACGACCCGAACACCGAGATTTTCAAGGGCAAGCTGGAGATGGACGAGGACGGCTACATCATCTCCAACCGCTACATGCACACCAACGTGGATGGTGTGTTTGTGGCCGGCGAGGCCCAGGACCACTACTTCCGCCAGGCCATCACTTCGGCTGGCGAGGGTTGTCAGGCCGCCATGGAAGCCGAGAAGTTCATCGCCCGGCTCGAAAGCCAGCAGCCCGCCGCGGCCGGCGCCGCCAGCGGATAGCGCCACGTGCTCCGGCGCGTGGACGCGGCGCGGCGGGGCGCCCTCCACCGCCTGCCGCTCCCCGGCGGCACCGTGGCCGCCCTGGCGATTTTTGGAGCGGTGGCGGCGGCCGTTGCGCTCCTTGCGGTTCTCGGCACAACGGCTCCCGGCTCGCCGCCCGCCGAGCGTCGCCCGGCCACGCCGCGTCCCGTTCAACAGAGTCCAGCGCCTGCAACCACTGCGTCGTCGTCCCCCCTGCCGCCGATCGACGCCACCGCTGTCCGCCGCGCCGGTCGGGCGTTAGGCGTGACTGTCCGGCCTCCGATAGCCCAGCCGGCCAGCAACACCCGGCTCTCGGTCTACACGAATGCCAGCGACGGGCTGCGCCGCCGGTTCGAAAGCGGCGCCGCCTACGTCAGCCTCATCAACGTGGCCCATCGCCGGGAAACGATTAGCGATGAACGACGCCTCGTGGCGCTGCTGGCGCTCGCCGATCTGGCCAAGGCGACGGAGGAGGACCTGCAGTCGCTCACCCCGCCCGGCATCGCCGCCACGTACCACCTCAAACTGCTGAACGTGCTCGGCAGCTACGCCGTCGCCGCCCACCAATACTGGCAGGCCACCGTGCGGCCTACGGCGGACACCGTCGATTCCGGAACCCGGCGCCGCCAGCTCAACGGCGTGCTCGACGCCGCCTTTCGCTACAACACCCTCCCCAGCAGCCCTCTTGACGCCGACGCCCTGGGTGAGCCCTGACCGAATGTGATCCATGGACTACCCGGCCCGGTTCCGGCCGGATCGGCCAGCTTCAGTTCACTGGAAAGAGAAATGGGCCACCGTGCAGCTGCCTGAACCAGTGTCGAATCTGATCATGCTGCTGCGGTGGTGAGTGCCTCATAAACGCGCGCAGGATATCCAGATCGCTAGGAGTGAGGTGACCCTCGGGATTCCTTCGCACCTCGTCATGTACGGTCGGAATGTACAAGTCCCGCAGGGCAAGCGAAACAGCCCTTTCTCCAACGGTTTGGTACATCCTGAAGAGCAACATGCTCCCATAGAGGCTGCCGCATTTTTCCAGTGCCCGTGCTGCTTCACGTTCGTTGGGATAGGGGTGAACCGATATTGAATAAATGTTCCATAAGCCCTTGCCGGCGCAATCGGTCCGGGAGTCGATCGACCACGAATGGTGCTGAGCAAAGAGGTCGCGAGTCCCGAGCCAATGGTGGACGTATGCCTTGGCGAATTCAAGGCCACCCACCTGCATCCACGGTATAGCAAACTGGCCTTGAAGGTCTTCTGGATATCGGGGACCCATCTTGAACGTAAAGTAGGCCTCCCCGATCGCATCCAGAATCAAATCTGTTGTTACTGGGATCTGAGGATGTCTCGGAAGTCGCATTCGGCCATCGTGTCCCATACCGCGGGTGTGCCCATGCAGGAGGATGACAATGTCGTTGGCCGGCGGCGGCGCCTGCATAATCCGCTCGAATCCAAGCAGGCCGGACGCGACCTGGCTCAGCACGTTTTCCCCCTCCGGAAATGGCTCGGCCTGGAAGGCCCAGAGCCTCACCGGTCCGCCTAACGGAAGCGAAAACGTCGCCGTTTGGGTATATCGCTTGTGCAACAGGCGGTCATAGAGCTCGTCGTCGTCGCTGTACACCAAGTCCAGCGCATTGATGAACGCGCGTTCTTCGGCATCCAATCCATCCCGGAACCAGGGCTGGAAAGCGAGCCGGTGGAATCGTGAGGCTTCCTTCTGTCGATACTCTTCTGGCGAAGTCGTGAACAAGGTGGTCACAATGTCAATAATCCGGACGTCGCTATCCCATACAAAGCCTGCCGTCGCAAATTCCGCCAGTTGGCGCGTCAGGTTCGGATTGTGGTCGAACAACACTGGCAGCGAACCAAGCGTGTAGATTTCGAACGGCAGGATGCCGTCCTGCACCCAGGGGGCGCGTGCTATGCGTAGCGCTAGGTCGTGATCTCGCTTGGCGAGTTCGCTAATATCTTTGAGCGCCGATAGCTCGCGAGCGGTGATGTCGTCCGAGACCCAATAATACGTGGTGGCGATTTCGAGGAACTCCGGGCTTGTCCGGTAAATGGTCCGCAGTAACTCAGGAGCAAACTCCTCATTACCAAAGTCGTCCGTATGGTCG
>VXPS01000037.1:0-1240 GCA_009839425.1 Chloroflexota bacterium
ACAGCGGAACACCCTCGGTTCGGGAGCGCCACCGCCACCGCATGGAATTCAATAACAAGTACCGCCGACTGCTGCGCGCCGAGGGCATGACGTTCTGCGGGCTTTCGCCGGACAGTCAATTGGTTGAGATCATCGAATTCGAGGGACACCCGTGGTTTGTCGGCTGCCAGTTCCACCCGGAGTTCGCCTCGCGACCCAATCGCCCGCACCCGCTCTTTAGCGGCTTGCTGCGCGCCGCCATCCGTCACGCCGAAGGCCGCCACACGGTTCCCCTGCTGGAATCCAGACCCGAAGCCGTTACCTAACGGCCCCAAACCCAGAAACGCAGAGACCTATGCAACCCCACGCTGTCGCGCCGCCTAGCAGGTGGCTGTCATGAGCACCGTCGCCGTCCTTGGCGCCCAGTGGGGCGACGAAGGTAAGGGCAAGGTTGTCGACCGCTTCGCCCAGCACGCCGAAATGGTCATCCGCTTCCAGGGGGGCAACAACGCCGGCCACACGGTCATCAACGATCAGGGCACCTTTGCCCTGCACCTGGCGCCGTCCGGAATATTCAACCCCGAGGTCACGAACATCCTTGGGCCCGGCACCGTCATCAATCCGACCGCCTTGTTAGAGGAACTCCAAGAACTCCAAACCCGAGCAAACCTCTCCTTCGACCGCTTCTGGATTGCCGAGCGCGCTCATGCCGTGATGCCCTACCACGTGGCGCTTGACGCCGCCGAGGAAGCCCAGCGCGGCGACCTGGCCCAGGGCACCACCCTCCGCGGTATCGGTCCGGCCTATGCCGACAAGGCAGCCCGATCAGGCGTTCGCATGGGCGACCTGCTCGACGCCGACTATCTGCAGGAGTGGCTGCCCGCCATCCTAGAACCCAAGAACCGGCTCCTGGAAAGTGGCTACGGCGTGGCGCCCCAGGACCCGCAGACGCTGATCGATCAAGCCCTCGAGTGGGGAGACGCGCTCGCCCCGCACATTGTCGACACGCTGCCGATTGTGGGCGAGGCCCTCGCCGGCGACCGTCGGATCCTGCTGGAGGGCCAGCTCGGCGTCATGCGCGACCTGGACTGGGGTCACTACCCCTACGTCACCTCCTCCAGTCCGTCTGCCGGCGGCGCCTGCGTCGGTGCGGGCATCCCGCCGCGTGAACTCGACCAGGTATGGGGCGTCGCCAAAGCCTTCTCGTCGTCCGTCGGCGAGGGTCCGTTTCCCACGGAGCGATTTGATGATACCGGTAACC
>VXPS01000037.1:1250-14850 GCA_009839425.1 Chloroflexota bacterium
GCGAAGTCGCCGGTGGCGAGTACGGCGCTTCAACAGGCCGGCCCCGGCGCTGCGGCTGGTTCGACGCCGTAGCCGTGCGCACCGCGGCCGCACTCAGTGGCATCGACTGCCTGGCGCTGACCAAGATCGACGCTCTTGACGGTCTGGAGCGCATCAAGGTGGCCGTGGCCTATGAACTGGACGGCAAGCGCACCGAACTGGCGCCCGACACTCGCAAGTTCGACCGCGCTCGCCCGATTTATGAGGAGTTTCCCGGCTGGATGACCTCCACCGAAGGCACTAACGATCTCGGCGATCTGCCACCAAACGCCCGCAGCTACATCGAAGCCATCAGCCAGATAACCGGCATTCCCCTCGGCCTGATCGGCACGGGCCGCCACCGCGACGCCGCCATCATCCTCAAGGATCCGTTCGGGACGACCTGAGGCCGCCTTCCACGTTCGGTACGCTGACGCCCACCATCTCGCCCCGGTGGAGACAAACCTATGGCCACGGTGTCCGAGGGCGTTCAAGCGCCTGAATTCCAACTGACATCCACAGAGGACGAGTCGTTCTCGCTGCTCGCTCGGCGTGGACGCGCCAACCTTGTGCTCTTGTTCCTCGACAACGCCTCGGGTGCTACGGACACCGAAATCGCAACCTCGTTTCGCGATGCCAGTGACATCTTTCGGGCGGTACGGGGCACAGTCGTCGGGATCGCCAGGGCCGAAGTGGACGAACTCAAGGCATTTCAAGCGGCGAATTCCCTGGCCTTTGAGATCCTGAGCGATGACGGAGCCGTGGCCGCGGACTATGGCGTTCGAGTGAGACAAGGCTTTGGGCCCTTTTCGCGCGAGCGCTTCCGTCGCAGCACCTTCCTATTGGACCGAACTGGCGTCGTCCGCCGAATCTTCCGCGACGTGGATGCCAGAGAACATGTCAACGAAGTGCTCGCCGCACTCGACGAAGGCCTCTAGGCCGTTCTCAACTCTCCGTCGACGCATCCGACGCAAGCTCTGGCGGCAGCCATTCGCTATAATTGCCTCAGCCTTTAATCCAGTCCAGCGAGGCGGAAAGGCTGCATCTCGCGGCGCGCCGTGTCTGGCGGACTAGGGGCCTTCCGGGCCCTTTCTTTTTGCCCGGTACGCCATGGGAGGCAACGTGGCGGCGAACGGTGGCGTCGGCCGCTTGGTCATGTCGGCTGACGACTTGCGTCGGACACTGACCCGCATGGCGCACGAAATCGTCGAGCGCAACCGCGGCGCAACTAACCTCGTGTTCGTGGGCGTCCCGCGCCCTGGACCCATCCTGGCCCGCCGCCTGGCTGAAGCCGTTGCCTCATTCGAGAATGTGAACGTGCCCACCGGAGCGGTCGACATCTCGCTCTACCGCGACGATCTCGTCAGTCGGGCCGCCACCCCGGCCATGCATCCAACTGACATCCCGGTCGACGTCACCGACCGCGACGTTGTGCTCGTGGACGACGTACTCCACACCGGTCGTTCCGCCCGCGCCGCTCTGGACGCCCTCACCGACTTCGGGCGGCCACGCAGCATTCAGTTGGCCGTTGTCGTGGACCGCGGACACCGTGAACTGCCCATTCGCGCCGACTACGCCGGCAAGAACATCCCCACCGCGTTATACGAGAACGTGGAAGTCCGGTTGGATGAATTGGACGGCGAAGACGCGGTTCGCGTCGTCGCCAGGCCGGAGGTTGCCAATGCCGCTGCATCGTAGGCACCTGATCGACGTTGCCGACTTCTCGCGCGACGAGTTTGATACGGTCCTCGACACCGCCGTATCCATGCGGGAGGTGCTCGACCGGCCGATCCGGCGCGTTCCAACCCTGCGCGGCAAGTCAATCGTCAACATGTTCTTCGAGCCCAGCACCCGCACCCGGGTCTCGTTCGAGCTGGCCGGCAAGTCCTTGAGCGCGGATGTCGTCAACGTCGCCGCCTCGGGCAGCAGCGTCGAAAAGGGCGAGTCGCTCGTCGACACCTTCCACACCATCCAGGCGCTCGGCGCCGACATGGTCATCATTCGCCATGCCTGCGCGGGTGTACCCGACCTGGCTGCCCGCCACCTCGACTGCGGCGTGGTAAACGCCGGCGACGGCCTGCGCGGCCACCCCAGCCAGGCGCTGCTGGACCTCTTTACCGTCCGCGAGCACGCCGGCGACCTGGAAGGGCTGAAGATGGTCATTGTGGGCGACATGCTCCACAGCCGCGTCGCCCGCTCCGACATCTGGGCCTTCGCCCGCATGGGCGCGCACGTCTATCTCAGTGGCCCGCCTACCGTGCTCCCGCCCGACTTCGGCGACCTGCTCAATGGCGACGGCATGGTACGCGTGGAATACGACCTGGATCGCGCCATCGAGGGCGCGGACGTGGTCATGGCCCTGCGCATTCAGAAGGAGCGCATGGCCGGCGGCTTGCTGCCCGACCTCCGCGAGTACGCTCGGCGCTGGGGCATCACGCCCGACCGCCTCGGCCGAGCCGATCGGCAGGTCCTGCTCATGCACCCCGGGCCCATGAACCAGGGCATCGAGATTTCATCCGACGTCGCCTACGGCGAGCAGTCGGTAATCACCGAACAGGTCACCAACGGGGTGGCAGTCCGCATGGCCATCCTCTACCTCTTGCTGACGGGAGCGCACTGATGAGTCCGTATTCCGCCGCTCCGCCGCGTGAGATTCTTCCCGGCGTCTATCAGTGGACCGTGGCATGGCACCGCTTCACGCTGGAGTCCTACCTCGTCGACACGGACGACGGCGTGATTGCCATCGATCCCCAGGACCTGTCGCCCACCGCCCTCCAGGGAGTTCTCTCGCGTGTCCGTCACGTCATTCTCACCAACCACTACCACGAGCGTGCCGCCGCGATGTGGCGGCATCGGTTCGACGCCCCCGTCTGGGCGCCCAGCGGCGACGTCGACGACCTGGAGACTCTGACCCCTGATCACGTCTACTCGGACGAGACCGAGTTGCCGGGTGGTCTGCAAGCCATCGGGCTGGGCGGAATCAGCGCTGGCGAACATGCGCTCTTTACCAGTGAAAACCGCGGCGTGCTCTTCGTCGGCGACGCGCTGGGCACCACCAGCTATTGGACGCACAGCGAGGGCGAGATAGGCGCGCACCCGCGCATGCGGCCGCCGACGCGGCTTCGAAAGCTGCTGGACTTGGACTTCACCAGTATCGCCGTCGGTCACGGCGAGCCGATTCTGGACCGGGCCAAGGTCGCCCTGGCCGCCTACCTGGAGTCTGCCGGTGTCCGCTAACGGAACCCTGGTCATCCGCGGTGGGCGCGTGATCGACCCGTCACAACGCCTAGACCGGGTGGCCGATGTGGTGATCGAAAACGGTCAGGTAGCCGCCATCGATCCCCCCGACGGCCAGCTCCCCCTGGGCGATCCGACCGTGGTCGATGCCCGCGGCTTGGTTGTCACGCCCGGACTTGTCGACATCCACGCCCACCTCCGCGTGCCCGGATTCGAGTACAAGGAGGATCTGGCCAGCGGAACGCGCGCGGCCGCGGCCGGCGGCTTCACCACCGTCTGCGCCATGCCAAACACCAATCCGGTCATCGACTCGCGCAGCGTGGTGGAGTACGTGCTTGAGCAAGCGGCCGCCGATGCGGTCGTGCGCGTCCACGTCCTGGCCGCCATCAGCCTGGGACAGGCCGGCGAACAACTGGTGGAAATGGGCGACCTGAGCGATGCCGGCGCCATTGGCTTTACCGATGACGGCATTCCCGTAGCGAGCTCCAAGCTCATGCGTCACGCCCTGGAATACGCCACGCAGCTCGGGCGACCGATCAGCAACCATGCCGAGGACCGGGCGCTCACCGCGGGCACCGCCATGCATGAAGGCTTAACCTCCATGCGCCTGGGCCTTCCCGGCACCCCACGCCAGGCCGAGGAAATCATGCTGGCGCGCGATCTGCTGCTGGCCGAACTGACCGGCGGGCGCTACCACTGCATCCACGTCACCTCCGGCGGCTCGGTCGATTTCATCCGGCGCGCCAAGGATCGAGGCGCCAACGTCACCGCCGAAGTATCGCCACACCATCTGACGCTGACTGACGACCTGGTGGCTGGTCGCACCGAGCCAGTCAGCGCCGCGCTGGCTCCCTACGACCCGAACACCAAGGTCGCTCCGCCCCTCCGCGAGCAACGTGACTGTGACGCGCTGCTCGAGGCGCTGCGCGACGGAACGATCGACTGCATCGCAACCGACCACGCCCCACACGCCCTCCATGACAAGGACCTTGAATTCGCCCATGCCGCCGTGGGCTTCACCGGCCTTGAAACCGCGCTGCCGCTGGTCCTGACCCTGGTCCACGACGGACGCCTCGATCTGGTCGAAGCTGTGCGCCGCCTCACCGTTGAACCGGCTCGCTGCTATGACCTCCCCGGGGGAACGCTCCAACCCGGCCAGCCAGCCGACGTCACCGTCTTCGATCCTGACGAAGAATTCGTCGTCGAACCGTCGCTGCTGCTATCCAAGGGTAAGAACACGCCGCTGGCCGGCATGCCAATGCACGGCGTGGTGCATCGAACATTCGTCGACGGCGTTGAAGTCTTCAACCGCGCGTCACTGGAGCCGGTAGGCGCGCGTGCCGGCTAGCGACTACGCCGTCCTCGCTCTTGAGACCGGCGACACGTTCTTCGGCTTCGCCTTCGGCGCGGTGGCGCCCGGCGCTGGCGAGGTCGTCTTCAACACCAGCATGACCGGCTATCAGGAGATTTCCACCGACGCCTCGTACCGCGGGCAAATCGTCGTCATGACTTATCCGCTCATCGACAACTACGGGGTCAACGCCGACGACCTGGAGTCGCGCCGCCCCTGGATTTCCGGGTTGGCCGTTCGCGAGCTGGCTCCGACCCACAGCAACTGGCGCCAGCAGAGCAACATGCACAGCTTCCTGGCTCAGCACGGAATCGCGGGCATTCAGGGCATCGACACGCGCGCCCTCACGCGGACGCTCCGAATCAAGGGCCACAAGCGCGGCGTGCTGCGCCGCGCCCCGGTGAGTGTCGCCAACGGAATGGACCCCTTTACCTGGATTCGTGGCCGGGCTCCCACCGCCAAGTCCTGGGCGGCCGAGCAGGTACAGGCGGCCAAGCGTGTGCTCCCCTACAGCGAGCAGCGCTACGTGGCCGAGGTCACCACCCCCGACCGCCAGGTGGCTGGCCCCGTCCGCTGGGCGCCCTGGCCCACGCCGCCGCAACGCGCCGGCTCGCCGCGCATCGCGCTGCTGGACGTCGGCGTCAAGACCAACATCGTGCGCTCGCTCGTCAGCCGCGGCTGCCATGTGGATGTGCTGCCCTATGGGGCCAGCGCGCGCGAAGTGGAGGCCACCGAACCCGACGGCGTCGTCGTCTGCAACGGCCCCGGCGACCCCGAGCAGGCCGATCGGGCCATCGATACTGTCCGCGACCTGATCGGCAGACTACCGCTCATGGGCGTCTGCCTGGGCCATCAGATTCTCGGCCTGGCAATCGGCGCCACCACCAGCCGCCTGCCCTATGGCCACCGCGGCGCCAACCAGCCAATCAAGGACCTGGATACGGGCCGCGCCCACATCACGTCCCAGAATCACGGATTCCAGGTGGACGCCGCGTCGATTCCCCCGAGCAGCGGCTTCCGAGTCAGCCACGTCAACCTGAACGACGGGTCGGTCGAAGGCCTGGCGCACGACTCCCTCCCGGTCTTCTCGGTCCAGTACCACCCGGAGGCCAGTCCCGGACCGCAGGACAACCAGTACCTCTTCGACCGCTTCCTCGACCTCGTCGACGACAACCGCCGTTCATGACGCGATCCAGACTATTCGCCTTCCCCCATGTCTGACCTCTCGTCGGTTCTCATCGTCGGCTCAGGCCCCATCGTCATTGGGCAGGCCGCCGAGTTTGACTACGCCGGCACGCAAGCCTGCAAGGCCATGCGGGAGGAAGGCGTCCGCTCGATCCTGATCAACTCCAACCCGGCCACGATCATGACCGACGAGGACATCGCCGACCGCGTCTACATCGAGCCGCTGACCGTTCCTCTCATCGAGCGCGTGATCGCTCGCGAACGTCCCGACGGCCTTCTGGCCTCGATGGGCGGCCAGACGGGACTCAACCTGGCCGTGGATCTGGCTGACGCCGGAATCCTCGAGAAATACGGCGTGCGTGTCCTGGGCACTCCCATCGAGGCCGTCCGCGACGGCGAGGACCGCGAGCGATTCCGCGCCCTGATGCAGCGCATCGGCGAACCCGTACCCCAGAGCCGCACGGTCACATCGTTGCCCGAGGCCTGGGAGTTCGCCCAAACCTGCGGTTTCCCCCTCATCATCCGCCCCGCCTACACCCTCGGCGGCAGCGGCGGCGGCGTCGCCTATCACGAGGACGAGTTCGAAGCCGTGGTCTCGCTCGGCCTGCAAACCAGCCCCATCCGGCAGGTGCTGATCGAGCGCTCGTTGATCGGCTGGAAGGAAGTCGAGTACGAGGTGATGCGCGACGGCGCCGACAACTGCATCACCGTCTGCAACATGGAGAACTTTGATCCGATGGGCGTCCACACCGGCGATTCCATCGTCTTCGCCCCCTCACAGACGCTGAGCGACAAGGAGTACCAGATGCTCCGCAGCGCGTCGCTCAAGATCATCCGCGCCCTGGGTGTCGAAGGCGGCTGCAACATCCAGTTCGGCCTGGACCCTGACTCGTTCGACTACTTCGTGATCGAGGTCAATCCACGGGTCAGCCGCTCATCCGCCCTCGCCTCGAAAGCCACCGGCTACCCCATCGCCCGCATCGCCGCCAAAATCGCACTCGGCCGCCGGCTGGACGATCTGCGAAACCCCATCACCCAGACGACATCCGCGGCGTTCGAGCCGGCCCTGGACTACGTAGTAACGAAAATCCCGCGCTGGCCCTTCGACAAGTTTGCGCGTGCCGACCGACGTCTGGGCACGCAGATGAAAGCCACCGGCGAGGTCATGGCCATCGAACGCACCCTCGAGGCCTCTCTCAACAAGGCTGTCCGCGGCATGGAAAACGGCGGACGCACGTTGCTATGGGAAGACCCCGAGTGGGCATCCAACGATGCCGCCATCTGGTGGCGCATCGAGCACGCGCACGACGAACGGCTCTGGGCCGTCATGGCCGCCCTGCGTCGTGGAGCAACTCCGGACGAAATCAATGGCCGATCCGGCATCGACCGATTCTTCCTCGACAAGCTCGCCAACATCCTCGCCACCGAACGTCGCCTGCTGGCCGAGCCGCTGACGCCTGACCTCGTCTGGCTCGCCAAGCGCCAGGGATTCTCCGACGCCATGATCGCCTCGCTCGGCGACACGCTGCCCGAGCGGGTTCTTGAGCTGCGAGAAACCGCCGGTATGCGCCCCACCTACAAGATGGTTGACACCTGCGCGGCCGAGTTCGACGCGGCGACGCCATACTTCTGGAGCACCTTCGAAGCCGAGAACGAAGCCCTGGTCAGCGGCGAGCCGGCCGCCGTCGTGCTTGGCAGCGGTCCGATCCGCATCGGACAGGGCATCGAGTTCGACTATTGCTCCGTGCACTCCGCCTGGGCGTTGGAGGACGCCGGACGTGAAAGCGTGCTCATCAACTCCAATCCGGAAACGGTGAGCACCGACTTCGACACATCCACCCGCTTGTACTTCGAAGCCCTGGATGAAGAGAGCGTCGCCGAGGTGCTCCGTAACGAGGCGACGAATGGCTCAGCCCCGCCCATCGTGACCCAATTCGGCGGACAGACAGCCATCAATCTGGCCGGTCCGCTCTACAACGCTGGATTCCGGATCGCTGGGAGCGGGGTCGCCGCCATCGACGAGGCTGAGAACCGCGACAAGTTCGACCGCTTCCTGGAACGTCTCGGCATCCTGCGTCCACCTGGCGCTGCCGTCACCCGGATTCGCGACGCCCTGGATGTCGCCGACGGCCTCGGCTACCCGGTCGTGGCGCGCCCGTCATACGTCCTTGGCGGCCGCGCCATGCAGGTCGTGGACGACCGCGAGGAGCTCGAGAGTTATGTCGAGAAAGTCACCCAGCCGTCACCTGAACACCCCGTCCTCATTGACAAGTACCTGCAGGGGCGCGAGGTCGAAGTAGACGCGATCTGTGACGGCCGTGACTCCCTCATCCCCGGCATCATGGAACATATCGAACGTGCGGGCGTGCACTCCGGCGACAGCTTCGCCGTGTATCCGCCGGTCAGCGTCACCCCGGATGAGGAGGCCGTACTCCTCGACTACACCCAGCGCATCTGCGCTGGCCTCCGAGTGCGCGGCCTCGTCAACATCCAGTACGTGCTCTTCGAGGGCCAGGTCTACGTGCTGGAGGTAAACCCGCGCGCCAGCCGCACCGTCCCCTTCCTCAGCAAGGCCACCGGCGTCCCGATGGTCAAGCTGGCGACCCGCGCAATGTTCGACGCGACCCTCGCCGACCTCGGCTACCAGCCTGGCCTGGTGCCGTCGCGTCCCCTGTTCGCCGTCAAGGCGCCGGTGTTCTCCACCGGCAAGTTGTCCGGCGTCGACACCTACCTCGGCCCCGAGATGAAGTCCACCGGCGAGGTCATGGGCGTGGACGCCACGTTCCCCGCCGCCCTCCACAAGGCCATGATCGCCTCCGGCATCGACGTGCCAGGCAGCGGCGACCTACTGGTGTCGATCGCCGACCGCGATAAAGCCGAAGCCGCCCCCATCATCGCCGACTTCGCCGACCTTGGCTTCGGCCTGCTGGCCACCGACGGCACCGCCGACTACATCGAAATCCACCTGAATCTGCCCGTGCGACGCGTAGGCAAGATGCGCAGTGGCAGTCCCAATGTCGAGGACTTCATCCGCGAAGGAAGTGCGGCATTGGTGATCAACACCCTCACCGGACGGCGAGAGGCAATCCAGGACGGACACTACATGCGCCGCGCCGCCGCCGAGACCCGAACCCCCTGCCTGACGTCCCTGGACACGGCGCGGGCGCTCGCCGACGCCTTGCGCCGGGCCCGCGGCGAGTTCGACGTGCGGACGATCGACGAATACCGCATGTCCCGCGCATGACGCGGCGGATCGAGTCCGCCCGCGTCCTGCGCAACACGCGAATCACCGACCGGCTCTGGTGGTGCGAATACGAAGCGCCCGTCATCGCCGCCAGCGCCCGCCCCGGCCAGTTCGCACACGTCCTTTGCAGTGCTCCCGACCAGCTGGATCCGCTCCTACGTCGGCCGCTCAGCTTCAGCCGCATCGAACCCGACCTCGGACGGGTCGCCTTCCTCATCGACACCGTCGGCCGCGGCACGGCCTGGCTCGTGGATCAGCAGGAGGGGAGCGAAATTGACATGCTGGGCCCGCTTGGCGGCAGCTTTGCCTTTCAGCCAGACCGCGCACGGGCGCTCATGGTCGGCGGCGGCATCGGCCTGGCTCCCCTCATTGCGCTCGCCGACCTTGCGCCGGCCGAGGGGGTACAGGTGCGCCTGCTTGCCGGCGGACGCGATGCCCATCAAGTCACCCCGCGAGCGTGGCTCCACTCAAACGTCGAGTACCACGTCGCCACCGATGACGGCGCCCTCGGCCATCACGGATTCATTACCGACCTGGTCCAAGACCACTTCGCTTGGAGTGACCAGATATTTGTCTGCGGTCCAACGCCCATGATGCACGCCATGGCTAACCTCACTGACGAGTTAACGGCAATCCACGGCCCACGCCCCGCCTTCACCTCGCTTGAGGCCCGCATGGGTTGCGCCATGGGCGTCTGCTATTCCTGCGTTGTCCAGACCACCACCGGCCCCCAACGTGTCTGCCACGACGGCCCCGTCTTTCCCCAGTCAACCCTTACTTGGACCTGGCACCACGAACCAACCGCAACTGCGCCATCCGTCGGCTAGCAAACCTCCAGGTTTGCGCCACCGTTCGCGTCGCGCGTTTGCGTGACGCGACAGCGGACAGAATAGGACCAGTCGGCTGTGGCCTCAATCCAGCCGTTGACGTCCGGGTGTGAGCTGAGAGCGGTGTGGACTTCGGCGAGCTGGCCAGCGCTGACTCGGTCAGCGGCGGTGAGCGTTGGCCAGACACGGGCTGCCGGCGGCGCGGACTTCCGGCCGGCGCGCGAGTCCAGGATCAGCGTCACAACGTGATCGATCGTCAACTGCGAGCTCGGCTTGATACCCAGGACTTCTGCAGCGAGTTCAGGCCGATGCACATGCCGCTCGGCCAGGGGGCGGCCTACCGCAGCCAGGCAAGCCACGGGAATCACCAGCGTCGCGCCGACCGGCATGGCGGGTTCGTGGTCCGCGGGCGCCTTGAGCAGGCGGCGACGGGCGCCGTCAGCTTCGACGATTAGGACATCGGCGCCGGACGTACGCAGCAATTCCGGGGCAAACTCCGGCTGAATCCCGTTGTAGCGGCGCGGGGTGGGGGCGGCGGTGACGACGGTGACAACGGGATGTACGTCCAGCACTGGCGGCAGTTCGATACGCCAACGGTCGGGCGGTGTGATCAGAAGATGCGGCGCGCGGGCCATTGAGGGCCGGTGGATGGTGGTGGACTTGGTTGTGACGACTCGCAGGCCGCGTTCCGCCAAGGCGCTGGCCAGGGCGAACATGGTTGTGGTCTTGCCGCCCGCGCCAACGATGGCGACGATGTCACCGGGCCCGGCGATTTCCGCCAGCGAGCAGTTGGACGCGCACTGCGAGGTCACGATCCCGATCTCATCAGTAGGCTTCCTGCATCACGGCGAGCAGCCGGCGGCTGTTGTACAAGCACCGCGCGTACACTGCGAGCGGGATTCCATGAACAGGGGTTGTGCATGCCCTGCGCGCTGATTACGGGCATTACGGGTCAAGATGGCTCATATCTGGCGGAATTCCTGCTGGAGAAGGGCTACAAAGTCGTCGGCGTCGTCCGGCGCACCAGTACCGAGAACAACGGTCGCATCCAGCACCTGCAAGACGACCTGGTGCTGGAGCCAGGCGATTTACACGATCAGTACTCATTGATCGAGATCATGCAGCGGCACCGGCCGGACGAGGTGTACAACCTGGCGGCGCAGTCGTTCGTGCCGGCTTCGTGGAAGCAGCCGGTGCTGACCGGGGAGGTGACGGCGCTGGGCGCGACCCGCGTGCTGGAAGCCATCCGCGCGGTGGACCCCACGATCAAGTTCTACCAGGCCTCAAGCAGCGAAATGTTCGGCCAAGTACAGGAATGGCCGCAGAGCGAGTCCACGCCCTTTTACCCGCGCAGCCCGTACGGAGTGGCCAAGCTCTATGCGCACTGGATCACGATCAACTATCGCGAGAGCTATCGAATGTTCGCTTGCTCGGGCATTTGCTTCAACCACGAGTCGCCGCGGCGGGGACTGGAGTTCGTGACCCGCAAGCTGAGCTATTCGGCGGCGCGCGTACATCACGAGGCGGTGCAGAGCGTGCCCTTCGGCGACTTGTCGACCCGCCGTGATTGGGGCTACGCCCCAGATTTCGTCCGGGGCATGTGGATGATGCTTCAACAGGACGAGCCACGCGACTATGTGCTGGCGACGGGTGAAACGCACTCGGGCAACGAGTTTGCCGAGCTGGCGTTTAGCCACCTGGGACTCAACGCCCGCGACCACATCACCATTAGCGAGGACTTGCTGCGACCGGCGGAAGTGCACCGGTTGTACGGAGATCCCTCGGCGATTCGCAACGACCTGGGATGGGAGCCATCGGTCACGTTTGAGGAACTGGTCCGCATCATGGTGGACGCCGATGTCGAGATGGTGGCGGATGAGATCGCGCATGCGGAAATAGCCGCCAGCCGCAGCGCGGGTTAGGCCTGGCGCGAAGGGTGACGGGTTCGGTCCTCGTTACCGGAGCGACCGGGTTCTTAGGTTCGTACACAGTGACGGCGTTTCAAGACGCTGGCCGCGAAGTGGTGGGGACCTCTTTCGGCGGTACCGTCGAACGCAGCCTCGTGGCGCTCGATCTGCGAAGTGCGGGGCAGGTGGACGGCGTGGTAGCCCACCTTCGGCCGTCAGTCGTCGTGCATCTGGCGGCCATTGCGAATCCGGGCGAAGCGCAGGCGGATCCCGCGCGTGCGTACGACGTGAACGTGCTTGGGCAACTGCGACTGATCCAGGCAATGTCGCGGCACACGCCTGAGGCTCGTCTTGTGGCCATGAGCAGCGCCGAAATCTACGGCCGGATTGAGACGGGCGAGCTCGTCGACGAGGAAGCGCCGCTGCGGCCGGCCTCCGTGTATGCGGCTACCAAGGCGGCGGCGGATCTGCAGGCGCTGCAATACCATCTGTCGGATGGATTGAACGTGGTGAGGTTGCGCTTGTTCGGGAGTGTGGGACCGGGACGTTCGGTCGAGTATTTTCCGGGCCGCCAGGTGCATGCCGTGGCGGCAATTCTCGATGGGCGGGCCGAGCCAGTTGTTCCGACCTACAGCCTTGCCGGCGCCCGCGACTACGTGGACGTCCGCGATGTTGCCCAGGCCATTGTGGCCGCCGCCGATCGCGGACGATCCGGCGCGGTATACAACGTCGCGACTGGGCATGCCTGGCCGCTTCGCCAGCTCGTGGAACGACTGATCGCCATCGGCGGCGTGGCCGCCGAAATCAAGGAAGAGCGCAAGCTGCCGGCCGGACGGCACGGCGCTATCGTGGCCGGCGACGCGACTCGCCTGCGCGAAGACACCGGTTGGAGGCCGCGGATCACCATGGACGACTCCCTGCGCGACGCGCTCACGCAAGCCCGCCAGGCCACCACGACGGGCACGGACGCCTAGCATGACGCCACTGGCCGAAACGCCGATCCGATTCGGGACGGACGGTTGGCGAGCCGTCATTGGCGGTGACTACACGTTTCGCAACGTTGGCCGCGTCGCCCAAGGCTTTGCCACCTTCGTGCGCCGCAACTGGCGCTGGGAGAACGGGATTGTAGTCGGCTACGACCGTCGATTCGGCTCGGAACGCTTTGCTCCCCACGTCGCCTCCGTGCTGGCCGGAAATAGCATCCCGGTGCACCTGGTATCTGCACCCTGCCCCACACCGGTCGCGGCCTTCAGCACCGCCGACCTGCGAGCAGCCGGCGCGGTGATGATTACAGCGAGCCACAACCCGCCGGCGGACAACGGGTTCAAGGTCCGCACGGCTACCGGAGCGGCCGTGGATCCGGATGCGCTGGACCTTATCGAGGAGGCCGTGGCGGCCGTCGACGGCGATGCGGTGGGCTTTCTTGACTCGGCCACGGCCGAGCGGGCCGGACTGCTGCGCGAATTCAATCCGGATGCCGCCTATCTGAATCACGTGGCCAACCTGGTGGACCTGCATGCCCTGCGCGCCCGCGACATGCGGGTGGTGGTGGACGCGATGTACGGCTCGGCGGCCGGGTGGTTGCCGCGCATTCTTGAGGGCGGGCGTCTCGACGTGACGGAAATCCACAGCGACTGGAACCCGCGCTTTCCGGGCCTTGCCCGCCCGGAGCCGATCCCGCCGCAGACGGATGCAGTCGCGGCGGAGGTGCGGGACAGATCGGCCGCCCTCGGCAAAGTTACCCAAGGCGACCGCGACCGGGTGGGGGTCGGTGACCAGCACCGCGGGTTTTTGTATAAACTGCGAACGAATGGGCTGCAGGCGTACTACA
>VXPS01000159.1 GCA_009839425.1 Chloroflexota bacterium
CCTCCGGACCGAGCGCCCAGAGCACGGGCAGGGCGCGCTGCATGACTTCCGTCAGCGGCGGCTCAGCGTCGGGCAAGCCAGGCGTCGCAGGCATAGCGTTTCCGTACCAGCTCATCGCGGCGATTGCGCTCGGCCGCGCTAAGGCCTCCGGGCGTTAGGGCAATGCGCAACGCCTCCACGAATCCGGTTGCCAGGATCTCGACTAGCGCGCCAACTGTTGGGGCCGGTGATCGCAGGGCCCGCAGTCCGCGCAGAGCTGCCGGCCGCGGCAGCCGCAGCACGTCGTGGATGCGCGGGTCGTGCGTGAACGGGATGCTCCCATGTTGCAGCAAGGCGCCGCCAAGCCGGGTTTGCGCGCTGCCCATGAGCTTAACGCCGTCGGCCGACAACTCATGCGTACTGGGCGAGGCGAAGCAGAGCAGGCCTTCGGCGTCGGAGGCGTCGGGTCGCCAGTCGCCTTGGCGCGCCTCTAGCCCCAGGCCGGCGAATCCGCGCTCAAAACCGGCGCTCAGGCGTTCGTACGAAGCCAGCACTCCGCCGCCGGCCAGCGCGTGCGTTCGCGGCAGCATGACGGCGTAGGTCAACTCGTCGTTATGCAGGATGGCCTGCCCGCCGGTTGGGCGACGGACCAGATCGATCCCGCTTTGCCGGGCCAGGTCGGTATCCACCGCGGCCAGCGGCTGGCCGTAGCCCAGGCTGAGGGCCGCCGGTCGCCACGTGTAAAAACGCAGGGTCGGGGGCGCCGTACCGTCGCGGACGTGTTCGGCCACAGACTGATCGGTGGCGAGATTCCGCGCCCCGCTGTCGGCGGGCGAGACCAGCAGCCGCCAAGATTCCATGGAACCGCAGCTTATTAGAATGCTCGTCCGATTCAGCCCCCGTAGCTCAGTGGATAGAGCGCCGGCCTCCGGAGCCGGGTGCGCGCGTTCGAATCGCGCCGGGGGTACCCATCGCTCGGCCAGGCAGCAACCCGAGCGTGCCTGCCAAGTCAGCCCGGCTCGCGGCGAAGCATGGCGTCCAGCAGCAGCAGAATCACGCCGGCGCCGATTGCCAGGTCCGCCAGGTTCAGGTAGCCGACGAACGGCGTGATGTTCAGGTAGTCGAACACCGCGCCCAGGCGGAACCGGTCGATTAGATTGCCGAAACCGCCGCCAAGCAGCAGGGCGAAACCGCCAATGGTCGCCCAGCGTTGGGGCGGTCGACTAAGCGCATAGCCGGCGAAGCCGACGCCGATGACGAGCGTGGCGACGATCACCACCTGCGGGAACTCGGACAGCAGCCCGAAGTTGACGCCGGGGTTGTAGACGCGCTGAAAGTCGAAGAGCGGCCCCACGGTGGCGCCCCAGGGTGGCAGGACGTTGTCGACAATGACCTTGACGACCTGGTCCAGCGCCGCCACCAGTCCGGCGAGGCCGAAGGTGAGTGCGCGCCGCACGGCTGGCGATAGGACGTCGCTCGGAGGCGGTGGGCCGATGGTGGGCGCGTCTCCGTTGGTCATGCGGTCTCCAGCGCCAGCCGTTCCTGCACCTGCGTCCCGCCGACCCAGCGCTGGCACCAAAAAGCCAGCGCCCGCCAGCGGCCAAATCGCGTGTAGTGCCGAGCCAGCCGCTTCGGGTCGGCCGCGGCCTCGCCAAACGTGCGCACGGCGAAGGCGCGTGTGCTGCTGTCCAGCGTGAGGGTGTCGTACGAGCCGAGCAGCATGGCCAGGTATCCGGCCGTGACGGGTCCAATCCCCGGAAGTGCTTCCAACGCGGCCAGGCGCTCGGCCGACGTTGCGTCGGGGTGTTCGGGGCCAGACAAGTCGATTGTCCCGTCGGCGACGCCCTCGGCCAACCTGAGCATGGATTTCGCCCGGTAGCCGGCGCCCGCCTCCTTCAGCAGGAAGTCGGATCCGGCCGCCAGGACTTCGCTTGCGGTTGGAAATGCCCTCGCGCTTGTGCCGCGTGGTTTGGGGCCCAGCGTGGTCAGGGCCGCCACCATGCGCCTGGTCCGTTCCCAGGTGACGTTGGTGGTGCAGATGCCTTTCATCACGTCTTCCCAGAGATCCGGACTACGCAGCAGCCGTCCGGCGCCAGCCTCGGCCACCGGCCGCAATGCGCGCGAGCGGCGGCAGCGGGCGTGGAAGTCCGATAGGTCTTCGTCCAGTCGCAGCATGCGTCTGACGCGCGCCGCCAGTTCCTGAGCATCCGCGGCTGACGGTTCGGGAGAGGCGTCCACTTCAATCCCGCGCCGCCCGTCGGTCCAGTCGACGCCCTGCCGCACGCGCAGCTCGAAGACGGCCCCTGCCGGCAACCGATCCACGCGCTCCAGCGTCTCCGACTCCGGCAGCCAGCGGAATGGCGCCAGCGCGTACCACCCATGCAGAAGGGCCGCCGTCCACAGGCTGAACGGGGGATCGACCGCCAGGCGCAGCGCTGGCGCGGCGCCGCGGGCCACCGGCTAGCTGTGTTTCACGTGAGCCTTGTTGGCAGGCGGGAGGCGAGCGGTTGCCTATCCCGGGCGTCGCTGCTGAGGCCAGCAGCCACCCTCACCCCAACCCTCTCCCTCAAGGGAGAGGGAGAAGAGGCGGGGCCGTCAACATGGCTGGTAGTCACGGATGTCAGCGCTCGATGATCTCGATCGTGGAGATGCGGACCTCTTCGAGCGGTTGCGATCGCTCACCGCTGGGCTTGGCCGTCACCGGCACGCTTTCCAGCGCTTCCAGCGCCGGCTCGCCGCCTGTCATCTGCCCGAAAAGCGAATAGTCCGGACTCAGTCGTCCCTGCTCCGTCAGGTTGTCGAACACGATGAAGAACTGCGATCCGTTGGTTCCGGGACCCGCGTTGGCCATGGCCAGCGAACCGCGAATGTAGGGCCCGCTCGGCGTCTCAATGTCGTACTTGTATCCCGGGCCTCCGCCGCCGGTTCCGGTGGGATCGCCGCTCTGGCCCATGAAGCCGGGGATGATGCGGTGGAAGATGACGCCGTCGAAATAACCCTCGCGGGCCAGGAACACGAAGCTGTTGACCGCCAGCGGCGCCTCGTCCGCCAGCAGGTCAAAGGTCATGTCGCCCAGGTTGGTCTTGATGACGGCCGAGTAGCTCTTGCCGGCCTCGATGACCGTGCCGGGATGAGCCGAATACTGTTTCACTCCACCCTCCGTAGGTTCGGAAGCCTCGGCGGCCGGTTCGGCCTCACCGCACGCCGCCAGCGCGATGAGCAGCAGTCCAATTGCCAGGATCCGTCGCATGCGAGCACCCTCAGGAGCCGTTGGCTGGCATTGTAGGCGGCAGGATCAGGCTGACTCGGCTCCGGACCAACGCTCGACCTGGCTGAGGCCGCGCTGGTAGGCGAGGTACTCGTCCTTGCTCATGCGGGGTTGGAAGTTGTCGAGCACGCGCCGCGCCTCTTCGGCGCCGTTGCCCAGCAGGTCGGCGGCCATCCAGGCCAAAGCCTTGGCCGGTTCCAGGTAGGCCATCTGCGGGTCGTCGATCAACCAATCCACCGCGTGGTTGCTGCCCACGGCGCCGGCCATGGAGGGATGCAGCGCCGGCATGATGTGGGAAACGTCGCCCATGTCGGTCGACCCGGTGCGGTGCCCCTGCCGGCGCGCCTGGGGCTCGCCGTGCACGACGCGCTGGTTGGCCAGGAAGAGCTCGGTGAGATCCTGATCGTTGACGAGCGGCAGGTAGCCGGGGAGCGTGATGATCTCCACCTCGGCGCCCAGCGCCAGGGCGCCGGCCTTGAGCGCGCGGTCCACCTTGGCGGCCGCCACGTCGATGGCGTCAGTCGTCTTGCCGCGCACGTAGGTTTCCAGCGTCACGTCTGACGGAATCACGTTCACCAGGTCGCCGCCGCGGGTAATGATCGGATGCACGCGGATCGCGTCGTCGTCCCGAAAGGTCTCGCGCACGGCGTTGATCGCCGCCAGGCCGATGTGGGCGGCGTAAAGCGCGTTGACACCCATATGGGGCGCCCCGCCCGCGTGCGCCGCCTTGCCGATGTAGCGGATCTGCTTGACCACGCAGCCGTTGTTGGAGGCGGTGACGGAGGCCATGCCGTTTTCGTCGGGCCGCGAGTGGGTGTGGATCATCATGGCCAGGTCCACGTCGTCGAACTCGCCGCGCGCGATGAGTTCGGGCTTGCCGCCCAGGAACTCCAGTTCGCCCTCCTGCACCAGACCGTGGCGGTACTCAACCTCCACGTACTCCTCGGCCGGCACGGCAAACAGCACGATGGATCCGCACAGGTCCCGCAGGATAGTGGGATCGCTCAGCGCGGCCGCCGCGCCCATCAGGCCGGCGATCTGCGCGTTGTGGCCGCAGGCGTGGGCGGCGTGGGTTTCGGGGTTCTCCATCGGGTGACCCGCCACTACCAGCGCGTCCAGTTCGCCGATCAATGCCAGCGTGGGACCCGGCCTGCCTGTGTCGATGCGGGCCTTGACCCCGGTTCGCGCCAGTCCCGCCCGGTAGTCCAGTTCCAACTCGTCGAACTTCTGCTGGACCAGCGCCGCGGTCTCGAATTCCTTAAAGCCCAGTTCAGGGTTGCGCATGATGGTTTCGCCGACTTCGACGATGTCGTCGCGATGCGACTCAACGACGGCGGCGATGCGCTCTTTCAGATCGGCGCTGGCGGACATACCCGTATTCCCCGGGAACTCGGTGTGGGCAGTCTGCCACGGGGCGTCGCCGGCAGGTGGACGGTGAGACGCGCGAACGCTCGCACCCGTCCGAGGAATCGGGCCTCAGTCCCCGTCCATCTCATGCTGAGCGAGCGCGCCCAGGTACACGGCGCGCACGGCAAGGCTCTGGCGAACGTCGCCCACCACGTCCTCGAAGAATTCGTCGCGGTACTCGTGGTCGGTCAGGACCCTGATTGAGAAGTAGAAGCCCGAGAAGGCCGCCATGAATGCGGCCACTTGCAGCAGTTCCACGGTCATCGCTGTTCCCGACCAGGGAAGGTGTAGCAGAACCCGCGGATCGCTTTGGGTCCACGACGAGATCGTGTTCAGGTCCATGGCGATTGCTCCGAAGACGAGAAAGAAGACCCCAACCAGCCCGCTAACGAACAGGACCCGGAGCGCCAGCGCGACAAGCACGACGAGACCGACGTTCGCCCATTGCGCGCGTCGGAGCGGCGCGTCCATTTTCAGCGAGTCGGACGCGACGCCGAGGCTGGCAGCAGGAGTCCCCTGCGCAAGTTCCGTCACCCGATCGGAGCTTTGGAAGGCCGCAAGATCACTGAGCTCGGCCGGCAACCGCGAGATCAGGAACGCCGCCGCCACCAGCGCAAAGAGTCCAATCACCGCGAGCAGGCGCGTGACTTCGATCGTGCCGGCCATTTGCCATACCTCGGCGGTAATGAACATGAATGTGACGAAAATGAGCAGCAGCGGTAGCGCCCGCGCGAAAAGTCCCAAAACGTCCAGCGCATCGCGAATGAGCCGTCGCGCACTCCAGCGCAGAATCGGTATCAGCGCGAAGCTCACGGTCAGGTAGGCGCCCAGCAAAAGCAGGGCGTTCAAGAAGACTTCCACCGCCGCGGTCTCCCATTCACCCAGAATGAAGGCGGTGAGCGTCGGCGCCGTGAGCAGGAACACGAGCACCTCCACTGCGCCGACCTTCTCCGGAAGCGCAAGTAGCTTCCGACGGCGCAGGGCGTTAATGCCTACCCAGGCTGCGGCCACGGCCGCCAACGCGCCTACGACTGAGAGAACGCTCGCCCACCACGGCCAATCCACTCGGGGAATCAGAAGTATCTGGATCGCCAATACGGTTGCGAGGAACGGCAGGGTGCGAGTCAGGATGTCTCGCCGGGTGCTGTAGTCCTCGATGAGGTGGGGCACGCCCTGCCGGCGAAACCACGCCTCGGTGGCCTTGAGGGTCTCGCCAGACGTGGACGCTTCGCTCACGCTGGCCAGTCCTCCGCCATTTCCCACAGCCGCGCCAGGGCGTTGGCGAGGTGCATTTGGCGGGGGGTGCGGCAGCGGACGGCCAGAAGGCCGGGGCTGGCGACGACCACGGCCAGGCACCGGGCCCGGCTGGTGGCGACGTTGAGGCGGTTGAGGCTGTACAGGAACTCCATGCCCCGCGGGGCGTCGTCGGCGGAACTGGTGGCCATGGAGTAGATGGAGATCGGGGCTTCCTGTCCCTGAAACTTGTCGACGGTGCCGATGCGGAATCCCTTGAGTTCGGGCCTCGACCCGAGTTCCCGGATCTGCCGGTTGTAGGGCGTGATGATGAGCACGTCCTGGTCGGTCAACCCCTGAGTCGCGCTCTCGGCGTCCGTCCAGGTTGGGTGCGCGCGGAGCAACCGATGGACCTGCTCCGAGATCACTGCGGCTTCTTCCTCCGAGTCGCTGACTCGCCGCGTATGCGGCACCGACACGAAGCGCAGCCCGGTGCCATCGAACGGAGTGGCGCCGTTGAGGTCCAGGTTTTCCCGGCCCGGATGCGAACGCAGGCTGTCCTCATAGAAGACTTCCGAGGTAAATACGCAAATGCTCGGGTGCAGGCGCCAGGTGCCGTCCAGGAACAAGCCGAGGTCCTTCGGCATGACCCGGGCGCCGTCGAGCAAGTGCGCCAACACTGACCGGTCCGCGCCTGGCGGGTGCACGCCTTGCAGCGGCTGGTCCAGTTGTTGCGGGTCACCCAGCAGGAGCAGGTTCGTGGCGCAGGGCGCGGCGGCCAGGGCGTCGGCCAACGACATCTGGCCGGCCTCGTCGATGCAGAGCACGTCAACTGCGCCGTGTGTCTTTTCGCTCGACCAAAGCCACGTAGTTCCGCCAACGACATCCAGGAATCCGGCGGCCAGGCTGTCGCAAGCGTCGTCGGTGCTTTCCAGGTGCTGGAAGCTCTCGGAGGCGGGCTCGTTGTTGGTGCGCTGGCCGATCCTGACGTCGACTCCCCGCGCTTCGGCCACCCGCGCGGTCTTTTCCAGCAGCTCGCCGATCACCTTGTGGCTGTTGGCCGTGACGCCCACGCGCTTCCCTGCTTCCACCAGGTCCACGATCATCTCCGCGCCCACGGTGCTCTTGCCTGAGCCGGGCGGTCCCTGGACGGCGAGGTAACTGTCCTCCAGCTCCTGCACCAGCCGGCGCGCCGCGTCCTGTGCGTTGTCGCCCTCTGCGGCCAGCGGCTCGCCCTCGAACTGGCCAACGCGCGGTGGCCGGCGCATTAGCAGATCGCGCGCCGCCTGGACCGGCCCGTCGGCGTCAATTCCGTTCTCGACAACCCACTGAGTGAGCCACTTAAGGCTGCTCGGCTTTGGCTTCGGGTTGACGTAGTTGAACTGGATGAGCGACGTGGGCTGTGGCGGCGGCCGCCGCGATCCGAGCCGCAGCTCGACTTCGCAGGCTTCGTCGTCCAGGCGCACGATCCGTCCGGCGTCCTTGCCGACCTGCGTACGCACCGAGTCGCCGACCGAGAGCTTGTGGTCCTGTTCCGCAAACTGGAACCGATAGATCGTAGACCGGGCCCGTGGGTTGGGATCCGGCCGCGCGTCAAGGAAGGTGAGCCGCCCGAGCACGTCCGTTTCCTCCGCGCGTTCGTCCTCCGTTAGCTCGTCCTTCAGGTGGAAGTAGCGCCACCACACGGCCTTGTGCTCGCGGCGGTGCCAGTCGACAAGCTGCGCCAGCAGCCAGCGCCCGCGCTGGGCCGGATCCTCGAGCGACGTGCCGTCTGTCAGGTCCTTCTCCAGGTCGTCGGTCAGCCGGTCTACGAGCTCCTTGATTTCTTGCTGCTCTTCCGTGTCCTCCGTCTCTTCGGGTTCGATGACTGATGGCCGCGGCAGCGCCTCGGCGCCCAATTCGCTCACCAGCGCCGCCCGCTGCTCCTCCAGCCATTCGCGCAGGTGCCAGGTGGAGACGCAATCGTCGCGGTTATAGGCCTTGATCTGGTCCAGGAGGGCGTCCCGGTCGGTGTCCGGCTCGGGCTCCAGCCAGTGCTCGAACTCGACGATGCTCTCGCCGGCGTCGCGCAGGTCGATCTCCCGCTTGAAGCCGTAGAGCGGCTCCAGGCGCTTGATGGAGTAGCTCTCCACCGACGCCCGGATGCCCTGGCGCACCACGCGGTAGAGGTCCACGAACACCTGCCCGCGCAGCAACTGGTCCACCTCGGTCTCGCGCGTGGCGTAGCGACCGGCCAGCCGCTTCATGGCGCCTGTCTCGTAGGGCGCGTAGTGGTAGACGTGCATGCCCGGATGCGTGGTCCAGCGGTCCATGATCAGGTCGATGCAGTCCTCGAACGCCTGGCGCTCGGCCGCCGTCGTAACGTCGCCGTCCTCGATCGACCAGAAGGCGTGAAACGTGGGCTCGCCCGCGGCGTCGGGCAGGCCGGGCTCGATTGCCCCGAAGAGGTAGTCAATGCCGTCGACCTCGTCGGAGCCGTAGAAGGGGTCGCCTTCCAGGTCCAGGAACAGGTCGCCCGGCGAGGGTTCCGGCAGCGCCCAGAGTCCGCGGTCCGGCACCAGGGCCTTTTCGCGGTCGCGCTCGGGCGGAATGCGCTCCGAGATCACGCGGCTATCCCCGCGAACCTGGATGGCTGCCTGTGCCTGCACCCGTGCCAGCGCCTCGGGGCTGACGCCCTCCATCTTCTCGGGCAGCGGCGGCGACGGGTTGGCCAGCCCGCGTCGCGTGGTGACGTCGATCGCGTGCAGCGCGCGGCGCTGGCGGGACGTGAGACCCGCCACCAGCGCCAGGTCGTCCTCCCGCCGCCACTGGGCGCGGCACTCCAGTGTCCAGCTACAGAAATCGCAGTGCCCCACCGGCTCCGGCTTCGATTGCACCGGATAAACGTCCTCCGGGCTGTCCAGCAGCTCCTCGAACTCGCTCGCCACCAGGCGGTAGTAGGCCGCGTAGTCGGCCACGCGCAGGCTGACCGTCTCGCGCTGCACGCCGCCCAGCACCAGGTGCATTCGGTCCGGCAGCCGTCCCTGCATGGTGCCCAGCAAGTCCGAGTACATGCAGATCTGCAGCACGGCTGGAGCCGACGGCTGGCGGGCCAGCTTGGTATCCACAACTTCGTAGCTCCACGGTCCCAGGTCGCTCGGTGTATCGACCCGCTCGAGGAAGTCCGCGTACCCCAGCCGTCGCTCGTCCAGCAATACGCCCTGGTAGATCACCTCCGCGCCTCGTCGCATGGCCTGCAGCGTGGCTTCGTGTTCCGGCCTGATCAGGCGGGTCGGGGACACAGTGTCGGGCGGCCGGATTTCGGCGATTTCGCGACCTTCGGCGCGCAACTCGTCCAGGTAGCGCGCTTCGTACTCCTGCCCGCGCCGTGCCATGCGGTCCAGCACCGGGTCGTCCCGGTTTGGACGCCGGACATCAGGTACCAGCGTCGCCGCACGCTCCAGATTGGCCAGGTGCCGGCACTCCAGGAAGCCCACCAGGTCGGTCGCCGAGTAGGCCAGACGCTGGTCGATCAGTTGCATCGCGGTGTCACCGGCCCGTCCGCCACGGCCGGCGAGGTTCGCGCGGCCCCAGGCATGTGCAATCGGCGCAAGCGCGCCGCGGGCATGCTACGCGAGTCGAGACCTGTGAGGCCCTGGCTGACTGCGGACGGCTACCCTCGCCCCATGCCACCTCACATGCCATCCGGTTGAGAGACGCGACGGCCCTTGCTTGGCGTCGCCTTCGCCTGCCCGGTGGGTCGGTTGCGATTCCCTCCCGCGCCGACCAGCCGGCTGGCGAACTGGACCAGGAATTGCGCCTGCTCATGCGCGCGCTGGACCGGCAGCCGGAGGCGCCGCTGCTGGAAGTCGCGGCCTGGGACGCCGGTCTGGCCATCGCCGCAGCCGACGCCGGGTGGCCGGACGACGGCATGCTGGTTCCGCTGAACCTTGGAGCTGCCGAGAGTTGCCAGGCCGGGGCCGGTGCCTGGCCGGTGCTGCCGCCGGACGAGTTGCTGCCGGCGGAGGCCAGGTTCGCGGTCGTTCGCGCTCCGCACTGGCTGGGCCGCGCCGGTGTGGAGTGGGTGGTCCGCGCTGCGGCAAGGGCCCTGCCACCCGGCGGGCTGCTGGCGTTGTTGGGCGACCGTGCGCGAGGCGTGGAGTCCCTGCGCCGCCGCCTGCCGCCGATCATCGGCCCCATCGTCGATCGCGCCGCCGGCGAACACCGCAGGCTCTACCTGTACGAGCGGCAGGTGGAGGATCCGCCGCCGCAGCAGTTCGCATGGACGTCCACCCAGCGAATCGCCGGTCGGGACGTCACCCTATGCCAGCATCCAACCCTGTTCTCACCCACCCGGGTCGATCCGGCCACGGCGCTGCTGGCCGAGTATCTGCCGGACAAGGACGGCCGCTGGCTCGACCTCGGCTGCGGTTCAGGCGTCCTCACCGTCGCCGCCGCGCGATCCGACCGCAACCTGACGGCGCTGGACTGGAGCTACGCCGCCGTGGAAACCACCCGCCGGACGCTGGCGGCCAGCGGAATCGAGGCGGAGGTGCTTCTGGCGGACGGCGCGCCGCCCGGCGAGCAGCCCTTTGACGTGATCCTTTGCTACCCGCCGTTCCACGTGGGCCCTCGGGTCCACCACGGCCCCGCCGCCCGCCTCATTCGGGCCGCCCGCGACTGCCTGGCGCCGGACGGCGAGTTGCGCGTCGTCCTCACCAGCGCCCAGAGCCCGCGCGACCTCCTCCAGCCGCACTTCCGAGATGTATCTCAGGTCGCCAGCGCCCACGGCGCCCGGGTCTTCAGCTGCCGCCCGCCGACCGCCGCAAGGGGTCGCGGCCGCTGACCGGGATCAGGACCGGAAGTCGAAGACCACCTTGGCGCCCGCGCCGGACTTGGCCGTCATCACCGCCTCCACCGCGTCGTTGAGGTCAAAGGTGTGCGTGATGATCGGCTCGACATTGAGGTCGGGAATCAGGTCCAGGGCCCGCTCAAAGGTGTGCACGCGCGTATTGCTGCCCACGATCGTGCGTTCGCGCGCGAAAAAGTCGTAGAGCCGCAGTTCGAACTTCTCGGACGGATTCCCCACGCTGATCACCAGCACCGTGCCCGAGTCGCGCACCGTATCCAGGCAGGCCTGGAAAGCGGGCCCGGCCCCAGCGGCCTCGATGGCCAGGTCCGCGCCAAAGCCTTGCGTCAGGCTGCGGGCGGCCTCCACCGGGTCATCCCGCCTGGGGTCCAGCACCACGTCCGCGCCCAGCGTGGCCGCCAGCCTTCGGCGGGTAGCACCGGGTTCGCTGACGATGGTCTGTCCCGCCCCCTGGTGCTTGGCCACCTGTAGGGCCAGCAGCCCAATCGGCCCGGCGCCGGCGATGAACACGGTGTCGCCGGGGTTTACGGTCACCCGGTCAAAGCCGCGCACTACGCAAGCCAGCGGCTCCGCCAGGCTGGCCGTGCGCATGTCCGCCCCGGGCGGCAGCGGGGTGAGATGGTGGCGGTTGGCGATCACTACGTCGGACCAGGCGCCCCACGCCATCGGCATCCGGTTGGAGCAGAAGTTCAGCATCCCGCGATCGCATTCGGGGCAGTCCTCGCAGGAGTTGTTGGGCTCCACGGCCACGGCGTCGCCGGGCTTCAGGTCATGTACGGCCGGTCCCACCGCCTGCACCGTCGCGGTGAACTCGTGCCCGGGAATCCACGGATCGGATCGCTCCGGGAACCACGAATCGAACTGCCAACCGTCCCAGTAATGCAGATCGGTCCCGCAAATGCCGGACACCGTGACCTGCAGCACCAGCTCGTCGGCCTCGGGCTCGCGGACGTCTCGCGACTCGATCCGCAGGTCGCCGGGCCCGTAGAGCACCGCGGCGCGCGTCTGCTTGGACTGCATACCACCCCGGCTCCCCAAGCGGTCAATTGGCACGCTATCCGAGCACGCGGCCGGACGCAACAGCGGGCGCGGCCTGTGCCCCCTTCCGATACCATGAACGCCACGAGCGTGCGCCGGCCGCCCCGGCGCCAGGGGTGATGGGACCAGGCGTATGGCCAACGACCAGGCACAGGCGATCGACTCCGCGATTCAACAGATCGAACGAAAGTTCGGCACCGGTTCGGTCATGCGCATGGGCGCCATGCAGGCCAACCAGGTGCCGGCCGTTTCAACCGGTTCGCTGTCCCTTGACGTGGCCCTGGGCGTGGGCGGATTGCCCCGAGGTCGCGTGGTCGAGGTCTTCGGTCCGGAAGCGTCCGGCAAAACCACTCTCGCGCTGCACGTTGTCGCCGAAGTGCAGAAGGCCGGAGGCGCCGCCGTCTACGTGGACGTGGAGCACGCCATGGACCCCACGTATGCCGAAGCCCTGGGCGTGGACGTGGGCGAATTGATCGTCTCGCAGCCCAACGCCGGCGAAGAGGCCCTGGAGATCACCGACGTCTTTGTCCGCAGCAACGCCGTGGACTTGGTGGTTGTGGATTCCGTGGCCGCCCTGGTCCCGCGCGCCGAGATCGACGGCGACATGGGCGATACGCAGGTTGGCCTGCAGGCGCGGCTGATGTCGCAGGCCATGCGCAAGCTCACGGCCAACATCAGCCGCTCGCGCACCATCGTCATCTTCATCAACCAGTTGCGCGAGAAGATTGGCGTGATGTTCGGCAACCCGGAAACCACGCCCGGCGGCCGCGCGCTCAAGTTCTACTCGTCGGTCCGCCTGGATATCCGGCGCATCGGGCAGATCAAGAAGGGCACCGACGTCATCGGCGCGCGCACGCGCGTGCGAGTCGTCAAGAACAAGGTCGCGCCGCCGTTCCGCTTCTGTGAGTTCGACATGATGTTCGGGCAGGGCATTTCCTCCGAGGGCGACCTGCTGACCCTCGGCGTGGATCACGGCGTGCTCACCAAGAGCGGCGCGCACTACAGCTACGACAACATTCGCCTGGGCATGGGGCGTGAGAACGCCAAGGCCTTCCTGCGTGAGAATCTTGACGTTGCCCGGGAGCTGGACGCCGAACTGCGCGAACTGCTGCTCGAGCGGCCGGACGGCACCCAGGCGAACGGCAGCGGGCACGCTCAGGAAGCTGTTGCGACTTAGCCTCGCCCGATGGCATGGCGTCCAACCAGAACCCGGTAATTGCCGCCGTCAGCGGCCAGCACATGGATGAGGCGGTGGTTACCACCGCAGCCCTTCTGGCACGCGCACATGACACCTCGGTGCTGCTGCTGCACGTGATCGAAGTCAGTCACCGCCTGCCGCTCAACGTGTCGAGCGACGAGATGCTGGGTCAGGCCGAAGCCGTGCTGGATGACGCCCGGCGCTTGCTGCCATCCAATGGCGCGCCGGTGCGAACTGAGATCAAACAGGCGCGGTCAGCCTTCAGCGCTATCGTCGAAACCAGCGTAGACGAGGAGGCCGATTCGATTGTCGTGGGCGCGCATCGCTTCCTGGGCGAACACGACTGCGACCTGGGCCGCACCGCCACCCACGTGCTCCGCCACGCCGTGACGCCGGTCGTCGTCTGCTACGACCCGATACGCTAGCCCGTGGCGCTGCGCGGGCGAGGGATCGGCATGGCGGACGACGGGCTGATGGTTTTCGGCTGCCGCGGGCATCCCGTGCTCACCGACGGCATCTGCCGCGAGCTGGGCTGCCGTCCTGGCGAGATCGAGATTTTCGAGTACGGCAACGACAACACGTTCGTCCGGGTGATGGAAAACGTGCGTGAAGCCGACGTATTCGTGGTGCAGACCTCGCGGCGACCCGTCAACCACTCGGTGATGGAACTGTTCATCACCATCGACGCCATGCGCCGCGCATCGGCGGCGCGGGTGACGGCGGTGTTGCCGTACTTCCCCTACATGCGCTCGGACAAAAAGGACCAGCCGCGTGTGCCGATTTCCGCCCGGCTGGTGGCGGACCTGCTGGCCACGGCCGGGGCCGACCGCGTGCTGACGCTGGATCTGCACGCCGATCAGATCGGCGGCTTCTTCAGCATGCCCAGCGACCACCTCACCGGCATGCCGCTGCTCACCGACTACTTCGCCGGGCTCGGCATCGACGACCTGGTCGTGGTGGGCGACACCGGTCGCATCAAGACGGCCAGCGAGTGCGCCCGGCGTCTGCGCACCCAGTTGGCGGTGCTGGACAAATTTCGCGACCCCATTACATCCGACGTCACCATTCGTGGCCTGGCTGGCGACATCCGTGGACGCACCGTGCTGTATATGGAGGACGAGGTCGTGACCGGCCAGTCCATTCGCGAGGGCTTGCGCGAGATCCTGCGCCACAACCCGCGGGCCATCTATGGCGCTTGCGTCCACCCGGTGTTCGTGGACCAGGCCTACGAATTGATCGAGGACTCCCCGCTGGAAGAGATGGTCGTCACGGACAGCGTGCCGCTGAATCCCGACTTGCCAAGCGGCAAGATTCACGTGATTTCAGTGGCGCCCATGCTGTCGGAGGCCATCCGCCGTATTCACACCGGCGAGTCCGTCAGCGCCCTCTTCGCCGAGGCGGCGGTTCACTGATGTCGGATCTGCGCACCCGGCTCACCATTGAGAAGTCCGAGGCTCGCGGTCGTCGCGGCATGGTGGCCACCAAGCACGAGGCCGCCAGCGCGGTAGGCGTGGATGTGCTGGCTGCCGGCGGCTCGGCCGTTGACGCGGCCGTTGCCGCCGCCCTGGCGGTGGGCGTGGTGGAGCCCTGGAGCAGCGGCATCGGCGGCGGCGGATACGCCGTGGTTTCGGGGGCTGACCTGGCTGAAGTAGTGGCGTTTCCCATGCGCTCGGGATCGGGCGCAACGCCGGACCGCTATCCGCGCGATGGCCGCTCCAACGTCAGCGCCTTCCTCTGGGAGGGCGTAGTCAACGACGCCAACATCCACGGCTACCGGGCGATGGGCGTGCCCGGCGCCGTGGCCGGTCTGGGCCTGCTGCATGAGCG
>VXPS01000286.1:0-5989 GCA_009839425.1 Chloroflexota bacterium
CAGCGTCAGATCTGTATACGAGCCAGGTCCAGCAGGTACTGCAACGCTACAAGGACTTGCAGGACATCATCGCGATCCTGGGTATCGAGGAGTTGTCGGAAGAAGACCGGCTTACCGTGTCCAGGGCCCGCAAGATCGAGCGCTTCCTCTCGCAGCCAATGAACGTAGCCGAAGTCTTTACCGGCACCCCGGGCGAAATCGTGCCGCTGGAAGAAACCGTGGCCGGCTTCGAGTCGATCCTGAATGGCGAGCATGACGAGCTGCCTGAGCAGGCCTTCCTCATGGTCGGCAACATCGACCAGGCTGCGGCCAAGGCCAAGGCGCTGGAAGTGGCTGCCTAAGCTGGTCGGCAAGGCTTTCAAACACCCTCTGATAGACTCCACCCGGAGGTCGTGATGGCTGGTTTGACCCTCACGGTCGTTTCCCCTGAGCGCGAAGTGCTGCGCGAAGAGGGCGTGACGCTGGTGCTGGCGCCATCGGTGGAAGGGCAGCTTGGAATTCTGCCGCGCCATGCGCCACTCATTACCCAACTGGAGCCCGGCACGTTGGAGCTTCGGCGTGGCGCCGAGACGCAGCACTTCTCGATCACCGGCGGTTTTCTGGAAGTCATGGACAACACGGTCACCGTGCTGGCGGACGCTTCGGAAAACGCTGCCGAGATCAGTCGGGAACGGGCCGAGGCCGCTCGTGAGGCCGCCGTGCGCGATTTAGAAGAAGCTCGACAGACCCACGACGACGTGATGACCACACAGGCCCGGCTGGCGCTGCTGCGGGCGCTGGCACGCCTCCGAACCGTCGAGCGGGCCCGCCGAGGCTGAGTCCATCGTGGATCCCGACGCCGGACGGGGCGCCCACGACGAGCAGGCAATACGCGCGACCATCGTAGGCGGCCATCCGCTGCGCGGCAGCTATCGGACGCCCGGGGCCAAGAACGTCGTGCTGCCAATGATGGCGGCCTGCCTGCTGACCGATGAAACCTGCGTGATCCAGAACGTCCCGATCATCTCCGACGTTCTGGTCATGTCGGACCTGTTGCGACAGCTTGGCGCGGAAGTCGAACTCGATGCCGACCAACACACCGTAACGATTACCGCCGCCGCCGTGCGCTCGAGTTCGCCGAGTGCCGATCTGGTGCAGCGCATGCGGGCCTCGTTTCAGGTTACCGGTCCGTTGCTGGCCCGCTTCGGCCGATTCGATTGCGCGGCTCCCGGCGGCTGTCAGTTGGGGGCCCGGCCCGTGAGCGTGGATATCACCGGCTTTCAGGGCATGGGCGCAACCGTAGCGCTGGCCCAGGGCGTGTTTCACGCCGAGGCAGATGCCCTGTACGGCCGGCGCATCTATCTGGACTACCCCAGCCACACCGGCACACAGAACTTGCTAATGGCCGCCACCCTTGCCAATGGCTACACGACGATCGTGCATGCCTCGCGAGAGCCCGAGGTGGTGGCGCTGGTGCAGTTCCTGCGCGGCATGGGCGCCGAGATTCACGGCGAGGGCACCAGCCTCATCGGCGTGCAAGGGCGTAGTCACCTCTACGGCACGGTGGCACGGGCCATTCCCGACCGGATGGTGGGAGGAACCATGGCCGTTGCCGCGGCTCTCACCGGCGGCGACGTTGAACTCCTCAACGTGCGTCCGGACCACCTGGAACCGGTCACGGTGCAACTTCGGGAAATGGGCGTCGACGTGATCGAAACCAATCGCTCCGTACGAGTCGTTGCTCCGGACACGCTTGGCGCCACCGACGTGCAGGTCATGCCATTTCCGGGATACCCGACCGACGTCCAGGCGCCAATGGGCGTGCTGATGACGCAGGCGTACGGCGTCAGCACGATCGTCGAGCGGGTCTTCGACGGCAGCATGGGCTATATGAATAGCTTGGCGGCCATGGGCGCCGATGTCAGCGTGCAGGGCACGCGGGCCGTGGTTCGCGGACCTCGCCAGTTGCGCGGCCGCCACATCGATCTGGAACACAGCATCCGCGGCATAACGGCCCTGACGCTGGCCGGTCTGGTGGCCGAGGGCGAGACCGTGCTCGATGGGTTCGAGTTCGTGCGGCGGGGCTATGAGGACCTGGCCGGTGATCTGCGTGGGCTCGGTGCCGTCATTACCACCGAACCACAGGCCGCTCCGGTGCGACGCGCGGCTGCGGCGATCTAAGTGCCCTTCGGCTTCAACGCGCCGCGGCTGGGCATCGACCTCGGAACCGTCAACGTCGTTGTTAACCGGATCGGCCAGGGCATCACGATCAACGAGCCGTCCGTGGTTGCCGTCAGCATGGATCGACGGATCCAGGCCATTGGACACGCCGCGCACGCGATGGTCGGCCGCACCCCTGGCAGCCTGCGGATCATTCGCCCCATGCAGGATGGCGTGATTGCCGACTACCTGGTGACCGAGGCGATGCTGCGCTACTTCATCGAACGATCGTGCGGGCGATTTCGGCTTGTCCGCCCCGAGATCATGGTCGCCGTGCCGTCCGGGGTCACCACGGTTGAGCGGCGCGCGGTGCTGGACGCCGGGCTCGCAGCCGGTGCACGCCGGGTCCATCTCATTCCGGAGTCGCTGGCGGCGGCCATCGGCGCTCAGGTCCCGGTCTCCGAGCCATCCGGCAGCATGATTGTCAACGTCGGCGGCGGAACCACAGAGATCTCCGTGATTTCGCTCAACGACGTTGTTGCCGACTGCTCGACGTCCTCGCGCGTGGGCGGAAACCGGATTGACGACGCCATTGCCGCCTACATCAGGCGAAAGTACAACCTGATGGTCGGCGACCATACGGCCGAACAGATCAAGATCGGCATCGGCAGCGCCATCGTGCTCAGCCCGGCCGAGACCATGGAAGTTCGCGGACGCGACCAGGTGCAGGGCCTGCCGCGCACCGTGACCGTGACCTCGGACGAGGTTACGGAGGCCATTACCGAGCCGCTGAGCCAGATCGTTCGCGGCGTGCGCATGGTACTGGAGAGCACCCCGCCCGAACTGTCGGCGGATATCATCGACAAGGGCATCGTCATGAGCGGCGGCACCTCGCTCCTGCGTAACCTTGATCAGTTGCTGTCGCAGGAGATCGGCATTGCGGTACACGTGGCCGATCGACCGCTGATGTGCGTGGCGCTCGGATGCGGCATCGCCATCGAGCACACCGATGTCCTGCAGAAGGCCCTGACGTCGAGCCCGTAACCCAAGGTCCCCTGGGGGTTCCCATGGACAAAGTGCTGCAAACCTTTCCGATTCCCGACGCCGTAGAGCAGAAGCTCCGCGCCCACTGTGACGTACGACAAGCGTTCTTCGTCGAAGGCGACGAGCTTGTCGAGGCGGCGCGCGGCTGCCGGGGCGTCGTGGCGGGAACGGAGTTGTGGCCGCGGGAGGCGCTGGCCGCGGTTCGCGCCGATCTCCGTGCCATCTCCCGGGTCGGAACTGGCGTGGACAGCGTGGACATCGCTGCGGCTACCGAGTTCGGCATCGCCGTGCTCAATGCGCCCGGCGAGAACGCCCAGACGATTGCCGAATTGAGTGTGGGCCTGATGTGGTCCCTGGCTCGCCGCATGGTCCTGGCCGATCAGGCCGTCCGTACCACCGGCTTCAAGATGCGCACCGAACTGGACGGAATCGAGCTGACCGGAAAAACCGTCGGCATCATCGGCTTCGGCGAGATTGGGCGTCGCGTTGCCGCGATTTGCCGGCATGGCTTTCGCATGCGCGTGCTTATCACGACGGCCCATCCCGATCCCGCGCGGCTGACGGCGGCCGGAATTGAGGCCCACTTCGTTGACCTGGACGAGTTGCTGGCCGAGTCGGACTTCGTGGCGCTGCACGCGGCGGTCACGCCGGAGACCGAGCGCATGATCGGCGCCGCGCAGCTCCAGGCTATGAAAGCCGACGCCTACCTGGTCAACACCGCGCGCGGGCAGCTGGTGGACGAGGATGCTTTGGTTGCCGCGCTCACGTCGGGGGAAATCGCAGGCTACGGCGCTGATGTATACGAGGTTGAACCTCCGCAGCCCGATCACCCGTTTTTTGCACTACCGAACACCGTGCTTGGCCCCCACTTCGGCAGTGGCACCTTCGAAGCGATGACTCGCATGGGCGGACGGGCCGTTGACAATCTCATCGAGTTTCTGGATGGCGGCCAGCCAGTACGGACCGTAAACCCCGAGGTCTATTCCAGCGAGTGAACGAGCAAGACCCGCGCCGAACCCGGCGCGGGTCTTGCAGCGATTCAATAGAGAGATCGCTCGGCCGTCACGATTCGGCTACTCGAGCCCCAACCGACTGACGCCTGGCATTCGTCAAGCTGGTGCAGGGCCGGTTCAGAGTGTCGCGAATCCGCGTGGCCTGCTGCCCCGTCGGCCGGTTAGGCCGCGGGGCGCGACCTGTCGACTTGCCAGCGCCCTATGAGCACGCGAATGTTCCGTCGGCGTGCTCCGTTCAGCCGACGCCGACGGTGACCAAGCGCTACGTCGCGCATGGGGAATCCTCCCGTCGCCGAACTCCAAGCAACACCGCTTAGAGCTAATAGACCATATACGATTTCTGGGCTGGCGTCAATGCTCGGGGGGCGTGTTGGCCTGTGACCCCAACGCCGTGCTGCGGGCAATGCCGGCGCGGCGTAAGTGGTCGCGAGTCAGGGCCTCCACGCTGGCCGCGTCGCCGCGGTTCGCCGCCGCAACGATCGCCCGATGCTCCTGCTGTGCTGCTTTGCTGCGGGTGCGCACCGGATAAGCCGTGCGCACCCGCGCCTTCGTCGCCCATAGCTCTTCCACCAGCAGCAACAGATGCGCCGATGGACAGCGTGCATACAGCGCGCGGTGCAACTCCTGGTCCAGATACGCGACCCTCTCGTCGTCGTTCGTTGAGACGGCGGCGTCCAGTTCCTCAAGCGTTGTCTGCAGGTACTGTCGGTCGTCGTCGGTCATGTGTGGGGTGGCCAGCGCGGCGGCCGCGCCCTCGACGATGGCGCTGGCCAGGTACACGTCTTGCACCTCCAGGGAATCCAGTCCGGCCACCGTCGCGCCCACATGCGGCTCGTTGTCAATCAGCCCTTCGGCCTCGAGCTGGAATAGCGCTTCGCGCACCGGCACGTCGCTGACGCCAAGCTCCGAACCGATGTGGCTGATGACCAGGCGATCGCCGGCCCGCAGGCGACCCGCTTGAATGGCGTCGCGCAGTGCGCCGTACACAAGCTCGCGCTTGGTGTGGTAGGCCGCCGCGGGCCGCAGACTTCCGGGAGCCGGCCGCATCCGCCGGGAGCGTGATCTGGCGTCCGGCTCCGGCGTCATTTCGGCGGCGCTACTGGCGCTGAACCGCGTCGAAGAACTCGGCGCGGGTGGCGGGATTGTCGCGGAACGCGCCGCGCGTGATCGACGTGACCATCCGGCTGCCCGGTTTCTTGACGCCACGCATGGTCATGCAGGTGTGTTCCGCTTCGATCGTCACCGCCACGCCCACCGGATCCAGTACCCGCTCGATCCGGTCGGCGACCTGGCAGGTTAAGCGCTCCTGGACCTGGGGGCGGCGCGCCAGGTGCTCCACCACGCGCGCCAGCTTGCTGAGTCCGACGATGCGTTCGTTCGGGATGTACCCGACGGCCGCGCGCCCGAAAAACGGCAGCAGATGGTGCTCGCAAACCGAGTAGAAGGGGATGTCTCGCACCACGATCATCTCATCGTGGGCGTGCTCGAAGGTGGTCGCCAGGTAGTCGTCCGGATCGCCGGCCAGCCCCGCAAAAAGCTCCTCGTACATGCGGGCCACGCGTGCGGGCGTCTTGACCAGCCCGTCGCGATCGGGGTCTTCGCCGACCGCGATCAGGATCTCCCGAATCGCCGCCGCGATCCGCTCATGGTCGACGCGCAGCGTGCCGTTCGGCGAGAGGCGTGACGCGTCGGTGCTGTGCGGCACCGCCCGAGGAGGCGGTCAGTAGAGGCGGGGGGGTGGAATCGAGCGTGTATATAGTTTTCCAGGGGTAGTTGGGTGGGAGAGGGTGTGT
>VXPS01000286.1:5999-14591 GCA_009839425.1 Chloroflexota bacterium
ATAACGGCGTATTAGCGGCGGATGTTTATGTGGTGTATAAGATAGTGCTTCTTGGCCGACGGGCAGGGGGCGTTGCGGCTTGAGGCGTCTCACCACCGTGCTGTGCGGCACCGACGCAGGCGGCGGTCCGTCGTGCAGGGGCGTTGAACTCATGCGTGAAACTCGTTTCCCAGGGAGAGTGGCTTGGTCAGGCTGGAGTTGGTGTGGATTCCACCCGTTCGACGCAAGCCCTGTCGTCGGGGTCTTCGCCCAGCGGGGTCTCGAACCACGCAGTCAATATCTCGTCGGCTAGCGCCGGGGTGGTCAGCCGCAGGCTCAGCGCCAGCACGTTCGCCCGATTCCAGAGACGGGCTCCCCGCGCGGTTTCCGCGTCCGCGCAGAGGGCCGCGCGAATACCCGCAACCTTGTTAGCCGCGATGCTGACGCCCGTACCCGTCCAGCACAGCACGATGCCTTCGTCTACCGCACCGTCCGCCACGGCCTGGCCAACATTCCGTCCGGCTTCCGGCCACTGCTGGTCCAGGCCGGCCAGCGGACCAAACGGCGACAGCGTATGCCCGCGTTCCTTCAGGTTCGCGATGATGTGGTCGGTCAGCTCCGTCTGTTCGTCGCTTGCGATGGCAATCCGCATGGTTGGCGTGGCCGTAGGCGTTCCAGGCGAGTATACGAACGGTTATCTGGGTAATCGTAAGAGTCCCCGCACAAACAGTCGCCTTGCGACAAACTCCGACATGAACGGAAGTCGCCACGTCGATTCCGACGAAAGGCCCACCGTCGGCGGCTATCGGGTCGGGTACGCTGTTGTCCGTTGCCAGCGAGTTCAAGCGACACCTTGCCCCGGTCGCCGGCCGGCCTGCGCGAATCGTCGCGTTGGTTTCCCAGTTGCGCCGGTGCCTTTTCGGACTGGTTGAGTCGCTGCCGGTGATTGGTGACTGGATGTAGGCATGGCCACAGCCGACGGTTCAACCGCTCCGCAAGACCTGCCCGGTCGCCTCTTCATCGTCGAAGGCATTGACGGATCGGGGAAGAGCACTCAGCTCGACCTGCTCCACAAGTGGCTGGTAAGCCAGGGTTACCTGGTGATCTTCACGGAATGGAACTCGTCGCGGATTGTCCGCCGCACCACGCGGCGCGGAAAGCGTCGCCGCATCCTGACCCCCCTCACCTTCAGCCTCATCCATGCGGCCGACTTCTCCAGCCGCGTGCACGAGCAGATCATTCCGGCGCTGCAGGCGGGCGCCATCGTCCTTGCCGATCGCTACGTCTACACCGCCTATGCTCGCGACGCCGCTCGCGGCGTCAGCGCCGGCTGGTTGCGGCGGCTGTACTCGTTTGCGCCCGATCCGACGCTGGCCTTCTACTTTGATGTCCCACTTGACGAGGCGATCCGCCGGATTGAGCTCGGCCGCGACGAACTCAGCTACTACGAAGCTGGCTTGGATCTGGGTCTGAGTGGAGATCCCGCCGAATCGTTCCGACTATTCCAGGGCATCATTCGCGACCAATACGGGAGGTTGGTCGACGAGTTCGGCCTGGAGCGCATCGACGCCACCGACACGCTGGTGAATCAGCAGGAACGTATGCGTGCGCTGGTGCAGCCGCATCTGGCTGGCGCGATGCGAGCCGAAGTTTCCGGACTGCAGGAAGCTCTGGCGGCGACCGGTCTCAGTGGACGCTACCTGGCTGACATGTGGCGGGCGCTGTGAGTCTGCCGGTCAACCGCCCCTTACGCTTCTATGGCGAGCCGCCGCCTGGCATCGACTTGAGCCCGCTGCCCGGCCGACTGGTCGTGGTTGAGGGCCAGGATGGTTCCGGGCGCTCCACCCAGATTCGTCTGATGAAAGAGTGGCTCGAAGATCACGGGTTCGGCGTTGTCGATACCGGGCTGACGCGTTCCGAACTGGCGGGCCCTGGAATTCGGCGCGCGAAGTCGGGCCACGACCTGGACCCCATCACCCTGAATCTGTTCTACGCCACCGACTTCTATGACCGCGTTGAACGGCTGATCGTCCCGTCACTCCGCGCTGGCATGGTGGTCCTTGCTGACCGCTACATCTTTTCCATGATCGCCCGTGCCGCCACACGCGGCATCGATCCCGCCTGGACCGCCGACATCTACGACTTTGCGCCGGTTCCCGATGCGGTCGTCTACCTGGATGTGGACATCGAGCACCTGCTACCCCGAATTCTGATCAACGGCGGCTTCGACTTCTGGGAATCAGGCCTCGACGTCATGCGGGGTCAGGATGTCTTCGAGAGTTTCTTGAGCTACCAGGCAGGCATCAGCTCGCACTTTCATGAACTTGCCAGGCAGCACAAATTTGCGGTTATCGATGCGCGCGGACCTATCAAGCAAACCTTTGAAACCATCCTTAAGGAGCTCCAGCGCGTGGTGGACGACATGCGCTCGACGCCGTAGCGGTTACCCACATGTCTTTTTTTGATTCTACTTATTCGTTCCTTAAAATCTAGTGATACGCAGTCATAAACTAGAAACCTAGCCGTCTAGCTAGGTTTATGTTGACGGCGCAAGCTGCGACTACCTCAGCAAACGGTCGATGAGGTCTTCGTCCAACTCCATTCGCTCATCCGCGGTTTTGAATAGCTCGAACGAGTACGTTGGATAACCGTGGTTACCTTGGGGTGGACCATGAACGAGCCAGACGATGATGCCTTCGTTCTTTAGCACCCGAACCGCGGGAACGAAGTCGCCGTCGCCGGCAACCAGCGCGATGTGCTGCACCTGGTTCTTGCCCGCCAGCAGAGCCATGTCGAGGCCCAGCAACAAGTCCACTTGCTTCTGCTCGAATATTGGCACGCCCGACTCGTCCATGCCGGACATCCGAAGGTGTCCGAGGCGCACCTCGAAGCGCGGCAGATAGCGCAGCGCGTCCTCGAAGCGTCGTGAGTTCGAGTACCGGTCCATCTCTTCGGGCGTCGGCGGGTCGCTGCGGTAGGGACGGCAGTGGTAGTAGTACGCCCGCAGCAATTCGACTTTGTCCGCGCTTGCTTCCTCAACGTGGTCCTGAATCTCGTCAACGAGTTTCTTGACGTCGAGCCGGACGTCGAATTCGTGCTTCTGCAGGGCTTCGAGATAGCCGCCGTCAATGAAGACTGCCAGGTTCCCCATATCACATCCTTTCGCCTAGGAAACAATCGTGGCGCGACCGTGCCGGTCATTGAACACAAACTATGCCGTGCGCCGATGGCGCGGACGCGCTATTTCAATTCCGCTAGTCCGCCCTATCTGAACATACTGAATCTGATCGTTGTTTCAGTCAAGTAGCAAAGGTAAGAAATCTTACTTAACCCGCGTCGGGACCGATCATTCACCGCGAACCTTCAACCTCTGACCGTGTGCGGTCGATGGTGACCGCCGCTTCCCTGAGAACCGACCCCGCAATCGCCACGCCGGGCTTTGCGACGCGAACGCGTGCCCTTTGGACCTGCGGAAACCCCTTCAACAAGGCCCGTGCGATTCCGTCGCCGAGTGCTTCCAGCAGATTCACCGGTTCGCCTTGCACAATCTCGGCCACGAGCGCGTACACCGCGCTGTAGTTCACCGTCGAGTCCAGCGCATCGGTCTTGGCTGCGCTGCGCAGGTCGACGTCCAAATCCACATCCACGACGAAACGTTGACCCAACGCGCGCTCTTCCGGCCGCGCGCCGTGATAGCCATACAGGGTGATGCCAATCAGGCTGATGGTGTCAGGCGCCATCTTGAATTGCCTCTCCCCGTGAGCGCACCGCGTGATACAGCACCAGCGCGCCCGCGACCGACACGTTCAACGAACCCACGCCACCGTACATTGGGATTCGCAGGACCGCGTCGCAGGCCTTGCGTACCCCTGGACGGACCCCGCGCGCTTCGCCGCCCACGACCAGGCAGGTCGGGCGGCTGTAGTCCGCGTCCGTAAAGTCCGTATCGCCGTCCTGATCCAGCGCGTAAACCCAGGCGCCTCCGTCACGTAGCTGATCCAGCGCCCGGGCGATGTTGGCCACCTGCACCAGTCGAGTGCGAAGACTGGCACCCGCCGAGGCCCTGGCCAGGCCGCCGGTCAGGGCGGCAGACCGCCGGTTTGGCACGATGGCGCCGGCTCCGTCCACGGACTCCAGCGTCCGCAGCAACCCGCCCAGGTTGCCCACGTCCTGAACTTGGTCGGCTGCCAGGATCAACGGTGGCCCACCGGCGGACTCGCCCTCAAGCAAGTCCTCGATCGTCGCAGGTGGCGGGGAATGCACGGCCGCGACAACTCCCTGATGTTGCCCGCCGTGACTGAGCTGATCGAGCTCCGAAACGTCCGTGAACGTGACCGCAACAGCTGCCGTCGCGGCCAGCGAACGGATGTCGGCCATCGCCTCGGCTTGCGCTCGAGCAATAAAGACCCGCTCGACGCTGGTGCCGCGCCGCAGGGCTTCCGTGACGGCGCGCCGTCCCCAGACGCTGGCTTCGGCGGGTAGTTGCGGTCGGCCTACCCGCGACGCCAGACCGTGCCGTCGGGCGTGTCCTCGAGTACCACGTCGAGGGCGCCCAGATCGTTGCGGATTCCGTCGGCGAGCTCCCATTGCCTGGCCTCTCGCAGTTGCTGGCGCAAGTGCACCAGCAGGTCGATGAACGGCGTCGCATCGTCGGACGCCGCGTCTGGTTCATGTAGTTCGATTCCCAGCACGCCCAGCAGGCTGGTAAGCACACCCTGCGCTCGTTCGACCTCGTCCGCTGAGCACCTTGATGCCAGGCGGTTGATGGCGCGTCCGAACTCGAATAGCGCACCAATCGCCCGCGGCGCGTTGAAGTCGTCGTCCATGGCGGCTTCGAACGCCTGCCGGGCAGCGGCGGCTTCGGAGTCCAGGTCCGCGCCGGATGTTTCACGTGAAACATCGGCGTTGCCCTGGGCGCGCGTCACGGCCAGCAGCCGGTTGTAGCCCGTCTGCGTCTGCTCGATCGCCTCCAGTGAAAACTGCAACGGTGAGCGGTAATGGACGCCCAGCAGGTACAGCCGCAGCACGCCAGGCGGCACATCGGCCAGGACGTCCGCCGTGGTGGTGAAGTTCCCGACCGAGTGCGCCATTTTCTCGCCATCGGTCAGCACCAGGCCTGTGTGCGTCCAGTACGACACGAACGGTTGGCACCCGGTGGCGGCCTCGGACTGGGCCAGTTCGTTTTCGTGATGCGGAAAAATCAGGTCGGCGCCTCCGCCGTGGATGTCGATCTGCTCGCCCAGCGTGTGCCGGATCATCGTCGAGCACTCGATGTGCCAGCCCGGACGACCGCGTCCCCAGGGGCTCTCCCAGGCGACCGAGCTCTCATCGTCACGTTTCCACAGGGCCCAGTCCCGCGGGTCGCGCTTCTCGTCGTCAACCTCGATTCGCGCGCCTGCGCTGCCGTCCTCTTCGGTCCGTCCGCTGAGCGTGCCGTAGTCTTCGAACGTGCCCGCGTCGAAGTAGACGCCGGTCGAGGTCGGATAGGCGTGCCCGGTGTCGATGAGCTCCTGCACGTGGTCGATGATCCCGGGAATGCTGTCGGTCACGCGGGGATATTCGTCGGCGCGCCGAATCTGTAGCCGGTCCATCACCTCGAAATACGCCTCGGTGTACTCGCGCGCCCATTCCAGCGGGTCGCGGTCGGCCGCGCGCGCCCGATCGATGATCTTGTCGTCGATGTCCGTGAAGTTCTGGACGTAACGCACGTTGTATCCGCGGTACTCCAGGTAGCGCCGGATCACGTCCATGTGCACGAACATGAACGCGTGCCCCACGTGCGGCCGATCCTTCGGCGTCATGCCGCAGACGTACATCGTGACCGGGTCGCCAAGCGGCTTGAACGGCTCTTTTTTCCCAGTGAGGGTGTTGGTGATCGCGAGCGTCAAACGACGAAACCCAGGCTGGTGTGCGACGGGGGCATTCTACGCAGGGGCCGAAGCGACGCCGCGCGACACCAGCACGGCCGCGTGACAGGCCACCGCCTCTCTGGCCCCCACGGCGTCGACGCCTTCGTTAGTCTTGGCCTTCAGGCTGATGCGCTCGACATCGGTGCCCAGCGCCGTTGCCAATCGCTCCCGCATTGTGTCGGCGAACGGCGAGACTTTCGGTCGTTCGAGCACGATGGTGAGGTCGGCATTCACCAGCTCCCACCCTCGGTCGCGCAGGTCCCCGATGGTCTCCGCAACGAATCGCGAGCTGTCGGCGTCGCGGTAGGCCGGATCAGTGTCGGGGTAGCGGCGGCCGATGTCACCGCCGCCCGTGGCTCCCAGCAGGGCGTCCACCAGCGCGTGCATCGCCACGTCGGCGTCCGAGTGACCAACGGCGCCGCCGTCCCGCGCAATGTCCACACCGGCGATCCGCAACGGCCGGTCGGCGCCCAGACGGTGCAGGTCATAGCCGGTGCCGACCCGAAACTCCGGGAGCGCCTGCTCGGCCGGGGCGGGGCCCGGCCCGGGCTGGTGGGTTACCAGTATTCATGGGTAATGCCCAGGGGCAGAACGCCTTCGGGGTCGAATCACAGAAGCGCCAAAACGGGAATGGCGTCCGCGATCATCTCCGGGTTGCCGCACAGGTAGAGCGCCGCGCCGTCCGGCGTCAGGCGCTCCTGCAGAGCGGCCAGCGGCTCGTCGGGCAACCAGGGTTCCACTCGTCCGCTCATTTTCTTGCCGCAGATCAGGCGCACCGTGTCGTTGGCGCGTCCGCGGCCCATGCCCTCCGCGAAGTTGGGATCGCTGTCCGGCCGGCTAACCGTGGGGATGTAGACCAGCCCGAAACCGGGATCTGCCGCCATCCGTTCCAGCTCGTCCTTGTAGCCCAGTTGGTCCGCGTAGGAGACCCCGTGCACGATAGTCAGCCGGCGCTCCACCTGGCCGGTTTCCTTGTACGCGTGCCAGGCCGTGCGCGCCATGGAAACGAACGGCGCCAGGCCTGTTCCGGTGGCCACGCACACCGCGTCCGGCTGACTAGTGCGGGAGAGCGTGAAGCGGCCGGCCGGCCGCGGCATGTAGAGAATCTCGTCGCCCGGCTTGTGGCGCCATAGCGTGCCCGTGAACACCCCTGGGACGTTGGAACCGTCCTCCCGCGCGTCCCGCACCAGGATCACGTAGAACTCCAGATGGTCCAGGTCCAGCGGCGTCGAGCCGATGGAAAGCTGACGTGGCCGCGGGTCGTCGGCGGGCTGGTCCCAGAAGGCGAGCATGGTGTATTGCCCGGCCTCGAACGACGAGAATTCGCTGCCGTCCGGTCGCCGGATCGTGAATATCGCAATGTCTTCGTCGTCCAGCAGCTCCCAGCGATCCAACACGGCCCGCTCCATCCGTTCGCGAATGTCGCGGCGCTTTCGCGTGGTGCGGCGGGGCTTGGTCGGTGCGGATCGGGCGTCGGACACGCGGAAACTCCAGTGCGGGCAGGTGAATTGATGGCCGCGTCAGCTAGCAACGTGCGGCGTCTGGTCCGCCAATGATACGCGCCCGGAGTCTGCGCCACGCGGTGTCTGGAACGCCTGCGGCGATTGGCTACGCCCCGCCGTTGGCCAGCGCCAGGGCCGTCAGCGCCCAGTCGCAGAGATTGCCCAGACGCAGCGGGAGCGGAGCGCCGTCTTCAAAGCCTGGCCAGACGGTGAGGTCGACGCTGCCGTCCTCCTGTTGAAGCTCGAGGAAGCGTTGGCCCACGGATTCGGCGTAGGCGGTGAGCGCGGGATCGGGCCGGTTGACGTTGAGTTGCAGGGCCGCCCAGCCGGTCTTTGATGCGAAGGGCGACGTCCACGGCTCGCCACGGTGCGACAGGATCACGTCGGTATAGGCGCGGGCCAGGTTGAAGTGCCGGTCGTCGTCGGTCTGGCGTCCCAGCCAGGTCAGACCCGCGATGGCCGTGGCGAACATGGCGGGTCGGCAGGGCCCGTTGAGATCGAAGTAGTTGCGGCCGGGCTCGGCGTCCGAGTCCGTGATGACCTCACCGTCAGCATAGAAGCCAAAATGAAATCGTCGGTCCGGCTCCGGCTGGAGATCGATCAGGCGGTCCATGAACCCCGCCGCCATTGCAGCGGACTCCAGTTCGCCGGCGGCGGCGCAACCGGCGGCGGCCGACGAGCTGTTCAACACGCCCTGCTCGCGGCCCTGGTGGGTCTCGTTCCAGAATCCGCCCAGGTTTGGGTCTTGCTCCTGGATGGCTCGTCGGGCGATTCGACGAGCCAGGTCAAAGCGTCCCAGCGCCGCGCTACTCCAGGCCAGCCACCCGGCCTGGTACAGAAAGGCGCTGGCGGGGCCATTGAACTGGTTGTCATTGAACGACCCATCATCCGCCAGCAGGTTGCGCTCGATGTGATCCAGCGCGCGCAGGGCCAGCTGGCGCCGATCTCCGTAGGCGAACACGTAGGGCAGCTTGAAGTGCAGGCCCGGGTCGTTGGGGTCGATGCGACTGCGGCCATCGTCGTCAACGTGAGCCGCCAGAAAGTCGAGAGCGCGGTCAGCGGCCTGTCGGTACTCATTCGCCGTGTCAGTCGTCATTACTCGCTCCCTGTAGATCCGGCCTCTCAGCCTACGCTCCAGACGGAATCCCGTCCTATGTCGCGGGGGGCGCCCCACGCCTGCGGGGCGGCCGGGCGGGCGCGGC
>VXPS01000178.1 GCA_009839425.1 Chloroflexota bacterium
GGCCACGTCCGGCACTGGATCGCGACGGTCGGTGCGAAGATCGCCTACATCGAGCCCGGCTCTCCGAGGGAGAACGGCTACGTCGAGAGCTTCAACGCCCGGTTCCGGACGAGCTGCTCGACCGGGAGATCTTCACGTCACTGCGCGAAGCCCAGATCCTGATCGAGGCCTGGCACCGTCACTACAACACGGCGAGGCCGCACAGCGCCCTGGGATACCGCCCGCCGGCACCGGAAACCATCGTGGCGCCAAGCTGGCCGCCCGGCTCCGCTACGCTCCGCCGCCTGCCCGGCTTGGCCGCCGTACCCGCTCGGCACTAACATTACGAGTGGACCAATCGATCGGGGTTGATCACTCGTGGTCGTCGACATCCCCATGGGCCTCGTCGACAGCGCCGAGGGCCGACGCGACGACGAGCTGATGCGGAAGCGGCTTGGGCGCCGACAATCGTCGGTGTTCATGGCCCCGAGCCGCGCCGCACTCGACGCAACGGACTACGAAGATGCGAACAAGCGCAACCGCAAAGCAACAGGAAAGAGCCTTTCAAGGCAAACCTTGGGCCTGATCCCGAAGATCCGGGAAGTTGACAGCCTCCTGACTCCGTCCGTCCAGGAGCAGGTTCGGGAAGGCCACTCGGAGGTGGCGTTTGCCGGCCTGTCCGGAAAGCCGACGGCGTATTCCAAGAAAACACCCGCAGGAGTCTCCGAGCGCCAGAGCGTCCACTGGGCCGCGGGCTACGGCCTGGATCGCCTCAAGGCCTGCCTGCCCCCAAGAAGCAAGGCAGGGATCGATGACCTCCTAGACGCCTGCGTGCTCCACGACGTCGCGTGCCCCATTCTCGCCGGGTCAGCGCAGGCACTACCGGAGACCGAGGAACGCGATTTCAAGGGGCTCTTGATGCAGGTCTGGCACGCGCCACGGTGAATCCCCTTCCCACCGGCCTTCCGCCCGTGGGCCAGGGCGGGTTGACCGACACCAAACACCTGTAGACTGCCCGCGGGCAGGCAGGAGATCGGATCATGGCGCAGGGCCGTCGCAACACCTCCACGGAATCTGCCGCCCCAAGGAAAGGCCGGCTCCGCACGGCAGCCCGAACTGAGGCGGCGTCTGCGAAGTCGGTCGGCAAGACCGCAATCCGGGTCTCCCGCACTACTCAGCGCGTCGGCCGCCAAATCATCGCCGACCGGCACCACGTCCTGCGCGAGCTCGCCGATCGCTAGATCGCACTACCGGGTCACCTGGGCCGACGCCATCCACCTCCACGCCGAGGCGCTCGCTGCTACCGGCGGGCGCGACGGCATTCTCAACGCGAACTCCGTGCACGCCGCCCTTGGGCGCCCCTACCGCGGCTACCATCGCCGCATCCACGAGAAAGCCGCCGCCCTGCTGCACGGGTTCGTGGCGAACCATGGCTTCGCCGACGGCAACAAGCGCACCGCGCTCCTGCTCGTCGAGCTGTTGCTCCGGCGCAGCGGGTACAGCCTCGACGCCGACGACCCCGCCCTCCTCGAACTCATCGTGGGCGTCGCCGACCACACCGTCACGTATGACGAACTCGTGGTCTGGCTCAAGGCACGCATCGTCCGCAATCCTTCCGCCGCCACAGCGACCGCACGCACACACCGCTCGTAGCGGTTCACCGGGGTCTTCCGCCCCGAGAACGCGACGGATCGGCAATGCACTGAAATTCGACTCGACCGGTCACCCAGGGCAGAAGAACGGCGCGATATTCGATGCCATCACCCGGGAAAATTTCAACGTCGCGGAAACGGTCTTGGCCCCGCTCAGCGTTGCGGAAAGGTTTGAAGCTGTATCAACATCGTTGGCGATAAGCACCGTCGGTAATCTGACCTTACGCCGTGCTCACGTTGCTCGATACCTTCGACGGCAAGACGACCGCTCAGCAGCATGTGGAACTTAAGGCAGTCAGGGACCCTATTGTTGCGATATTCCGAAACGTAGGAGAGATCGTTGAAACGTGCCGGGGTTACGGCCAATTGGAGGTCACTCTTCGAAGCCGAAAGATCCGGCATCCAGCTTGAGGTCGAGGGCGTTGGCCTTGACAGTGTCGACCACATCCTCGGGGTAACCCTGTGTGGAGGTCGTTCCTTCGAGTTCGAGAGTAAGCCGAAGGGTCGAACCATTGGTACGGGTGAGTTCGACTAGGAGCCCGTCCATTATGCGAGCGACTTCTATTCCGGCTCTTTCGGGGTTTATCGAGACGCTCGCGTAGAAGCGTGTCGGCGGCGGTGTCTCGGGAGATGCTCGTCCACCCGGGCTTGGCGGTGTGGGTGGGATCAGGTCGGGCGAAGAAGACGGGCCCGGGCCAATTGGAGGCGGTGCCGGGTCCTCGGTTTGGATCGCTTCGCGGCGGACTAGGACACCAGCGCCAAGATCGGCCGAAAGCCAAGCCTTGCCGTCGACAACGCCCTCATAAATTCCGGAGTCTTCATCGAAGCCTGAGGCGTACGCATAGGGGAACTCCATGTCCGAGCATAGATGTTGCAAGGCTGTGTCGAGGACGCCGTCGTCGCGCACCCGCGGCAGATAAACGAAACTCGCAAACCAGTCCCGGATATCGTCCACGGTAAGATGTTGCTTTTCCGCTGGCCAAAGCGGCTCGAGTTCCTTTGCCAAGTTGCCCGGTCCAAGAGTGTCGTGCACGGTTCCATCCGACTGTGCCTTGGCCCATACAGCTTCCGGGATTGGTTTCATCCCGCTGCGGTTTGTCAGGCGCGTTGATCGCATGACGAAGCCGGCAGTTGCTGCTGCATCCTCTGGCGCGTCTGGATACAGGATGTGAACCCAAGCTCCGCGAATGCTCTGGTGCAGGGACTGCCGACTCCGCGCTGCTTGGGTTTCGGCATCGCGCGTCTGCGCTTTTGTCAGATTGTCCATGAGGTCGGCATCGTGGAGGATCGAGTGCCAGGCGCGCTCCCGCTTCGCGTTCTCCCGCGCAGCACCGACAGAGGACGCGTCTGCGGCAGCAAACAATAGAGCGTTGCGGTAGCGCCGTTGACCACTGCCGCGGCGCCGAACCGTCTCGGCGGCCAGTATGGCCGCGGGCGATTGGGGCCCCATACTCGCATCGTGGGATGCTGTGGGCGGTAGGATGACTAATGCTGTCGCGCGACCCTCCTCAATATCTGACGGATTGTCCGGTGCGGCGTGGACGCGCGGAAATCCGGCGCGGGTGCGTTGGTCCTCGCGCAGAATTTCGACGATACGGCGATCGGCGTGCTCGTCGGTGAAATCGCGCGCGCGGTCTGAGGCGAGTTTGTTCAGCGTGGGCTGCGGCGAGAACCAGTAGTTGTCGCCGTCACGATAGAGATGGGCGGAACGCGCTGCGATTTCCTGTAGAGCTTCACCGAAGATTGCGATTTGGTCCCCTGGCTGAGCGCAGGCCAACCGAATTTCGGTTCCGCTCATGCCGCCTCGTGCAGCTCCCGCATGTGGTGCTGTTGCAAAGAAAACCGCCCGTGCGGCCGCGCGTGCCGCCTTCGTCTTCGCAAAGCGCGGGCGTTGCGCCTCGATCCGCGCGGAGAGCGATTGATCCCCGTCAACCTCCGATTGCAGGATCGGTCCAAAGGCGCGATCGAGCGGTTCCAGCAACGCCGTGCGAACCTTGTCGTCGCGGAATGGCAGCAACGCGGGCGTAATCAGCGGTGCCGTGCTCTCACCACTCCATAGCGCATAGACGGCATTCGCCATGATTTTGAGGATGCCTCGTGTGCGCTGGAATTTTTCCAGAACCGACCAGTCGCCTGAGAAGCGCCTCAAGACTTCAGGATGGAGCGGATAGGCCCGGCGCATCTGCTCCTCGTATGCAGATTCGCGCATTTCTGGTGGGAAATCGGCACGGTGATCGCGATAGAGCTTGCGGAACTCGCGCACAGTGACGTCGCGTGCGCTCTCGCCGGCATCGTCGAGCGGTTGGAATAGCCGTCGGCGGACGATTTCGAAGGTTTCGATGCCGCTTGCCGGTGCCCAGGCCGATTGCACTCGGCCGAATATCTTTTCGAGTCGCTGGAGCGCATCGCTACCCTGTTCGTCGCCAACCTCCGCTCCCGATTCAGGCAATGAGCCAACAACAACCGCGCCTTCGACTGCAGCAGAGGCTTCGGTCAGGGACTGCACGAAGGCGTGAAAGGCGTCGTATTCCAGCCCGCGCAGTTGACGAGCGAAGGCCACGACCTCATCCATCAGAATTAGGCAAGGCGCAGCGTCACGCAAAATCGGGATTAACCGTTCTGAGCCTGGGTTGGTGCGGGCAGCCTCGGACTCCGCGATCGACTCGACTGCCGCCCATCCACCGAGACGCCAGGCGAGATAGCCCCACAATGTGCGGATTTGGCGGCCATCTTCCGCGTGCATGACTTCAGCTGCACCCTTGTGGGTGCCGACAAATACTGCCCGCTTCACTCGGCCAAGCGTTTCGATGCCTGCGGCGTCGAAAATCGGTTCCATGCCGGCCAGTTCTTCCGGCCTGTAGCCCGCTTGCGACGCGCCTGCCAAGTGGTAGAGCGCCAACATGGTATGGGTCTTGCCGCCGCCGAAATTGGTCTGGAGCCCGATGACAGGGTCTCCGCCCTTGCCGGACAGACGGGCCAACGTCGTGATCAGGACGCGGCGAAGGCCCTCGGTAGCGTACGTGATTCGGAAGAAGGCAGCCGGATCAACATACTCGTCGGCGCCCTGACCCTGGTCGACCAAGGCTAGGTTCGCGGCGAATTCGGCGTCCGAAAAGCGAGCTTCGAGCACATCCGGATGTGGTTCACACACTTCGCGCCAAGGACGCAGTCGGTGCGGAGCGGCGGGCTCTTCCAAGTCGAGCACGGACGGATCGTCCGTGGCCGTACTAGCATCGGATGCACGTTGCTCCTCGTAAATCCGCTCGATGATGCGAACTTGCGGGACCGCAGCGATGGATGCTGCCAATTCGCGTAAGGCGTCGAGGTAACGCAATGCCTCCCGGGAAGTCAGAACGCCGGAGAAATGCGCGACGGTGTTGCGGGCGTCCATCGCGTGGGAAATGAAACTTCGGGCCTTCCGCAGCTGCTCGTCGTGACGGAACAGTTCTCCCCAGTTGTCGAGCAAGGTCTTGAGCAGGGCATAAATGTCGAGGCCGTTCCTGGCATCGGCGCCCCGTGCCCGGCTGACGTAGTGTCGCCAATCCGAACCGTGGCGCTGCTCCATGTGCTTAGCCACATACGAGGAGAGCCCGACCCGTAGGACTTCCAACGCATTTTCGACACGTTGCTTAGCAGCTAGCGCCGTTTCCCTCGTGTCACTCTGGCTCATGGTGCTTTCTCGATCCCGACAGATCGACGATGCCGCGAAACCGCCGGCTCAATGAAGTGCTTGTGATTTCAGACCTTACAATAACAACTGCTGAGTCTCGGCTTCTGTAGCGAATTGGATTGCGGCCGCCTCGAGGGCTGGCCACTCCCGGGCCAGCATATTCCAGACCTGGGCCTCGGCGGCACGGTCGTTGCGTTCGCAAATGTCGTAAAGGCGGTAGGCGAGATGCCGCGCCGCTTCGCTTCGATCAGGCGGCATAGAGGCGTAGAGACGGGCAGCGGCCTCGATGCCGCCGGTGGGCGATTCCAGTACCCGGGCCAGATGCTGGGCGCATTCCCAGTCTGTCAGGCGCTTGTCGGTCGCCGGTTCCCAGTCCGTCGGCAATTCGTCCCGGCGACGCAGTCTTGCGGTGCCTCCCTCGGCGCGAAATACGCCAGCCGTTTCAAGGTCGCTGATCCCGATTCCGTAGGCCTGCGCCACGGTGATAGCCTCGCCTGATTTTCCTTCCGCTAGCCCGAACGTGTCGAACCAGTCGATGCAGAACCGGGTGTCGGCGTCGTAGCCGGTCGCCTCCTCACCGGAGATTTCGTCCCTCACCTGGTTGATCAGCGCGATGGCCGTGCGTACGGTCATCGGCGAATCGTCGGCCTCCAGAACTCGGGACGCGGCGGTGAACACGCCCATTCCCGGCCCGATCGCCGCCTGCGCCATGTCCACCGGGCCGACGCCGCCCTCGCGAATTCTTCTAAGCGCGCCAGGCATTTCCGCGCGGAGTCGCGTCATGAACTCTCGGCGCGTGATAACCGGGGAATCCACCGACCTCTTGCGGCAGACAAGAACGACGGACGACGCGAGGGCGTTTGACCCCTGCCCAATCGAACGGCCAGAACTCTCGGTCTTCACCGGCCATGTCCCGTCGATGGCGTAGCCGGCAGTTGCGACCCCCTGTAAAAATGTCGCCCATCCGGGAGAGGTCAGGCCCTCTTTGGCAACCTCCGACTGTTTGAAAGCGTAATAAATCGTGACCGGAAAATCGTCCGCTCCAGACCGGTGGATATTGGTGAGAGCCCTCGCTATGCCCTCCATGAAAAACTGTTCCGCAGCGTCCTTGCCGCCGTGACGGTAGGGCGTGGCGACGAGTTCCTCATCTTTGGGCACCAGCACACGCCGGAACAGGTTTGGCCAGACCTCGCGCAAAGTCCTTCGCTGCCAGACATAGAAGAAATCCGACAGGTCTGCGTAGCCGATGTTGTCGTAATAGGGAGGGTCGGAGGCTATGACCGGGTTAGGCATCAAGAATTCTTGGTCGGCCGCCTCTTGTCGAATGTTCGCTATGGGCACGGAGGTTCTCGTCATTGAAGCGACGAATCTGCATGTCTTGTCCAATACGGTATCAAAACACCCACCGGAGTTGGAAAACGGATTGCTCTCGGCGTAGTCCCAGACCATTGGGATCGCTTGGCGGGCAAATGTTTCCCGGAAGGCGCCCCGATCACTCATCCAGCTTGTTATTGATGAACAGAGATTGGAGAGCTTGCTGACACACAACCCCAGATACGTCGCCACGGCGTCGGCGTAGGCTTGGGCGCCGGTGCCGCCGCCGGCGAGGTGGGGCGCGTCGGCGTCCATGCCTGCCCGCAGCGCATCCGCCAGCACCTTCTCCCGCGCTTCCGCAACCAAGTCCGAAAACGTCGTCAGCGCTACAAGCTGCCGGTCAGTGAAGAGGTCTGCGAAAGAGGACATCCCATAGTTGGGCGTCTTGAAGTCGCGCGGGTTGTGCGGAAGCTCGTTATCCGGGCGATAGCTTGGGGTGGCGGAATGGGCGACTTCTTCCATCTCGTCTGTCGGATCCAAATAAATGCGCCCTCTCGCACCCTCAGCCACAACTGCCATCAGACGCTGGGTCATTCGCCCTGCCCTGCCTTCAGCGCGTATATGGGTGAAAGGCATAGGCGTTCCTGTCACCAGACAGCGGCCGCCTTTGCGACCGACTGTGCCGTCCGGCGCTTCGCCCGCTCCGGTTCGGACAACAAACCGGTACGTGCCGGTCCCTCGATTTATTTCCGGCTCGACCCAGACTGGATTTCCCTTCTTTGACGAAAGAACGAATGAACGGACCAACGGCACATGGGCGCCACGTAGCATCGGATCGGGCGAGGCGACGGTGCGCGCCCAGAGCCAAGCGATGACGGTCAGCTCATGCTCGGCGATGGGCTTAAGGTCGGGCCGCGTCACTGCCATCGCTTCCGTTACAGTGACCCTCGGGTACAAATGTCCAACACGGGCCTCGGCTTCGTCGCGCATCCACCCACCGTAGTGACGGATGTCATCGGCGAGCCCTTGTGCTCCCTTCCACGCGACATGGGGGTCTTGGTCCGGGTTGACTGGCGGCACTCCAGCGAATTTGGCTGGGATTTCGCAGGTTGCCTTGGAGACCAGCACCGCGACGGGGTTGAGATCAGAGCCGTGGGCACGCAACCCGAGACGCTGCGCCTCCAGCGGAATCGAGCCGCCGCCACAGAATGGATCACAGACCGGTGGCGCATTTTCGGCGAGCCAGTCGAGGATCGCCTCCGGGTCCTCGCGCGCCGGCGGTGCTTCACCCCGGCCGTGGGCGAGCGACCGCGCGATCTCGTAACGCGCCCGTTTCAGGATCACCTCGTCATTGGTTGCCTCCCACGGCACCAGCTCAGCGATGATTCGGTGGAGCCGCGCCCGTTCGCGCGTCTGGTCCTCCTCGGTGGGAAACTCCTCCGGCCACGCAGATGGGTCGTCCACCAGCTGGGCGAACAGCACCGCTCGGCATGCTGCCAGCGGCCGCCGCGCCCACCACAGATGCAGCGTCGACGGATGCCCGTGCCGGATCGACTTTTCCCGGGCCGCTGCCTTGTTGATCGCGTCGAGTGGTAGGGAGACTTCGATCAGCTTCTTCCGGTGGGTGGATGCTGGGACCTGTGTCATGTCAATCCTGTCAATGCGGTTGCGCAGCGGCCCTGATCGAGTCAACAGTGATGGCTCGATGAACCTCATTGAAGGTAGGTTCAGAACCGAAGAGGTGCGCTGGATCGGGCACATACAGGGGCTTCTGCGGGAGCCCATCTTCGACGAGCACCGCAGCCAGAATGAATGCCTTGCCCGTGTTCAGGGCCGTCAGAATTTCGTTCCGCGTGACTGTAATGGCGCGGGCATCTGACCTACGGCCCTTGACCTCAATGAAACGCAGGCGGCCTGTTTCAGGCACTCGACTCTCGATATCGTATCCTCGATCCTCCGAAGACACGTCGCTCGGGTCGTTGCCGAGGCGGCGTTCGTGTGCAATGACCGTCTCCATCGCCATGGCTTCGATCTCGGCGCGGGAGAGAGCGTCGGGCGTACTAACCGGTACTTCTTCGGACGTGTCATTACCGAGTAGCTTTGCGGGCACAACCAGGGCAGCGCCGCAGATCTCTGGCGGCAAAGGTGCAATGTCCCGCTGGCGATTTAGATCAGCGAGGCGCGACTCCAGGCGGTCGGTGAGGGAATCAGCTTGGCGGCGGACATTCTCGGAATTCAGTCGAGGCCGTTTGCCGGCGCGCTCCTCCGCCTCGATTTCGAGGGCTCGGTGGTGGAGGTGGGTAATTTCGCGGCGCATGCGGTCCTTGACGGCCTCTTCGATCCTGTCGAGGTCGGCTAGCCGCCGAGCTTTCACTTCGTCGAGATGGCGCGGGACCAGTTCGGTAATCGCCAGTGTCCGGGCGTTGTCCTCAAGCGGCCCCTTTAGCCATGGTTCTTCGAAAAGCGCAGCAACCCTTTCCCGTTCTTGCTCCTCGACCGGGCGGCAATCGAGATAGGGTGCGGGACCACCATCGCCCGCCCGCCCGTTTTCATCCAGCCAGACAAACTGCAAGCGTTCAGATACGGTTTGCGGCTGGCCGTTGCGTATCGTCCGGCCGTCGCGGATCGCATGGCGCAAGGTTATGAGGACACGCGGTGCATCGTGCCTATCCGCTGCATCCACAAGCACTGCACCACGAGTCAGCAGATCGCGATAGCGCTCCAGGGTCAAATCGATGAGGGAGTCGAGCAGCGGATGGCCCGGCGCTACGAGGGCCGCCTGCGGCTGGCCGGGAACATAGTCCTTGTCGAAGCAGATCCGGCGATATCGCTGTAGCACGGGATCGGCGCGGCCGATGAGGCGGTCTCTGTCGCGCAGAAGCGGCGGCACGCGCGTGACCTCGCTGCGTCCTTTCTCCCGTGACCGCATCTTGCCGCCGGCCTCCGCGAACGCAGCCTGGAAGAAGGAGCGGATGTGGTGAGGTTGGAGGCGGCGTGCAGCAGCACGCTCCATGGCCTCGCGCACGCCGCGTACCGTGGCGGGGTCGAGGCCCTCCTGCGTGAGCTTGTTGCGTGCAACGAGGTCGTTGATGTTGTCGAGGTCTACTGCGCCGTCGATCGCCTGGAACAGCTTCGCCCGGATTTCCGGCTGCTCGCCGTAGCGGATCGCCTCCATGAACAACTCGTGTAGCGGTCGCGCCTCGAACAGCTCGCCAAGCACGTCATAGACCTTGCCGCCCAAAGTCTCCCTGGCGGTTTCCAATTTCTCAAGGAGCCGCTGGTAGACAGCGCCTTCGCGCGTTTCGCTCGCCAGCAGATTCCAAAGGTGGCAAACCTCGGTCTGCCCGATCCGGTGGATGCGCCCGAAGCGCTGTTCCAGCCGATTGGGGTTCCATGGCAAGTCGTAGTTGACCATGAGGTGGGCGCCGCGCTGGAGGTTGACGCCTTCGCCGGCGGCGTCGTTGGCGAGGAGAAAGCGGACCGCGGGATCGTCGTTGAATGCGGCGATGGTCGCACGACGGCGGTCACGAGGTACGCTGCCGTGGATGATCGCGACGCTTTCCGGCTCGCCGGTCCGGTCGCGAATTCGTCCGGCGAGATATTCCAGCGTGTCACGGGCCTCGGTGAAGACGACGATCTTGCGGCGCGCGCCGCCCTCAGGATCGAGCACCAGAGGATCATCGAGAATGCGGTCAAGCTCGCGCCACTTGGCGTCCTCTCCGGAGCGGCGAAGTCTATGCGCCATCTGTTCAAGGCGCTTCAGTTCTGCAATCTCCGCCTCAAGTTCGGCGATGGTCTGCGCCGCCGTGGCGCGATCCACGAGCCGGTCCTCGTGCGCTTCCAATTCCTCGCCGGTTGCCTCGTCGAGGTCGTCTTCGTCCAGGGCGGGCTCGGTCGGTGGCTGCGATATCGGGTCGCCCGGTTGCTGACCGGGACGGCCTTCCCGCTCTTCCTTCAATCTGGTTTCGAGACGTGCCAGACGCCGTTTCAGCGATTCGTGGATCGCCGCGGGGGATGAGGCGAGTCGACGCTGCAGGATCTGGAGGGCAAAGCCGACATTGTTCCGTCGCCTTGTGCCGTCCTCGGCCAAGCGGTCCGCGCGGTTCATTTCCTCGCGCACGTAGTGGGTCACCGCTTCGTAGAGGTCGTACTCGGTTTGTGAAAGGTCGTAGGAAACGGTATAGGCCCGGCGCTCGGGGAACAGAGGGCTGCCGTCGAACCGGTAGAGCTCCTCCTTGGTCAGGCGGCGCATCATGTCGGAGGGATCGACCTTGCGGACGCCTTCCCGGAAGCGTCCTTCGAAACGATCTGCGTCGAGGAGGCCCATGAAGAGCTGGAAGTCCTCCTCCTTGCCGTTGTGCGGTGTCGCGGTCATCAGCAGAAAGTGGCGGGTGAGGCGACCGGCCAGCGCGCCCAGCTGATGGCGCTTGGTGTATCTGACCTCCTGACCGAAAAAGGACGCCGACATGCGGTGGGCCTCGTCGCACACGATCAGGTCCCAGGGCGGGGCGGCTTCCAGTTTTGCCTTCAGGTCATCGTTGCGGGCGAGCATGTCGAGGCGCGCGATGAGACGTGGCCGCTCGGCGAAGGGATTGCCGGTCACCGACGTCTCGATCTGCTCGCGGCTCACGATGTCGAAGGCAAGGTCGAACTTGTCGTTGAGTTCGTCCTGCCATTGCTCGACCAGGCTGCCGGGCGCAATGATCAGGCAGCGTTCGAGGCTGCCCCGGATTAGCAGCTCCTTGACGAGCAAGCCAGCCATGATGGTCTTGCCGGCGCCGGGATCGTCGGCGAGCAGGAAACGCAGCGGTTGGCGGTCGAGCATCTCGCCGTAGACTGCGGTGAGCTGGTGCGGCAGCGGATCGATCTGCGAGGCATTGACGGCGACATAGGGATCGAAGAGATGGGCGAGACGGATGCGCAACGCCTCCGAAGCCAGACGGAACAGGCGGCCGTCACCATCGAATCCGAAACGCCGCGCCGGCGCGACCTCGTGCAGACGGGCTTCGTCGGATCGATAGAGGATGCGCTGGCCGAGACCGTCCGGCCCCTTCCAGGTCACCTCCACCGTGTCGGGGCCGTAGGGACGTGTCGCAACGACTTCTACGGGTCCATTGCCGGCAATGCCGGCAAGTCGGGCGCCAGCAACGATGGTCTCGAGTTTCATCATGAGGTTCGAATACCCGTTTCCTGGCGCTCGCGCCATCGACGCCGGCGGAATGGTGCAGTATGCCTGTGCAGCTTTCTGCCATTCCATGCCCGATGACCGTCTTCGTGATCGCTTTCAGCGATAACTCCGCAAAGTCGCCGACGCTAACCGAGATTCAGGAATGAAGGATCGTCCCGCCTTCTTTGAAGAGGTTCGCCTGGACGCCGCGGGGCACTGGAACCTGCTGGATGGCGATCCGGTCTTGGCCGGTCCGTGGCACCAGCTGTTCATGCAAGTTCAAAGCCCGCGGCATGTTCTGTCTGAACTGCTCCAGAACGCCGACGACGCGGGAGCCACCGAGGCGGCCGTTCGAATCGATGAGGATGCGTTCCAGTTCGAGCACAACGGCGAGGATTTCGCGGAAGATCATTTTCGGTCGCTCTGCCGGTTCGGGTATTCGAACAAAAGGGTCCTGCACACCATCGGCTTTCGGGGAATCGGCTTCAAGAGCACCTTCAGCCTGGGTGATTTCGTCGAACTGCATACGCCGACGCTTTCGGTCGGATTCCATCGGCGGCGATTCACGGCACCCGTCTGGCTGCCGGACGGACCGGATACATCGGGTTGGACGCGTGTGTCGGTGGCAGTTTCCGATCAGCGCCGGCAGGGGGAAATCGATAAGAACCTTGAGGAATGGCTGAAGAGTCCAGTTTCTCTGCTGTTCTTTCGGAACATTCGCCGGATCCGTATCGGCGGCCGCGAACTGGTGTGGGAAAGCCTGGGACCAGGGCCCGTGGCCGAGAGCGAATGGATGGCACTCAACGGGGATGCAGATGCCCCGCGCCTCCTGCTCAGGTCCGAAGACGAGGCCTTTCCGGAGGAGGCCTTTGAGGAAATCCGTCGGGAGAGGTTGCTCGGGGGCGAAGAAGATGTCGATCTGCCGCCCTGCAGGGTCGAGATCGTGTCGGGGGCAGCAGGCAGGCTCTATGTCGTTCTCCCCACCGGGGTGAAAACCGCTCTTCCGTTCGCTTGCAATGCCCCGTTCATCCAAGATCCCTCGCGGCGCGAGATCAGGAGCCCGGACTCCTCGCCGACCAACCGGTGGCTGTTGCAGAGGATCGGCACGCTGGCTGCCTCGGCGATGTTGTCCTGGCTCGAACGGGCGGACATGCCGACAGCGGAGCGCGCCTGGGCGTATCGTCTGCTACCAGATGTGGATCGTAACGATACGTCGCTCCAGGGCGTTTGCGGGACGAGGGTAGAGGAATGGTTCGGAAAGGAGATTTCCGGGCGCGCTTTGCTGCTTACGGAAGCAGGGAAGCTCGTTCCAAGGAAGCAAAGCGTCGCTGTTCCCCGGCGTCTGTTCGACATTTGGCCCGATCCAAGGGTGGTGACAAAGCTGGACGAGCGCGGCCGACCGGCCCTGTGCAGACATGTCGAGAGCACGGACCGCAGGAAGCTCCTCAATTGGGAACTGGTGGAGCAAATCGAAAAGTCGGATTTTCTCGATGGCTTGCAGGCCGCTGGGGTGCCGAAACCCGACACATGGGAGCGTTTGCTGAAACTGTGGGCGTATGTGGCGCCCGACCTCGGGGGCTATCGGCTTCGCAGCAGGGCGGCGAGCTTCCACTTGGTCCCGGTGCAAGGACAAGACGCTCTGCATTCTGCGGACAAGACCGTCCGGTTGGGCGAGAAGAAGCTGCTCTCATCCGTGGAGGACTGGGAATTCCTTGGCGGGTGGCTGGCCGCTATGGATCGGGATTGGGTGACATTTCTTGCCGACGCTCGTCGCGACGCCTCCGAACGGGAAGACGCTCGGTCGTCCAAAAATCTCGACGCAGCGCATGCGGTCCTGGAAGCGATAGGTCTGGGTCGCACGAGCGACGCAGCAAAGGCAATCGAGGCTGCCGCAGAGAAGTACTTCTCCCAGAATGATGTGAGCCTGCAGGGTTGCGTGCGGTTAGCGCAGATTGCAGCGAAGCTCGACGCGCGGGTGGGCAAGAGCTTTCGGTACATGACCGCGGACAGTGAACTCCGCGCGGTGGAAGACGGCGTGCTGTTCGATATAGACGGCTCGTTAGGGGAGCTCATCCCTGTACCACTGCGGGCGCAGACGCTTCTCCATTCAGGATACCTGGACGAATTTGCATCCTGCTCCCGCGAGGAGTGGACCGACTGGATTTCGTCGGGGCGGTCCGGGTTACAGAGATTCATGCCGTTGGCATCGACCAGCAAGTACATCGGTATGCGGAAGGCAATCGAAGGCGAACTGAAGAGGCGCGGTTACGCCGGTTCGTTCCAGCCGCGCTACAGCAGCCCGTCCTTCCAGGTGAACGATTGGGATTTCGGGGAGGCCTACTGGAAATACTGGCAGCGGCTGGCGGACGAAAATCCGGAGATATGGACAATCGTCTTCGAGCGGATTTCGGCGGAGAAAGCGGGTTTCTGGTCGGACAAGTCAAGCGCAGAGGTCGTCGAACAAGCATCGAACGGCCACAGGTCGACGGTAATCAGGAATGGCATGGTGCCAGGTTGGGCGCTTAGATTCCGACAACTGCCGTGTCTACGCGATAGGTACGGCGTCCCACATAAGCCTGAAGACCTGTTTCGGCGGACTCCTGAGACGGAAGCCTTGCTGGACGTCGAACCGTTCGTTGATGGGGTTCTGGACCGGGAGACGACCCGTGCCCTGCTGGATCTGGTGGGCGTCCAGAACACCCCGACCGGACCCGGTCGTTTGCTGGATCGGGTGCGCGCGCTTGCCCGGGCCAAAGCGCCTCCCCTGGGCGAAGTGGAGAAGTGGTTACGGCAAT
>VXPS01000042.1 GCA_009839425.1 Chloroflexota bacterium
GTTCTGCGGCAGGGGGACCCAGCGGTCGAGGTCGGGGTCGTGGGACTGGTAGATGCAGATGCCGTGGCGGGGCATGTTGGTGATGATGGTGGGGACGGGCATGCCTTCCATAACGTCGCCGCTGTTGAAGTAGTCGCCCCTGGCGCCCTCGAAGGGCTCGCGAAGGGAGGCGCGGTGGTAGCGCCAGTGGAGAAGGTCGCGGCTGCTGATGTGCTGCCAGCTGGAGAAGTCGATCCGGCTGCCGGCGTTGGGGATCTTTTGCAGGTAGCCGAGGTGGTAGCGGCCGTTCCAGTAGATGGCGCCGTTGATGTCGTTCCAGCGGCCTTCCGGCGGGACGAAGTGGTAGCGGGGGCGGAACTTGTCGGCGACGAGCTTTTCGCGGAGCTCGTAGGACTGCATTAGGTAGTCGTTGAAGTCGCTCATCCGGAATGCTCCGCTTCGGGCCGTGGCTTAATGTAGAGCGAACGGCGGAGTGCGGAGAGCGGGGAAGGCGGGGGAGATGTCAGACGGCGAGTTGAGCGCATCCGAACAGATCGATAGAGCGATCGCCGACCTGGGGGACTGGCGCGGCGAGCGGTTGGCTGAGATTCGGGCGCTGATTCACGAGGTCGAACCCGAGGTGGTGGAGGAATGGAAATACCGGGGCAGCCCGGTGTGGTCGCGCGACGGGACGTTGGCCGTGGGCAACGCGCAGAAGGACAAGGTGACGATCAGGTTTATCAACGGCGCGCAGCTGAAGGATCCCGGCAAGGTGTTCAACGCCGGGCTGGGCGGAAAGCAGTGGCGGTCGATTGACATTCTGGAGGGCGACGAGTTCGACCCGGAGGCGCTGAAGACGCTGCTGCGCGAGGCGGTGCGATACAACATCGAGAATTCCTACGAGCGGCGCCGTGCGAGCTCGGGCGGCAAGCCGATGTTGCTGTCGGGCGGCAATCCGCAAATCGCGAAGGCGGATGGGGACGCGCCGGTACAGGCGTATATCGCGGCGATGCCGGAGTGGAAGCACGACGTCGGACGGCGGCTGGACGCGCTGATCGAGCGGGCGGTTCCGGATGTGCGGAAGGCGGTGCGGTGGAATTCGCCCTGGTATGGCGTCGAGGGGATGGGCTGGTTTCTGAGCTACCACGTGTTCACGCGCTACGTGAAGGTGACGTTTACGAACGGCATGCGATTGGACCCGCTGCCGCCGGGCGAGGCCAAGGACCCGGATTCGCGCTGGATCAATATCCACGAGGGCGAACTGGACGAGGCGCAGATGGAGACGTGGGTGCGGCAGGCGGCGGCGGTGCCGGGGTGGTATGGCTTCGACACGATGTAGCGCTTCAGCGAATCCACGGACGGCGCTCGGTCCGAAGGTTCGTAACGTACGGCGCAGGAGGGATTGGCCGATCGATGAAGGGAGTGCAGGGTCCGTGCGGGTGGTGAGCTTGCCGGTTCTCTGCGTGCTGCTGGCACTGGCGGTGGTTGGCTGCGATCCGGGCGCGGAGGAGTCGACTGCAAGCGTTGGTTCAGCCGCGGTTGAGACGGCGGCGGCTGCGGACGCAGTCTGCGAGGCGTCGCCGCGGCAGACGGAGGGGCCATTCTATTTCGATATCGGGGAGATTCGCCGGGAGATCACGGAGGGGAAACCGGGGACGCCGTTGCTGGTGGCGTTGCGGTTTGTGGCGGCGGGGTCGTGCGAGCCGATTCGCGACGTGTTCGTGGACATCTGGCATACGGACGCGGCGGGGCAGTATTCGGGGTATCCGGGACAGGGCGACGATCGCGCGGATACCTCGGGCGAGACGTTTTTGCGCGGGCGGCAGGTGACGGACGCAGAAGGGCGGGTGGAGTTCGAGACGATCTATCCGGGCTGGTATCCGGGGCGGACGGTTCACATCCACTTCCGGGCCTTCACGAGCGAAGGGAGGCTGATCGCGTCGCAGCTGTACTTTCCCGATGAGGTTTCCGACGCCGTGTTCGAGTCCAAGCCCTATTCGGCGCGGGGGCCTCGCGGAACGACGAATGCGAACGATTCAGTCGGAAGGGACGACGCCACGCTGCAAGCGCTGACGGGGCAATTGACGTCGAACGGCGACGGATACGTGGTGTCGCTGACCGTGGGCGTGGTGCGCTAAGAGCGGATACGGCAGGGTTGCGTGTTCGGAGCGTGGTCTGACCGAATCCGGCGCCGGTAGGGGGATGCAATGAGGAGTTCCCGACCAAGGGTTCTGATCGTCTGCAGCCGAGATGTGCATGACGTGAGCTTTCTGGCGGAGGATCTGGAGCGGTTGTCGGCGGTTGCGGAGTGGGAATGGTTGCGGCTGGAGGGCGGGGAGGCGTTTGGGGCGAATGAGGATGCAGGGGCGTTTGGGCAGTTGATGGAACGGGTGGCCGACGTTGACGGGGTGGTGGTGTCGCATGGGTCGCCGAGGATCAGCGCGGAGGTGATGGACGCGGCGCCGCAGCTGAAGATCATCGGCGAGCTGGAGGGGGACCGGTTCGCGTACCGGATCGATGTGGAGGCGGCATGGGCGCGGGGAATCCGGACGGTGGATACCACGCATGGGTCGTCGTACCCGGTGGCGGAGTGGGCGCTTGGGCTGATCCTGATTTCGCTGCGGAACGCGGGAGAGAGTTTCAGGAAGATCCTGGCGGGGGACACGGCGAAGCCGGCCCGGGACGAATTTGGGTTCGTGCACGGCGAGCTGACCGGCAAGCGGGTTGGGCTGATCGGGTGCGGTCACATCGGGCGGCGGCTGGTGAAGTTGCTGAAACCGTTCGACGTGGAGGTTCGGGTTTACGACCCCTACCTGGCGAGCGAGATGCCAGACGCGATCGGGGTGGTGAAGACATCGCTGGAGAACGTGCTTTCGAAGTCGGACGTCATTGTGTGCCTGGCACCACATACACCGGCCACGGAGGGCATGATCGGGCGGCGGGAGTTGGACTTGATTCCGTCCAACGCGGTGTTCGTGAACGTGTCGCGCGGGGTCGTGGTGGACAGCGAGGCGCTGATCGAGCGGCTGAAGCGCGGGGACATCGTGGCGGGGCTGGACGTGTTCGATCCGGAGCCGATTCCGCCGGATAGCGAGATTATCGGGCTGCCGAACGTCTTCCTGAGCCCGCACATCGCGGGGGTGACGCTGGCGAGCCGGCATCGCTTCTTCAGCCTGATGGTGGATGAGCTGGAGCGGTTCTTCCGAGGCGAGGAGCCGCTGTTTGAACTCACGACGAGCTCGATGGCGAACCGGAGGGGATTGGGGACGACTGAGGGCTGAGCCTGGAGCGTCAGTGCTTTCGAGCCAGGACTAACGGGTGGTCCCCGCAATTCGCGTGCGTAGTCTCCGCTTTGCCGTCGGCGGTCGAGGAAATCTCAACGACGGTGAACCCGGCCAGGGCCAGCGTGTCGAGGTATTCGCTGAGGGCGTAGTTGCTCCAGTACATGGTCACGCCGAAGAATCCGTCCTCCGTGTAGCCCGCTTCGCTGTGATGGCTGAGGGTGCAGAGGAAATAGCCGCCGGGCCTGAGCCAACGGTGAACCCTTTGGAACAGCGCCGGTTGCTCCGCTCGGGGCAGGTGGAAGATGGAGCAGATGGCGACGACGGCATCGAAGCTGGATGGGTCGAAGTCGATCGACGTGACGTCGGCGCATATGAATTCGCCGGCCGGTACGTTGCGCCGGGCCATGTGGACCATCTCCCGCGAGATATCCACCCCGGTCACGCAATGTCGTGCAGCCAGCGACCTGGCAATCGGAACGCCTGCACCGCAGCCCAGGTCCAGTACTTCGGCGGCGTCGTCCAGCCGATCCATTAGTTCTTGCAACTCGGTCGGAGCCTGCGTCTTGCGAGCCTCGTGGTACGACCGGGCGCAGGCGTCATATCCTCGTCTCACCAACGCGTGGTAGTCGGCCTCTGGATCCGTCGCCGGGATCACGGCCCCAGGCCTCCGAATGGCAACGGAGCCAGAGCACAAGCGGTGCCGTGCTGACGTTCGAGGCAGGAGACACGCTCATGGACAAGCTGGCGTTCGTCGATACGCACATTCACCTCTACGACATGCAGCACCCGGAGCTGGTGTACGGCCATTGGCAGCCGGGGGTTCCGCATCACACGCTGGGGTGGCAGATACAGAAGCTGGCCGAGCGGAACTACGTCGCCGAGGACTATATCGCCGAGACCCGCAATGCGAACGTCACCAAGGCGGTGCACGTGCAGGCGGCGATCGGCAGCCCGGATCCGGTGACGGAGACCGAGTGGCTGCAGGAGGCGGCGGAGCGGACCGGCTTTCCGCATGGGATCGTGGCGCACGCGGACCTGCGGGATCCCCGCGTGGGCGAGGTGCTGGAGCGTCACTGCCAGTCGCCGAACATGCGGGGGATCCGGGACTTCTCGCATGGGGACTACCTGGTTGAGCCCGACTACCACCGGGGCTTTGCTCTTTTTGAGCAGTTCAACCTGGTGTCGAGCATGCCGGCCCAGTGGCAGGACATGGAGAAGGTGCGGGATCTGGCCCATAAGTTTCCGAACATCACGATCGTGGTGGATCACACCGGATTTCCCGATGAGCGGTCGGCGGAGTACTTCGAGAACTGGAAGCGCGGCGTGGCCATCGCGGCCAGCTGTGACAACGTCCGCTGGAAAATCTCGGGCCTGGGAATGGGCGACCACGACTGGACGGTCGACAGCATTCGGCCGTACGTGCTGACGTCGATCGAGACGGTGGGCGTGGAGCGGTGTTTCTTCGGCACCAACTGGCCGGTGGACTGGCTGTGGAGCACCTACGACGCAGTGATCGACGCCTACACGGAGATCGTCGCGGACTTCAGCCGGGACGAGCAGATCCGCCTGTTCTCTGGGACGGCCGAGGAGATCTACCGCATCTGAGCGAAGGCGGCTGTCGGACGTCCGGTCAGTAGACCCATGGGCAGATGCGGTACTTGACCCGGGCCTTGTATTCGGCCCACTTCTCCTCGCCGTACTTTTCGGCGCAATGTGCCTCGTCGTCCCATTGACGCCAGGTGAACAGCGAGACGATGAAGATGAAGTAGGTCCAGGCCCAGAGATTGGTGAAGTGACCGAACGAGAGGCCGATCGCAAAGCAGGCGAATCCCTCGCCCATGTAGTTGAAGTGGCGGGCGGCGCCCCAGAATCCGCTGCAGAGAATCTTGCGGTCGCCGGCCTGGATGTACTCGGGCTCGATGATCCCGAGGAACTTGCGCTCGGGCCAGCGCTTGAACCAGTACTTCTGCAGGTTGCCTCCGCGCGAGATGGACCAGCCGAAGACGAGGAGCAGCGCCGTTCCGATGAGCCACACGTAGGACCAGGCCGTCGGGAACTCGGGGTTCGGATAGACGGCCATGCCCCAGAGCGGGAGGATGTACATCCAGCCGTAGATGATGAGTCCGCCCCAGATCAACTTGAAGCCGAGCTTTTCGTGAATCAGGTCGTAGGTGTAGAGCTGGACGCGTTCGAAGATGAAGTAGTCGAAGATGTAGAGCGTGAAGAACGCGGTGTACAGAAAGACGCCGGGATTGAAGTTGTCACCGAAGCGATCGTAATGCCAGGCGGCTCCGGACATTGCGTTGAGCACCAGCATGGTTCCGCCGACGACGTACAGGTACATCTTGAGATCGAATCGCTCATTGAATAGCGAATGCTCGAGGGAACGGCCGGTCCAGAAGGCGTGGAATGGATTCTTGATCTCACCTTGCGGCTGGCTCAGCATGGCCACGAGGGCAATGAGCGCGGCAAATACGGTGCCCCCGGCCACAGCGTAAACCGCGGATCGGTAGAACCAATCGCGTGGCATGCCGGTGACTTCGGTCGCCCATACGACGATGGCGATGATGAAGGCGAGGAGACCGTTAAGTCGATAGTTGCGGGGTTCTCCGGTCTCCGGGTTGATGACGTAGCCGGGGACCCGGCGGGCCGGCAGGACGACCTGGGCGACGAAGAACACGGCAAAGATGATGAGAGGCGTGAAGAAGCCGAGGACTGCTTCGGTTGGGGAAAGCTCGAAGAGGTGTTCGATACCAAGCCATTCAATCATGATCGATTACCCCGACTACCAGCGCCGCGACGATTATGGAGACGGGCAAGGAAACGGTCAATGAGCGCCCAGCCTCCTCTCCCAGGGTCAGCGGCACGCCTTTCGGCACTCACCGGGTCTTCGCTCAGTAGATCCAGGGGCAGATGCGGTACTTGACCCGGGCCTTGTATTCGGCCCACTTCTCAGGGCCGTACTTCTGGGCGCAGTAGTGGTCGTCCTCGCGCTGGCGGATGACGAAGAGGGTGACGATCCAGATGAAGTAAGTCCAGGCCCAGAGATTGGTGAAGTGGCCGAAGGCCAGCGCGATGGCGGAGGAGTGGAACCACTCGCCGAGGTAATTCATGTGGCGGGACGCGCCCCAGAAGCCGTTGACCAGGATCTTGCGGTCGCCGGCCTGGATGTACTCTGGCTGGATGAGCCCAAGGAACTTGCGATCGGGCCAGCGCTTGAAGGTGTACTTCTGCATGTTGGCGCCACGGGAAATCACCCACCCGGTCAAATACAGGGCCGCCGCCGCGATGAGCCAGACGTACGTCCAGACCGTGGAGAATCCGGGGCTGGGATGCGCGGCCATGCCCCAGAGGGGGAGGATGTAGATCCAGCCGTAGACCATCAGGCCGCCCCAGAACATCTTGAAGCCGAGCTTCTCGTAGATCACATCGAAGGTATAGAGTTGGACTCGCTCGAAGATAAAGTAGTCGGTTACGTAATACGTATAGAACGCGGCGACCAGGAAGACGCCAGGATTGGCGTTTTCGCCGAAGCGCTCCAGGTGCCAGGCGGCCGCGGACAGGGCGTTGAGCGAAAACATGGAGCCGCCGACGACGTAGAAGTACATTTTCAGGTCAATGCGTTCCTTCAGGAACGACACCTCCTGGACGCGCCCGATCCAGAACGCCGCTATTGGGTTCACGGTTTCGTCTTTTGGCTGGCTGAAGACGGCTATGGCTGTAGCTATGGCTACGACCACCGTGCCGCCGGCTACGGCGTAGACGGAGGACTGGTAGAACCACTCACGCGGCATTCCGGTGAGCTCGAACGCCCACACGATGACCGCAATGGCATATACCAGGAGCCCGTTGAGCCGGTAGTTGCGCGGATTGCCGGTCTCCGGATTGGTGACGTAACCGGGTACCCGGATTCCCGGCAGGACGAGCTGCACGACGAAGAATACGGCGAAGATAATCAGCGGGGTAAAGAAGCCGAGAATCGCTTCGGTTGGGGAGAGTTCGAAGAGGTGTTCGATTCCGAGCCACTCAATCACGACTGAAAGCCCCGCCCTCCAGCGATGCGGTAAGTATGGACAGGGGGCAGGAGACGGTCAATCAGCCGCGACGGCAACGAGGCCGCGACCATGCGAGTTGCCGTTGGTCAAGAACAGCGTTGGAGGCCACATGCGCCGCGGCGCATTGCGTCACCGCATGGCCGGCCCCGGTCCAGCTGCCATAGGCTGGTCAGCGGTGGAGTGATTGTTGCACCGACGCACCTCAGGAGGAGACGGCCGCGTGAGTCTCGACCAGATTCGTCACTACCAGAACAAGCTCGCCTACGAGATGGACTCGGCAGACCTGTATGAGGCGCTGAAGAATGGCGAGCCGATCGTGGTGGTTGACGGACGCTCGGCGGGCGCCTTCGAATGGGAGCACATTCCCGGCGCCATCAGCCTTCCGCATCGAGAGATCAGCGCCAATGCGACGGCGTCGCTCGACGCGTCAAAGCGCTACGTCTGTTACTGCGACGGCATCGGCTGCAATGCGTCGACGAAGACGGCGCTGAAGCTGCTGACGCTTGGCTTTGAGGTGCGTGAATTGATTGGCGGGCTGGACTGGTGGAAGCGGGACGGCTACGCCACGCACCGATCACCAGGAGGAACCGGAATCGAGACAGGCTGCGGATGCCATTGAGCCGCGGCGGTGCGCGCTACCAGACTTCGTCCTTGGCGTAGAGAGATTTCGCGGGTCCAATCAGCTTGGGATCCGGTTTGGGCACGCGCTGACGAACCCAGGCATCGTATTCGAAGCTGCGCAGCACGTAGCCCATGCAGTTGAGGCGGGCCCGCTTCTTGTCGTCCGCCTTGACGACCACCCACGGGGAAGCCTTGGTGTCGGTGGCGGCGAACATGAGCTTCTTGGCCTCGGTGAACTCGTCCCAGAGGGGTAGCGCCCGGCGGTCGACGTCGCTGAGCTTCCACTGCTTGAGGCTGTCCTGGGCGCGGGACATGACGCGACGGAGTTGCTCCTCCTGGCTGACCGAAAACCAGAATTTAAAGAGCCGGAGGCCCTCGTTGATCAGCATTTCCTCAAACAGGACGGTGTCGCGGAGGAAGCGAACAGTCTCCGCCGGCGTGCAGAAGCCCATGACGGGCTCAACGACCGCGCGGTTGTACCAGGAGCGGTCGAAGAACACGATTTCGCCGTTTGTCGGCAGGTGCTGGACGTAGCGCTGGAAGTACCACTGGCCGCGCTCGCGCTCGGTGGGGGCCGGCAGCGCGACGACGGTGGCGCCGCGAGGATTGAGGTGTTCCATGAAGCGCTTGATGGTGCCGCCCTTGCCGGCGGCGTCCCGCCCCTCAAACAGCAGGACGATGCGCTGTCCGGACTCCTGTACCCAATTCTGGAGCTTCAGCAACTCGACCTGAAGCTCGGCTTTTCGGGACTCGTAGGTTCGCCGCCCCATCTTGGTGGGGTAAGGGTAGGAGTCGCTGATGATCTGCCGGCGGCCGGCCTTTCCGACTTTTCGCAAGACCTTCCGAGGGATTCCGTCCGTTGGAATCAGAATCCCGGAGCTCTCTTGAACCGCAGTTGCTTCCGCCACGGAATTACCGTACGAGGGAGGCTCGGCCGCGTCAATCGCCGAGGGCGGGGCCGCCGCGCCGGATGACAACCGAGGGTTTCGAGGCGCGGTGGTAGGTTCGAGGGCGCGGCAGGTAGCGAAGCGGAGCACAACACTGCGACGGATAGCCGTTATCGGTGGCGGTGTCTCCGGGTTAGGCGCCGCGTGGGCGCTGCATCAACACCCGGACCGCTTTGATTTCCGGCTGTTCGAGGCCAACGCACAGGTTGGCGGCAATGCGATTACCGCCGAGATGCGGCAGGACGACGGACGCTCGATTCCCTTTGACATCTCGGTAACCGCGTGCATCCCGTCGGTTTATCACCACATCCTGTTGTTGATGGAGAAGTTTGGCATTGAGCTGATCGACACCCGGTTCAGCTATAGCGTGAAGTACCAGGGCCGCGTGTACGCCCACGATTTCGACTCCGACATACGCGAACAGTTGCAGCCCGAGATCAGGAAGTTCCAGCGTCTCTTGCGGCGCCTGCACTGGATTGGTTGGCTGACGCGCGCGCAGTCGAAGCTGCTGAACGCGCTAAACCCGTTCAACTACATCAGCATGGGCACGGTGCTGAACCTGGGCGGGTTCTCCGGGGACTTCAGGTACAAGATTCTGAAACCCATGTTTGTCAATTTCCTGATGGCGACAAACGTGTTCGACATGCCGGCGGCGCTCTTCAGTCGGTACCTGGAGTTTTTCGACATCGAACGGTCAACGCCGATGCAGACGTGGGACCAGGGCACGCGCCGGATCTACGAGAACCTGACGGCAGATTTTCAGGACAAGATCTATTTCAGTCGACCTGTGCGCAAGGTGTATCGGCGGGCGTCCCACGTGGTGGTCGAAGACGAGGCCGGTGAACGCGAGACGTTTGACGATGTGATCTTCGCCTGCAACGCAAACCAGACGCTGATGATCCTGGACAAGCCGACGTTACTTGAACGTTATCTTCTCTCATCGATACGTTACGAGAGCGAGCTGCATAACCATGCGGTCGTGCACTATGACGCCTCCGTGCTACCGGACAACGAGGTGAAGCCGCTGGAGACACGCAGCAATCACATCGAGCAGTACGGGGCTAGGCCGGACAACTATGAGATCACGTACATCATGCATAACCAGCAACCGTGGGCAAATCGGTCCGACAAGCCCTGCCTGGTGACCTACAACGCGATCAGTCCCATCGATGACGACAAGGTCATCAAGCGGTGGTGGTTTCAGCACATCGTGCATGACGTTCGGCACGTGGCGTTGCTGATCAACCTGTTCCAGTTCATCCAGGGCCGGCGACGAACGTGGCACTGCGGGGCGCACACGCTTATCAACAGCCAGGAAACGTGTTTCGTCAGCGGGCTGGCCACGGCGCGGCAGATGGGGGCCGACTACCCGTTCGACGATGCCGCGGCACGGACGTCCTTCAACTATTACGGGAGCATCATGTACGGACCGGGGTTCAGGAAGGCGTAGCGCCGAGCGTTAGGTTGCGGCGCCGTTGCTGTCGCAGGGTTCGGGATAGAACTGGGCGCAGTAGTAGCGGAAGGGCATGATCTCGCCGTCGGATCGGCAGAGTCGGGGACGGCTGGTGTATTGCTTGCGTCCCCAAATAACCACGTCCTGCAGGACATCCTCTTTCTGCTGTAGCGCCATGAACTTGTTGATGAGGGGGGCGCGAAGTGGTGGCGGGAGAAAACCCAGGCCGACAAACAGGCGCCTGGGTTTGCGAATCTCGCGCACCTGTGAGACGAGGGTCAGGTCGATGAGCTTGCCGTCGACCGGCGTGGCAAGGACCCACAGCCGCATGTTCATGCCGATGGAGTGTTCGCGGATGTCGACGAACGAATAGCCGAGTCCGTAGATGTGGGTTTTGGCGGAGACGCTGAAGGTCAGTTTGGCAAATCTGGCGATTGTGCGGACGCGCCTGAAATTGAAGTTGCTCAGGAGACGGTGGCCTTCCACCGACATTCGCTCAGGGCGGTCGACGTTGTCGTAGCCGTGAACGTAGCGCAAGTGCGCCAGGTCGACCGAGTTCTCGGTCGTCTCCTGGGGATGGCCGGGAAATCGAAGCGTTTCGATCTCGTAATTGCACCAGCCGTCCTGCTCCAGCGGCTCGGTTGGCAGCGTCCATTGCGGGGGGCGGCCGTCGACGCCCCACCAGGCGAAGATCAGGCCATGGATGTCGTGTGTTTCGAAGACTCGCAATTTGGCGGTTCTGGGCGCCGGAGCAAACGGTGTGGCCACGCACTGGCCGGTTGCGTCGAACTCGTAGCCGTGGAAGGGGCAAACGAGCCGACCATCGCAGACGCGACCGCCGGCGTCCGGACCCAGATCGGCGCCCAGGTGCGGGCAGATGGCTTCGGCGACGCAGATGCGGCCGTCAGCATCGGACCAGACCACGATGTTCTCGCCCATCCAGGATTTCTGGATGAGCCCGGCTCTTTGGACGGCCTGGCGCGACGCGACGAAGTACCAGCCTTCGGGGAACGGGGAGAGCCCAGGAGCAAGAATGGCCTGGCGGCGCTGGGTCGCCGTTGTCCCGCGCTCGCGATCGTCCACCCCCGCAACGCCGGAGTCCGGCTGGACCTCCATGTGCACGCGGCGTCTCCTCAAACTCGGGGAGCGTCCCTATCCCTGACCTCGTATGATAGAGTCGAATGAGTCGCGGCTCGCCCGATATAAGTTCAGTTTACAGGCTTATCAGGGTAAGGCGCGGGGAGCAAGAGCGATGACTCTCACTTCTGAGCCGGTGGCAACCAAGCAACTAAGTTTGCCCGACGAGCTCGTGCTGATGCTCCTCAACGAGGAGTCCGGCTACTTTTACCAGGTACCCGGCTGGCACTTGAACTGCGCGGTCGTGGGCGCCGTGCTTGCCGAACTCTCACTCTTATCTCGCATTGACACGGATATGGACTCCTTGTTTCTCTTGGACTCTACAGAAACCGGGAATCCCATTCTCGACTCAATACTCAAGGAAATTGCCGAGGAATCCGACCAGCGGAACGCCCAATACTGGATTGAACGGCTGGCCCCGCGTGCAGAGTCTATCGTCGATTCGACGCTGGAGCGACTCGTCGACCTGAAGATCCTGGAGTACCACGAGGGAGAGTTCTGGACGTTGTCACGGACTGCCTGGCAGTCCGAGCTTGCCGGCGGTGCGGCCGAAGGCACGGCGGCTCAATTCGTCAGGACGCGCATCGGTAAAGTCATCTTTAACAACGAGATACCAGATCCCCGCGATGTGATCATCGTCTGCCTGGTTAACACGTGCGATGTATTTCGCTTCATGTTCCAACTCGAGGACCAGGACGAGGAACGCATTGATCTCATCTGCAACATGGACCTGATCGGCCGGTCCATTGCCGCCGCGGTATCCGAGAGTCTCGCCGGACCGCTGCTTCAACGTTCAGCCCTGACCAAGAAGATCCCGGTTGTCTCGCTGCGCCGGTTGGTGTTCAATCGACATCTTCGCACCGGCAATTTCCCCGCGCTCTTTGCTGACCTGGCCGAAGAATACGGCCCGGTGTTCGAGCTGCGACCGCCCTTCCAGGATCCAATGATCTTCCTGGCCGGTCCCGAGACAAATCGCTGGGTGCATCGAAACGGGCGGATGTACCTCAGAACCAAGGACTACTTTTCGGACTTCGAGAAGGTTTACGGCGCGTCGGGGGTATTGCCATCCCTGGACGGCGCGGATCACTTCCGGCTTCGTAAGTCGTTGGGGCCAGCATATTCCCGGGGAAGATTGATGGGGCAACTGGACCAGGTCTACAAGGATGCGCGGACCCATATGGCGGACTGGACGGTGGGAGATTCCTACCCCGCCACGCGCATGTGCCGGCGCATGATAAACGCGCAACTCTCGCCGCTGATGATCAGCATTGATTCCCAGGATATTTTCGACGACCTGACTGTCTTCAAGGAACGGGCTCTCAATGTTCACATTCTGAAAGTCCTACCCAAGTTCATGTTGAAGACCCCGAGCATGAAGCGCCGGATTAAGATCCTGGACCAGCTCGTGGAGAAGGTCCAAAGCGGGCATACGCCCGCCCAGCGAGCTGGCAGTCCGCGGGACCTCGCGGATGACCTGCTGAGCCTGCACGCCAGTGATCCGCAATTCGTCCCGGAGACGAATCTGCGCTTCGTCCTCTCAGCCGCGCTGATTGCCAGCGTCTACCTTGGCGATGCGTTCAGCTTCGTGCTGTACGCCATGGCGTCCCAGCCGGATCTCTACAAGGAAATCCGCGCCGAAGCCGACGCCTTGTTCGCCGATGGCGATCCGGATGCGGGGGCCTTCAGACCGCAAGCGATCGACGTCACACACCGATTCCTGATGGAATGCCTGCGGGTGTATCCGATCGTTCCGGTGTCTCTGCGAACCGTGATGAATACGTGCGTGGTCGAGGGCTATCGAATACCGATCGGGTCACAGGTCTACATCGCCCAGACGGCCGCGCATTACATGAGCGACGTGTTCCCCGACCCCTTGAAATTCGATATCGACCGTTATCTGCCTCCGCGCAACGAGCATCGCAGTTCCGGGTATGCCCCGTACGGTCTGGGCACGCACCGGTGCCTTGGGGTGGGGTGGATGGAATTGCAGCTGGCCGTCAACGTGCTCCTGGTCGCGCACCACTTCACGCTCGAGGTGTCCCCGCCGAACTTCAAGCTCGGGTTCAACCCGCTGCCGTCGATGAAACCGAGTAAGAAGTTGAAGTTCCGCATTGCCGAACAGCGGCGCGAACTGAACGTCTGAGGCGCCCGGGAGTAACGGGCCGATCGGTACCGAGCGAATCTAGCCGGGCTTACGCGCCAGGAAACAGTACAGCGGCGTGAAGATTCCGGTCCTGCCGCCGTCGACGTAGGCGTTGGCGGTGCGATCCATCAGGCCAACGACGTCGGCGGCGCCCTTCGGAAACACCCTCACCACCTCGGCCAGCCGGGATGCCCCGATGAACGCCTTGCGGCCGAGCGGCGTCCTGCGCAGGGCGTTGCCCAGCGTGCTCCGCTGGGTCAGCATCGGCTGATACCAGGGCGTGGTCGGACCGTTCTCGGCAACGGCCCGGTCTCTGCCCTCGATGACTTCAAAGCCCGCCGCTTCGAGGTCTCGGTTCACTTCGTCCATCGTCGCGATGTCCTTGAGCGCAATGCCGTGCATGAGCTCCTGCTCGATGGCCCGGTGCCGGTCGTCGTGGGGATCGAACCGGTCCGTCAGGCACATTTCCTGCCCCCAGAAGAGGGCTCCGGGTTTCAGCACCCGGTAGATCTCGGCGAACGCGCCCACCTTGTCCGGCGCGTGGCAGGTCGATTCGATCGCGTAAGCCCGGTCGCAGGTGTCGTTCGCGATGGCGTGCATGTCCATGAAGCTGCAGGCGAGATAGTCGACCATGTGGTCGAGCCCCGCCTCGACGTTCAGGGCCTTCGCCTTGTTCAGCTGGACTTCACTGCTATTGACCCCGATGACCCTGACGCCGGCCTCGCGGACGACCCGGCGCATGGGGCCGCCGATCCCGCACCCAACATCGATCACCGTCATGCCCTCGCACAACTCCAGCTTGGCAATCATCAGCCGCTGGTGCCGGATCTTGGATTCCTCCAGGCTTTCCGTGGGCGACAGCGGCGCGAAGTGGAGCGATGCGCCCCAACCGAACACCATGAACTCGCTGCACAGGTCGTAGTACTCCCTGACGGTTTGGGTGTGGTCGTAGCT
>VXPS01000025.1 GCA_009839425.1 Chloroflexota bacterium
GGTGTAGTTCTCGTTGCCAACGGTCATGTACACGAAGCTGTCCTCGCCATCCGAGTACATGCGCCGGATACCGTCGCGAATCAGGGTGGCTACCTCGTAGGCGAAGCCCGGGTCGTAAGCCCGACAGTTGGGCACGGCCGAGAACAGCAGATGACTGTGCCCGTCCTGGTGCTGCAGGCCCTCACCGGCCAGCGTGGTTCGGCCTGCCGTTCCGCCAATCATGAAGCCCCGGGTGCGACTGTCCGCCGCCGCCCACACCAGGTCGCCGACACGTTGATAGCCGAACATCGAGTAATAGATATAGAAGGGAATCATCGGCAGGCCATGCGTTGCATAGGCCGTCCCCGCCGCGATAAAGGACGACAGCGAGCCAGCCTCAGTTATCCCTTCTTCCAATATCTGTCCGTCCGTCGACTCCTTGTAGTAGAGCAAGGTGTCGGAGTCGACCGGCTCGTAGAGTTGGCCCACGTGCGAGTAAATGCCGACCTGCCGAAACAGCGCCTCCATTCCGAACGTCCGCGCCTCGTCGGGAACGATCGGCACGATTAGACGCCCGATCTCCGGGTCCCGCAGCAGCTTGGCCAGCAGCCGCACAAACACCATGGTTGTCGAGGCCTGCCGCTGTCCCGTGCCCGTCGAAAACTCGGCGTACGCGTCGTTGCTCGGCGGTGAGATCGGGTCATAGGACGGGGCTCGAGTAGGCAGGTGCCCACCCATTGCCCGCACCCGCTCCGCGACGTACCGACCCTCCATGCTCTCGCGTGGCGGCCGGTACAGCGGCGCATTGATGACCTCGTCGTCCGAAAGTGGAATGTGAAACCGGTCGCGGAAGGAGAGAAGCTCGTCCAGATTGAGTTTCTTTTGCTGGTGCGTGATGTTCCGGCCTTCGCCGGCCTCGCCCAGTCCGTACCCCTTGATGGTGCGGGCCAGGACGATGGTCGGCGCGCCCTTGTGTCGCACGGCGGCGTGATAGGCCGCATAGACCTTGATCGGATCGTGGCCACCCAGCCGCATCCGCCAGAGTTCGTCGTCGCTGCGGTCGGCCACCATCGCCAGCAGGCGCGGGTCCACGCCGTAAAAGTTCTCGCGGATGTACGCCCCGCCGGCGACCGAGTACTTCTGGTACTCGCCGTCTACGACCTCAGTGGCTCGCTTGGCCAGGATCCCGTCGGTGTCGTTGGCGAACAGCTCGTCATAGTCGCTGCCCCACAGCACTTTGATGACGTTCCAGCCGGCTCCGCGGAACAGGCCCTCCAACTCCTGCACCACGCTGCCGTTCCCGCGCACCGGCCCGTCCAGGCGCTGCAGGTTGCAGTTCAGGACCCAGGTCAGATTGTCCAGGTTCTCCCGGGCCGCCAGCGAAATCGCCCCGCTGGCCTCCGGTGAGTCGAACTCCCCGTCGCCCAGGAACGCCCACACGCGGCGCCCGGTGTCCGGGCGCAAACCTCGGTCGGCCAGGTACTGCATGAAGCGGGCCTGGTAAATGGACATGAGCGGCCCAAGACCCATGGAAACCGTTGGGTACTGCCAGAAGTCGGGCATGAGCCACGGGTGGGGATACGACGACAGGCCGCCGCCAACCGCCATTTCCCGCCGAAAATTATGAAGCTGCGCGGGAGGCAGACGCCACTCGACATACGCGCGCGAATACATCCCGGGCGAGGCGTGCCCCTGGAAATAGACGATGTCCGCGCCGTCCGGGTGATTGGGCCCCCGGAAGAAGTGGTTGAAGCCGACCTCATACAACGTGGCCGCCGACGCATACGTTGAAATGTGCCCGCCAATGCCGTCCGACTTGCCGTTGGCCTCAACCACCATGGCCATCGCATTCCAGCGAATGATGCTCTTGATGGTTCGCTCGATGTCCCGATCGCCCGGATAGTCGGGCTGCCGCTCAGGCGGGATGGTGTTGACGTAGGGCGTGCGGGAGGTGACAGGCAGCGAAACGCCGTCCCGCTGCGCATGGATCTGAAGTTCGCGCAGCAGTCCCGCCACTCGCTCGGGTCCGCGCAGGACGTAGACGTCGTCGAGCGAAGCCAGCCAGTCCTGGGTTTCCAGGGACTCGATTGCGGAGTCGTCAGCCTGACCGTTGACGTCGATGGTTGCGATGTCGCGGCACCTCACGCAGTCGAGAGTCCGACCGATCCGAGCCTAACGCCCCTGACCGGCGGTGCGCACCAGTTTTCTTACCGTTCGCGCCCCAGGCTGGCCGCTTTGTCTCGGGCCGCACGAGCCTGTTCCCCCGCATGGTACGAGCTTCGCACCAGCGGTCCGGATTCGACGTGGGCGAATCCGAGGCCTCGCGCTTCGTCCGCCAGCTCGTCGAACTCGTCGGGGCTGTAGTACCGGACGATCGGCAGATGCTTGCGCGACGGTCGCAGGTACTGCCCAATCGTGAGCAGATCGCAGTCGTGGTCGCGCAGATCGGCCAGCGTTTTGGACAACTCGTCCCGCGTCTCTCCGAGGCCGACCATGATCCCGGACTTCGTAATCATGGTTGGATCGATGCGCTTGACCCGCTGCAGCAACTCCAACGACTGCGTATAGATCGCCTTGGGCCGCGCACGCGGATAGAGTCGCGGCACCGTCTCAATGTTGTGATTCAGGACGACCGGCCTGGCCCGCACAACCGTCGCCAGCGCGTCCCAGTTGCCCATGAAGTCCGGGATCAAGACCTCGACCTCCACGTGCGGCGTGCGATGTCGGATGGCCCGAATGCAACCGGCGAAGATCGCCGCGCCGCCGTCCGTCTCGTCATCCCGATTGACGGAGGTAATCACGCAGTAATCGAGATCCATCTGCGCCACAGCTTGGGCCACACGAAACGGCTCAAGCGGGTCAAGCGCCCCGGGCCGTCCCGAGGTCACAGCGCAAAAGCCGCACGCCCGGGTGCAGGTGTCGCCCAGGATCATGAACGTGGCCTCGCCGGCGTTCCAGCATTCGCCGATGTTCGGGCACCGGGCCTCTTCGCAGACGGTGTGCAGGCGCTCCGAGCGCACAAGGTCGCGAAGGCCTTCGAAACGCTCGCCCCCGGGCACGCGTGCGCGCAGCCATGACGGTCGCGCCACCCGGACCTCAGTGGCCACCGACGCGCTCCATTGCAGGTGCAGCCGGACGCACATCGGTCTGATAAACCTCGGCAAATGCTGCGGCGGCCGCAGCCATCACATCGCCCATCAACGGTGCATTTCCCAGTTCACGAGCCATTGAAGTGACGCCAAGTCCATGTAGTCCACAGGGCACGATGGCATTGAACCACGCCAGGTCGTTCGTGACATTCAGCGCCGCACCGTGCATCGTGACGCCACCGCGAATTGACACTCCGATGGCCGCGACCTTTCGCGAACCGACCCAGACCCCCGGTCGTCCCTTGACCGTCCGCCCATGCATACCGAAGGCCGTCAGCGTGTCGAGGACGGTGCATTCAAGGCGCCGTACGTGGTCGACGGGACGCAAACATCGACGCCGCAGATTGAGGACGGCGTAGAGCACCAGTTGGCCCGGGCCATGAAATGTCATGTCGCCGCCCCGGTCCGTCATGATCAGGTCAGCGCCCCTCGATTGAAGAGCCTCGCCGCTCAACAGCATGTGGTCATCCCCGCCGCGGGCGCCCATGGTGTACACCGGCGGGTGCTCCAGCAGCGCCAAAGCGTCGGCCGAGATCTCAGCACGAACCTCGGCGGCCTTCGTCTGTTGCCAGTCCAGCGCGTCGCGGTAGGCCAGGTGCCCCAGGTCAAATAGGTCGACCGGCAGATCACTCGTCATAGCGGGTTATGCCGGAATCTCTTCCAGCGGGCTGAACTGCATGTCCGTCGGCTCCGCGCAGCAGAACCAGGGTTCGGTGAGCCGAGGCCGGACCGGTAGCGGGCTGCCGGCGAGTCTGGGCGGAGACCCCGCTGGCACCTCCGGCGCTGCGCCTCGGACGGCCAGCCAGAGCCGTTCGAACAAGACCGAGTCCGAGGACTCCGCGGCGATCCCGCGCTCCACGATTCCAGCCAGCTCCTCCTGCAGGTCGTCGGCGCGCGGATCGTCGGCGCGCCACCGATAGGTCAACCGTTCCTCGTCGTAACCGCGGAGGTGGGGAATCATCTCTGGTAGGTCCAATAGCAGCGATCCCTGGGGCACCAGCAGCCGAATGGTGAACTGAACGGGATCAACATTGGCGATCAGGTCGTGCTCCCGTACAAACTCCATGATGTCCAGTACGTCAGCTGGCGTGGTCCAGGGGGTGAACGGCATCCAGGACGGACGAATTTCGATGCCGTGCCTTCGCAATTGCGCAACGGCCAACGCCGCCTCGGCTGCCGAGTGACCCTTGTCCAGCCGGCGCAGAATCTCGTCGTTCACAGATTCGAACGCCGAAACGACAAAGAGGCAGCCGGCTACCGCGAACTCCTCCCAGACATCCGCATGCTCCAGGATGTGTTCAACCTTGGTCGTCACGTCGAACGTGAGGTGCGGATGCCGGGCGTGCATCGCGCGAACCACGCGTTGTGAGTGCCGCACGCCGTTCAGGAAATCGGGATCGGCAAACGTGATGTGCCGTGCGCCGGCCTCCACCAATTGGTCGATGTCGGCCAGCACGACGTCTGCGTCGATGATCCGAATTCGCCCGTCATACACGATTGGGACGGGACAGTGCCGGCAGGTATGCACGCACCCGCGGCTGGCCTCCGTATATCCCACCGGCGACTCGTCATCGCCAAGCGCCATGTGCGCGTAGCGCGAGATGTTGGGCAGCAGGTGCCTGGCCGGAAGTACGCTGGAACGTCGGCCGAGATCGACCACAGGCTCCTTCGCGTTTCCGCTCGAAGCCAACCGGCCCAGCCACTCGACCAGGCCGTGTTCGTATGCCCCGGCGAGTTGAGCATCGGCGAGATTCGCGCCCGTCGGATGATGCTCCATGCCGGCGTAGAGACCGTAGAACGCGATCGGCGTGTCAGGACTGTCCTGGCGGATGCGTTGCGCCGCGCGTTCAGCAAGTCGCGTGGCCGTGTGCATGGGAACCGAAATGGCGACGGCGTCCGCCCAGGCCACGGAGGCGCCGTCCCACATCTCGACCGACAGGTCCAGGCAGCGCACCTCGTGACCGGCCTGCAGCAGCGCGCCGGCAGCCGACGCGGAGTGCAGCGGCTGATGTCCGAGTTCGTAGGTGGATACCAGAAGTGCTCGCATCTGCTAATGCTAGGGGTTTTTTCGCGCCTTCGCGCTAGTTCACCTCGATGTCGAATTCCAACGCTGCATGAGCCGCGCGCAGCGCCGCTTCGACGGCATGTGGTTCACGCCCCCGTGCAAACACGAAACCAAGGTAACGGCTGCCCTCCGGCAAGGGGACCAGTTCCTGTCCCGGGGCGACTGTGATTTCTACGCCGGCAACGCCGTCGACCGCCCGTGCTTGATCGACCCCGCTGACGGCCCGCAGTCGGCCGGCGCGCGGGATGGGCAGCATCATGACGCCCGCGGCGGCATCGGTGCGGGCGAGGTCGTGAATCGGGATTCCCAGCGCGTGCCGCAATATGAGCTGTTCAAGACTCACGCCCAGTCCAAACCTGAGCGAGCGCGCGCAGAGGCCTCCGATCGACCGTGCGGCAATCTCCAGCATCCACGCCTGTGAGCCCTTGATTCGCAGTTCGGCGTGGACTGGTCCCTCCGAGAGCCCAAGACTCTTTGCCGCTGCAGCAGTGACTTCTCGGATGGCTTCCTGAGACTTGGCAGGCAAGCGCGACGGTGTGACGTAAATCGTCTCCTCGAAATAGGGGCCGTCCAACGGATCTGGCTTATCGAAGATGGCGAGGATTTCCAATGACCCGCCTCGAACCAGCCCTTCCACCGCGACTTCAGCTCCCGCTATAAACCGCTCAACCAGCAACGGGTCCTCCGGACCGCGACCATTTGCTTCCACAATCGACTTGATGCGTTCGACAACTTCTGGCATGTCAGTGGCCTTATCGACGCGAATCACACCCTGGCTGGCGGACAGGGAGACAGGCTTCACCACCACCGGGTATCCCAGCTGGCTGGCGGCGAATTGCGCCTCGCTGACGCTCTGGGCTATCCGGAATGCCGGCTGGGCTACGTCGTGCATGGCCAGTTGACGGCGCATGTCGGATTTGTTGCGCGTCGCGGATACTGCCGATGGTGGGTTGTGCGCCAGGCCAAGTTCCTCGCTGGCCAGCGCGGCCGTCGCAACCCCTTGATCGTCTACGGCCACAACTGCGTCGACCGCTGTCTCGGCTGCGTACTCAACGATCGCGGACGCGGCGATCTCCGGCTCGGCGAGATGGACTTCGATGACGCCGTCTTCCCCGTCACCCGCGACCGGGTTGCGCCGATCCGAGGCCACCGTGACATCAACGCCAAGCTGCCGTGCGGCTTGGAGGAAATCCGCGGCTCGGTAGCTTTCGCTGTGAAGCAATAGGACAACGTGCGCCACGCTCTTATCATAGAGTTGAGGATTGGAATCGCCGCTCACAGGAAACCGGGATGACGTTCGACACCTCGACGTCGGATCAACCGCTGGTTCAGATCACGGATGCCGCCAGGGAATTGGTACTGACCTATCGTGGCCACTCCGACAAGCCCAACCCCGAGCGGCTTGCCATGTGGGTCGAGATCACGGGCGTTTCTGGAACTGGCTTCAGCTACGACATGTACCTGAAGTCGGTGGACGACGCGGCACCGGACGATGCCGTCGTCACCGCGGCTGAGGGCCTGCAAGTCGTGATTCCCTCCGGCAGCGTGGACCAGATGCAGGGCTCAACCATTGACTTGTCCGATTCACCTGGTGGCGGCGGGCTGTTTGTACGCAATCCGCAAAGTCCCAGCCCGGCCGTCGGCGGTGCCACCGCGGGCCAGGCAACGGCTGCGCCCACTGGGCCAGTGGCCGAGCGTGTGATTCAGGTCCTCGACCACCAGATCAACCCGGCCATTGCCGCTCACGGTGGGCATGCGGAATTGGTCGCAGTTGAGGACGATGTCGCCTACTTGCGGCTTTCCGGTGGATGTCAGGGCTGCGGCATGGCCAGCGTCACCCTGTCGCAGGGCATTGAAGTCGCACTGCGCGACAACGTGCCGGAGATTTCGCGCGTGGTCGACGTCACCGACCATGCTGCTGGCGCCAACCCCTACTACGAAGCCGCCAAGAAGTAAGCTGATCGTCAGCATCGAGCCGCAGCATCTGGCCAGGAGCTGTGCGCCTGACAGGGGACCTCTGCCATGACGACTGACTATTCCGACCTCGCGTCTCGTTTGCAGTCCGGACTGGGACTCGACTTTCCGCCGATAGCGCTCACCCGTGTTTCCGAGGCACCGGACGGAATCGCCGAGGCAACGGGGGCTGTACCATCCGCTTGCACCTTCTGGCGACGCGCCGAGCGCGGCGTGTTCTTCGCCGATGCCGGCGCACACATGGCCTGTCCAATAGGCGCCATGGTCATGGGCTTTGAATTGGACGAGGCCAAGAGCGCCGAACTGATGAGTCTCGTTGGCGACATGTGCGCCATCAATTACATCGATGAAGCCGAAGTCGCGAACATCCCGCACTTCGATCCGCCAGCCGGAGGCATCGTCTATGGCCCGCTGGCCGACTTTCCGTTGGCGCCCGACGCTGTGGTCGTCTGGACGACTCCGCGACAGGCAATGCTCTTGGAGGAGGCGCTGGGCGGAACCCACTGGCACGGCGTGGGTGGGTCGATTCTGGGCCGGCCGGCGTGCGCCGCCCTGCCGCGCGCCGCTGCGGACGGTGCGGCCACCCTGTCCGTCGGCTGCGCCGGTATGCGCACTTTCACCGAGATCCCAGACGCCTATACCTTGACTGCTATTCCAGGAGCGCAGCTTGAGGGTCTCGGCCAGGCGCTCGAGACCACGCTTGCCGCCAATAGCCACATGCTGGCGGCCTACCGGGAAATGAAGGCGGCCGTCTAACGGGCCGCACTCAGCCGGGCGGTCTGGCGTGCGGGTTGCAGCCTGCCGGTGGAAGTCGCACGCTGGAGTCGCCTGACGCTCCCTGGAAGCGAACCGGGATGCTGGGGCTGCGGACCGTTGCAAGGGTGCTGAAGCGCGCTGTGGGCGACGTTGGCAGGGTCATTCGTGAGCTTGGGTCGCACGAGGCGTACATGACAGATCTGTATCACCGTGGCGACGCGTCGGTGCGGGGCGGTGATCCCAAGCCCGAGGCGCGGCGTCGGGACTTCACGGAGTAGACATGCGCGCCGCGCGCACCAGGCGTCGTGATCGATTTCGCCCGCCTCACACAGTCTCGCGGTCGATATCTCGATGACGCCGGAAGCAGCCGACGCACCGCATGCTCTTGAAGTCTTCAAGGAGGCAATGGCCTCGCTGGCCTCCGGCGTCGCCGTGGTCACCGGCGTGGATCCTGATTCAGGGCCCTGCGGCATGACCGTTACCTCAATTGCGTCGTACTCAGCGAAGCCGCCCTCCGTGATCGTGTGTGTCGACGAGTCGACTCGGAGCTACCGCGGCATGACGGAGGGTGAGTACTTCGCCGTCCATCTCCTGTGTGAGGATCAGCCTGACGTGGCGCGCCTGTTCGCTTCCAAAGTCGACGATAAGTTTGAGCAGTGCGAGAGCGTGGCGGGGCCGCATGGGCTGCAACTTATTGTGGGTAGTCTCGCCACGCTTATCTGCCGGCGGTCGTTCGTGACGAAGCACGGCGACCATGCCATCGTGATTGGGACGGTGGTGGATGGAAGCGTCGAGGACCGGCAGCCGCTGGTGTACTGGCGGCGGGAGTTCTCCGGCCGACGCTAGCCGAGCCGACCGCGGTGCGGTTGCTGCTCAGGCGGCTGGCGTGAGGTCCTTGAGGCGCGGCATGACCTCCTGAGTGAGCAGGTGAAGTGAGCGCTTCCAGCCGTCGGCCGGTTCCCATTCGTGGGCCATGGCCAGCAGCACGCCAAAGCCGCCGACTTCGTCGTAGAGCGCGCGTAGCCGTCGTTCGACTTCGTCGGGGCTCCCAACGATCCAGACTTCATCGCACAGGTAGTCGAGGGTCACGTCCTCATCCCGAATGTCAGCCGAGGTCTTGAACAGATCGAACATTCCCGCGAGGGGCAGCAGCCGGAAGAAGTAGTCGCGGAAGTCGCGGCCCATGCTGCCCTCGATGGCCTCGCGGCGAGCCTGCTCGGTGGTATCGGCAACGTAGATCGTCCTGGCGATTCGCCAGTCGGTGCGGCTGGGCTGCTTGCCCGTCTTCTGCGCGCCCTCTTCCACGGCGTCCCAGTGCGTCTTCAGCGTTACCGGCGGGATGATGTTGATGGACATCGGGATCCAGCCGCGCTCGCCAGCCAGGCGCAACGTTCCAGACGACTGCGAGACCCCCGCGACGCCGATTGGTGGGTGTGGCTTCTGGTATGGCTGCAAGTGCAGGCGCAGCCCCACGGCGTCCACCTGCTTGGGGATGGTGTACGACCAATACTTCGACTCGTACGTTCCCGGCTCCTGGCCGTTCCAGATGTCAAGCACGGCTTGAATAGTCTGGCCGGTCATCTTGCGGTTTTCGCCGGACTTTAGATCAAATCCAAATGCTTCTAAGTCGCCCGGAAAACCACCCGATCCAACTCCCCAATAGAATCGTCCTCGTGCCATGTGGTCGAGCTGCGCAATGCGGTGCGCCAGGCCGAACGGGTGGTGATTTGGAAGGCAGGTAACTCCCGTGCCTAGGATGATGTTCTTGGTGCGGCCAAGCGCCTGAGCTATCAGGAGGTCAGGAGCCGGAATGTTCTCCCACTCGGCCGTGAAGTGCTCGCCGATCCAGTATTCGGAAAAGCCGAGACGATCAGCCTCCACAATTTGCTCGAGATCGGCGGCGATCGTCTCGGTGAAGTTATGGCCGGGAGGATGCAACGGCATCATGAATCCGCCGAGCTTCATGCGATCGCCTCGCTCATCAAACTAGCGCCAACGCCTCGGCGGAAGCGTACGGCGAGCGCAAATCACCGTCAAAGCCGACGCGAGTCTCGCGTGCGCGCCGCCTGCCAAGGGTTCGCTGGCAGCCGTTAGGGCTCATTGCTCAGTGCGACGGCGTCGATGCCCAGCTTCTCTGCCGTGTCCAACAGCGTCTGCAGCGTGGCAGGCGCCACCTCGACTCCCGTCCGGCGTTGCTCCATTCGCGCCCGGCGTTCCGGCTCACCTGGTATCAGAACCTCGTCGAATCCCGGCGCGGTCTGCACGCCGGTCACGCGGTCGAACAGCCCGTCCACCGCAGCTCCGTACTCGTCCCTGGGCCGGAAGACGGCAGGATTGATGCCAATCAGGATGGCGCCAAGCTTGTTATATCGGTCTGTCAGCTCCGATCCCGTCATCCCGCTCCCAAGGGCGTCAATCAGGATCGACAGCGCAGAACCCTTGTGGCCGCCGAAGGGGAGCAGCAGACCGCCGTCGAAGAAGTCATCCGGATCGGTCGTTGAATTGCCCTCGGAGTCGAGAATCGAGTTCTCAGGCAGCTGCATTCCGCGCGCCTGGGCAATGCGGATCTTGCCGACGGCCTGCGCGGAGGTCGCAAAGTCCATGATCATTGGATCACGCGATCCCGCCGGCACTCCGGCGGCGATTGGATTGGTGCTGAGCGCCGTCTCGGCGCCGCCGAACGGCGCGGTGACGATGTCGGACGGGCCGCCAACGACCATGATGGCCAGCACGTCGCTCTGGGCCGCCAGCTCGACCCACTCGCCCACGCGGCCGACGTGATTGCAATTCATGATGCCGGCCATCGCAATGCCGGATGCCTTGGCCAGCTTCACCACTTCCGCCACGGCGTCCGCGGCCGTGATCTGCCCGTAGCCCCATTGGCCGTCCACAAAAACCGCGTTCGGCGTCACATGCTTGATAGTCGGTCTGACTTTGGGGTCGACCAGGCCTTCCTCGATGTAGGTGACGTAATCGGGAATGCGCATCACTCCGTGGGAGGGATGTCCGGAGAGATCCGCGAGCACCAGCGAGCAGGCCACCGAGTCGGCAATGTCCGGCGGCGATCCGGCGGCCGTGAACACATCTCGACCGTACTGCTCGAGAACGTTGCTTGAGAATTGCGGCATAGCTAATCCCTAGGTTTGTCGAGTCGGGCTTGCGGCAGTCTACGTTTGCCGGCCCGGTGACTCAAGATTCCCGGTTGCCGATTCACGGCCTCTGGCACTGATGCGAAGTGCGAGGGGAAGATAGAAGTTGGGTTATCCAGATTACGCATATACCTCTCTTTATTCACTAAGCAACAAAGCAAGTTACGTGTGCCTCAATCTGCGCCATGATCGGCGGCTTCAACCAGTGCGGCAATACCCATGCCACCGCCGACACACAGAGCGGCGACACCGCGCCGCGCGTTGCGGCGACGCATCTCGTGCGTCAGGGTCACGAGGATACGGCAGCCGCTGGCGCCGATGGGATGCCCCAGCGCAATAGCGCCGCCGTTGACGTTGACCCTGGACGCATCCAGGTCAAGCTGGCGCAGGACTCCCAGCACCTGACCTGCAAACGCCTCGTTGATCTCATAGAGGTCAATGTCTGCATCGCGTAGGCCTTGCCGCTCCAGCAGTCCTCGGATTGCCTCGACCGGACCAAGTCCCATCAGCCCCGGTTCGATTCCAACCGTGTTGAAGCCGCGCAGGGTGTGGTCGTAGCGAAGGCCCTGGTCGTCCGCCCAGCGGCGGGAAGCGACGACCGCCAGCGCGGCGCCATCGTTGATTCCTGAAGCATTTCCGGCCGTGACCGTGCCGCCGTCCTGAAATACGGGCCTGAGCCCTGCGAGGGCGGCCAGGCTGGTCTCTCGCGGGTGCTCATCGCGGCTGATCTCGACCGACCCGCCGTCGCGGGCGACGGAGATTGGGGTGATCTCTTCGGCCAGCCGATGTCGAGCTGCCTGGTAGCGCCGCTGGCTCTCGAGGGCGTATGCGTCCTGCTCGATACGCGAGATGCCGAGCTCGGAGACGATGCGTTCGGCGGTACAGCCCATGTGGGTGTGTTCGAAGCTGTCAACCAGCCCGTCGCCTTGCAGCGAGTCGATTGGCGCGGCCGTCAAATCGGGAGTGCCCTCGCGGTCGCGCGGTGTCAGGAATGGCGCGCCGGACATGCGCTCGACGCCGCCGGCCAGAACCACCCGGCTCTGTCCCAGCCAGACCTGTTGCGCGGCCTGCTGCACCGCCTGCAATCCGCTGCCGCACACCTGGTTGACTGTAAAGGACGGTCGTTCGACCGGGATGCCAGCTCGAACGGCGACCTGCCGAGCTACGTTCATACCCAGGCCGGCCTGAAGGGCGCATCCGACAATCACCTGGTCGACCTGGTCGGGTCTGACGTGCGTGGTCTGCATGAGGTCAACCGCGAGTTGGCGCCCGAGTTCGTCGGCGCTCAATTCGGCAAATGCTCCCAGATACTTGCCGATCGGGGTTCGCCGCGCGGCCAGGATGACGGCTTCGGGCTGGTCAGGCATGTACGGGCTCCGCTGCGAGGAGTTGTGGACGGAGCGATTCAAAGACGGCCAGGCATTCGGGGTTCACCAGTGACTCGCGGTTGGTCACCGGCTCGTTTCGCAGGATCCGTGTGACAGCCAACTCGGCCAGCTTGCCGTTACGGGTGCGGGGCAGATCGTGGACGGCCAGCACGTGGCGAGGTACATGGCGGGGTGAAGCCGACCTGCGAATGGCGTCCTGAATCGTTTCCCGCAGGGCCTCATCAAGCTTGTCCTTCTGGAGCAAGACCACGAAGAGCACGATTTCATCGCGGCCTTCTCGCCTGACGGTCGTCGCCAGACCCGCGACAACTTGCGGAATCGTCTCGATCGGGCGATAGATCTCGGCCGTTCCGATCCTGACGCCGCCCGGCATCAGAATTGCGTCGCTGCGTCCCAGAATGACGATGCCGCCGCGCGGGGTGATTTCGACAAAGTCGCCGTGACGCCAGATCCCCGGGTATATCTCAAAGTACGACGCACGGTACCGCTCGCCGTCGGGGTCATTCCAAAACCGCACCGGCATCGAGGGGAATGGTCTTCGGCAAACAAGCTCGCCCTGTTGGCTCCGCACCGAGTTCCCGCGCTCGTCGAAGGCAGCGACGTCCATGCCCAGCCCAGCGCATTGAATCTCGCCCGCGTAGACCGGAAGCAGCGGATTGCCCAACACAAAGCACGACACGATGTCGGTGCCGCCTGAGATGGACGCCAGGTGCAGATTGTCGTTGACGTTGGCGTACACCCAGCGGAAGGCTTCCGGCGACAGCGGGGAGCCGGTTGACAGCAACGTGCGGAGCGCCGAGAGGTCGGCCATGTCGCGAGGCCGGATGCCGGCTCGCATGCAGGCTTCCACGAACGACGCGCTGGTGCCGAAGACCGTGACGCCAAGCTCTTCGGCCAGGCGCCAGGTGGTCGACAGATCGGGGTGGTTCAGGCTGCCCTCGTAGAGGACGAGGGTGCAGCCGGTGGCCAGGGACGAGACCAGCCAGTTCCACATCATCCAGCCGCAGGTGGTGAAGTAGACGATCGTGTCGTCGGGCCGCAGGTCGGTGTGGAGTTGATGTTCCTTGCGGTGTTGCAGGAGCGTGCCGCCGGCGCCGTGGACCAGGCACTTCGGCGCGCCGGTTGTTCCCGACGAATAGAGAATGTAGAGCGGGTGATCGAAAGGCAGCGGAGTGAACTCGGGCTCGTCGGTCGTTGCCAGGTCGAGCAGCGCGCGCCAGGTCAGCCAGCCGTGCGGCACCCGGGTCCAGGACGATTGAGCAAACGGAACCACGACGACGTGTTGAATCGAGGTAACCCCAGCGCTGAAATCCTGGATCGTGGCCAGGCATTCGAACTGGCGGCTGTTGTAGCAGTAGCGGTCGCTCGTGATCACCACGCGAGGCTCGATCTGCCCGAGGCGATCTCGCGCGCCGGCAACGCCGAAGTCCGGCGAACAGGCGCTCCAGATGGCGCCGATGCTGGCGCAGGCGAGAAAGGCGATGACGGTCTCCGGGCCGTTGACCAGGTAGCCGGCCACGCGGTCGCCGGGTTCGACGCCCAATTGACGAAGCGCGCTGGCGCAGCGGCTGACTTCGTTGCGTAGCTCGGCGTAGGTCCGGCTATGGGTGTGACCGGATTCGGTCCGGTAGATCAGCGCGAGCTTGTCGTCGTTGCGGCGGAGCATGTGTTCGGCGTAGTTGAGCGTCGCCCCGCGGAACCACTCGGTTCCGGGCATGCGATCCGGGCCTTTGACCTCGACGGGCGGGTCGGTGAAGCGGACGCCGGCGAAGTCCGCGTAGAAGGACCAGAAGTCGGCGCTGTGTTCAACCGACCAGCGGTGGAGCGCGGCGTAGTCGGCGAAGCGCCGACCGGTGTGGGCCTCGGCGGCGCGCCAGAAGCGGGCCATGGCGCTGGTGGATCGCCGGGCCTGGCCGGGCCGCCAGAGCGGCGCGTCTTCAGCGGTTGGCATTGTGGGAGTCCGGCACGCGGATCATGCGTGCTCTTATACACATCTGCCGCTGCCGGCCCTCTTACGCGTGT
>VXPS01000058.1:0-10298 GCA_009839425.1 Chloroflexota bacterium
CTGCTGCCCACCGCCCTGGGACAGGCCTACGCCTCGGTCTACGGCGCCTGGGAACGCATGGACCGGCGGGGGCTGGTTGCCGCGGGCACGTCTGCCCTGACCGTTGGATTGGGCCTGCTCCTGCTGGGTGCTGGCACCGGTGTGATCGGACTCGCCATTGCGGGTACGGCCTCAGGCACGGCGTCTTTGCTGGTGCTTGCGCGGCCCGTGGGATTCGGCCTGCTGCGAACGGGCCGGCAAGGCCGCGGAAACCGGCGCGAACTCGTGGCCTCGGGATTCCCGCTCATGCTCAACGGCCTGCTGGCCACGGCCTTCGTGCAACTGGACATCCTGATCCTGCAAGCAATCGAAGGCACGACCGTCGTGGGGCATTACAGCTCCGCCTACAAATTCATCAACGCGCTGAACGCGGTCCCCGCAGCCGTCGTGCTGGCGGCTTTCCCGCTCATGGCGCGGGCAGCCGAGGATCCGGAGGCCCTGGGCCGCTGGATGGCCCGCACCTGGCGTGTATTGATCTCATTCGCCGCGCCCGCCGTCGTGCTGCTCTTCGCCTACGCTCAGCCTCTGGTCGGAGCCTTGCTGGGTGAGGAGTTCCTCCCCTTCACCGCACAGGCCCTGGCGATCCTGATCTGGTTCCTGCCGCTCAGCTATTGCAACGGAACGTTGCAGTACGTCGTGATATCCCTTGACCGCCAGTGGTGGCTGACACCGGCGTTCCTGATAACCACGCTCTTCAACGTCGGCGCCAACCTGGCGCTCGTGCCAGTCTTCGGTTTCCTGGCGGCAGCCGCCACCACCATAGCCAGCGAAGCGGTGCTCCTGGTAATGCTGGCTTGGATCCTGCGACGCGACCAACTGCTGCGGCGTCTGTTGGAACCCGCGCTCCGACCCATGCTGGCTGCGGGTTGCTTGGCGTTGACAATCTGGCTGCTGCGCGACCTGCCGTGGATCCCCGCCTCAGCGGTCGGGCTGGCGGTCTACTCGGGTGTGTTGGCCCTGAGCGGCGGAATTAGCCGATCGATGCTCACTTCACGCCCCGACGGCTAGCGAATCGGCCCGCCTAGTACCTCACGCAACTCTGCCTCGTTGGCCAGCGGGACGGTCGGAGGCATGATGTCGACTGGGCCCAGCAGGACATAGTCCACCCCCGGATACACAATGCTGGACAACTTGCCAACGGCCGTAAGCGGCCGGTCATCAGGACGTAGAAAAGCAACGTAGGCCTGATACGACCCTGACTCGGCCTCTGCCGGCACCCAGATGGCAGTGCGAATTTGATGCTTCTCACCCGGCTCCCAATCGGACGTGCGCCTGAGGGACCGATCCTGAGCAAACAGGTCCTTGGCATAGATCACACCGCTCGATGTGCGCAGCCACACGCGCAGGCGCAAGTCGTAATCCACCTGACGCATTGCCCGCATAAAAACTGTGAAGCGGACCCCATCGCCGGCTTCGCGCGGTCCCTGGTCGGTGCGATCGCCGGTGTATTGAATCAGATCAATCTGGAAATCGCGGGCAAGCTTCACCTGACCTCGTCGATCCACCAGATCCAGCACATTGGTCATATAGAGTTGCAGAACACCGTTCCGATACACCTCGGAGCGTGCTTGCCATTGGGAGGACAGCCACTTCTCCACGTGGCCTTCCGGATCGGCCTGTTCCAGTCCGGCCAGGACCACCCAAATCCGGCGGTGGTTGTCGACCGCGCGCTGAAGCTTCTTCGTCACCTCTTCGGCGGTCACGGCCGGCGGAACCTCCTCAGGCAGGAACCAGACGTCAACCTTGTCAAGAAAGTCCGGGAAGTAGTGCCGCCAATACCATCCCTGCCAGGGACCGGCCAGCACCACCGCATCCCTGAACTTGCCTTCATCACGTTCTGGCCTCCGTGGCCGGGCCAGGTTCTCGACTGTGGAGGTAATCGACCGATAGTCTCCACGCCGGTAGTCGTCGTAGTAAGCCCGCGACGCATAGACCGGCCCGGCCAACGCTGCGACGACAACCGCTGCGATTGGCGCCACTGTCCAGACCCGCCGGGGAATCTCCTGAAGCGGGACGGCGGCCAGGATTGCCAGCGCGGGTATCGCCGGGAGCAGGTAGCGCGACTGGTAGTCCTTGTCGAAAATCAGCAGGATCGCCAGAAACCCGAGCACGGTCGCGACCTTCGCCAGCAAAAGATTCGCCGTGCGCCGGACGAGCGCCACGACGGTGCCCGCCACCGCCAGCATCCCTAGGACGCCCGCCACAACCGTCCCGGCTCGGCCGCCTCCTCGAATCGCCGCATCGCCGACAAAAACATCCAGCCAGCCGCTCGCCGTGACCTCGCGGATCAGGCCCAGTCCCAAGCTCCCGGTTCCAAACGCCGGCAGACTGTCCTGAACCCCCCGAGCCAGCAAAACCCACGGCAGCGCGGCGGCCAGGCACACCAGCTCAATTGCCACAAACGCAACGACGTGTCGGCGCTGTTGGCGATAGCGCCACGGGAGCGAGAGGTTCATCGCTACCACCGCGAGCGCCGCCGTGTAGTCCACGTAGGCGCCAACCACGATGGTGAGCGCCAGCCACAGCCAGTCGCGGCGCCGGCCGCGCCGCATCGCGCGCTCGAACAGCCAGAGCGCCAGTGTTCCGAACAGCGCCGCTGCGGCGTACATGCGCGCCTCCCGGCTGAAGAAAATCAGCATGGGCGAGACCGCCACCACTCCAGCCGCGAATACGGCTGGCCACGGTCGTAGATACATGCGCGCAAGTTGATACGTCGTGGGAATCAGCAGCACGCCAAACGGAACCGACAGCCAGCGCACGATCGGCTCCTGCTCACCGAACCACGTGCTCCAGAAGTGCAACGCCACGTAGTAGAGAGGCGGGTGCTCAAACGGCGCTTCCGCGATGGCGGCAATGATGTCCAGCGGCAGCGACCGCGCGTACCACACCGACGCGACCTCATCGAAGTCGAAGTCTCCCAACTGCTGCAGTCGCAAGCTGCGCAGTACCGCCCCAAGCACCAGCACGGCCAGCAAGCCCACCATGGGCGTGACGGCGGGAGTCAGCCGCCCCGCGCGCTCTCGCCAGGCGGCGGCGACCTCGTTAAGCCGGACAGCCATACGCAGCAAGGGTGCGCCGGGCGATTGCAGCCCAGGTGTGGCGTGAGGCAATGGCCCGCGAACCCTGGGCCAACTGCCGCCGGCGCGCTGAGTTGTCACGAATCTCAGCCAGGGCCGCCGCCAACCCCGCCGCGTCGCCTGGCACCACGAACGCCACCTCGTCCGCTCCAACGTCCACCGTTCCCTGAACGGGGGGCACCGTCGTCACGACCGGAACGCCGTGCGCCACGGCATTCATAAACGAACCCCGGCGCGCCGAGAGGCCATCCAGAAACGGGAGCGCGATCGCATCGCAAGCCATTAGCCAACGGGAGATCACCTCAGGCCGCTGTTCGCCTGTGTCAACCAGGCGCATACCGTCGAAAGTGCTCAGCGGAACCGCTGGTTCGGCGCGTCGAGCATTGGTCGGCGGTCCCGCCGCCCCCATCAAGACGAGGCACATGCCCGGCCCGGCGAGTTCAGTCCGACGCATGGCATGTGCCAGCACCTCAATTCCTTTGCTTCGCTGCCGAAAGCCAAAGAAACCCACGATGAAAGCATCGGAATCCAGGTCCAAGACCGTTCGCGCGGCACGCCGATCGCCGCCATCCGTGGGCGGTTCAATGGTGGGCCCAGCAGGAATCCAATGGCTATTCGCTTCACCGTACCCCTCCGCGACGGCCCGACGACGGTCCACTTCGTCAACGTAGATCGCCGTGTCCGCGCCCCGCCCCAGGCCGCGTACCACCGCCTCGCGCAACCGACCGGCCTTCGGAAACAGATACGGCCGATGGAGATCGTGAAACGTCACCGCCAGTCGGCTGGGACCCGCCATGCTGGGCAGCAGCCGTGCCAGCCCCACCATCTCCCCCGGTCGAGCGAAGGACCCTGCCTGGTAGTGAAGATGCACCACATTCGGCCGCACTCTCCTGACAACTCGCAGCGTGTCGATCACGGCTTGTAGCGGCAGCCTGCTTCCTGCGGCATGCACCCGAACGGCCAGGTCGCTCGCCGACCTGGACTCCGTCGCCACGTGGCAGGCCCACCCGCGTGCCGTGATGGCGGCCGCTAGCCTGACCACGTGGTCGCCGACGCCGCCGATTCGCGGCGGATACTCGCCGGTGATGAAGAGAACGCGTGGGGTCGGGTTCACGCCAGCTTCCGGGTTTAGCGTCGCCACCCGGTCCACTGCCAGAGAGTTACGGCCGCGATCTGGCGCAGTTCACGTCGGGCGTCGGCGCGCGCCCGCGGGCGCAAAAGGCGCGCAAACTGCTCCAGCAGACGCAGAACCCCGCTAATCGCCACGAAGAGGCGCATGAGCACGGCCATCGGCCAGCCCCAGGTCTTGGTCACGTAGCGGTAGCGGCTGTGAAAGAACCGCCGCTCGCGAGATACTGGGTCCTGTTCGGAACTCGCCCCGCCGCGATGTCGGACGCTGGCGTCTCTGGTCACGCCGCAGCGCCAGCCGCGCAGGCCGAGCTCGCGCAGCAGGTCAACCTCCTCCGCGTACATCTCGTAACCGACGTCGAACCCGCCCGTTTCGGCCAGCGCGCTGCGCCGGAAGCACAGGCACGCGCCGATCAACCATTCGGGATCGTCGTCCGCCCCGTCTCGCATGTAGTAACGGCGCAGCGCCGGCAGATTGGGCATAAATCGTTCGACAATGGTCCCATCGGTCACCGCCGCCGCCAGGGTAGGCAGGCGACGCCCGGGCGAGACCGCCGGCTTGCCGTTCGCTGCATGCATTGGAGCCACGGAGGCCAAATCTGGCTCGCTCTCGAGATGGGTCAGCATCGCCCCCAGCGCGCCCGACTCCAGGTGCGCATCCGGATTGATCAGCAGCACCGCGTCGCCCGTGGCCTCGGCGATCCCGATGTTGGCGGCCGCACCGAATCCCAGGTTGCGATGGGCCTGAACGAGTCTGACCCGTGGAAACCGCCCACGGACAATCTCCACGGTCCTGTCGCCGGAATCGTTGTCGACGACAATTATGTCAAGGCATCCCGGAATCTCACCATCGGCGGCGAACAAGGCTGCGAGGCACGGCTCAATGTCGGCCGCAGAGTTCCAGGTCACGACCACCGCTGTGACCGACCGAAGCGGCATCACCTGGACATCCCTCCGTCGTCCGCCTTCCAGCGGGCGCGCAGAGCTCGCTGAACCCGCCATTCGTGCTCGGCCATAAGGGTTGCCAGCAGCACGCCGACGCCCCAGTCTTGGTATCCGCGCAAGCTGACCAGCCGCCGCCAGAACTCGCGCAAGGGTTGCAGCGCAACTGCCGTAAGTCGCCGTCGCGTACCTGACCGGTAGTAGTCGTCGGCCACCGCTTCGGCGTACAGCCGCTGACGCGCCCGGAACTGGGCCACGCTCGTGTAGCTCAAATGCTCCAGATGGTTCTCCATCCGCCCCACGGTCCCGCTCACGTCGACCAGCTCGTGGATCGACCGATCGGATACATAGGCGGCGTGTCGACGGTTCATGATTCGCAGTTGGTAATCTGGCCACCACCCAGCCCCGCGCATCCACCGGCCGAATATCCGGTTGCGGCGCGGAATCCAGTAGCCGGTAAACGCCTCCGTTCCCACCCGTGTTTGGATTTCCTGGCTGAGACTCGGTGGAACCCGCTCATCGGCGTCAACGAATATCACCCAGTCATGAACGGCCAGGCGCAGTCCGGCGTTGCGCTGGTCGGGAAAGTCGGTCCAGTTGCGCTCGATCAGACGAACGTCTGGCGGCAACCCCTGGGTGGTCCCGTCCGTACTGAATGCGTCGATCACCAGCCGTTCGTCTGCCCAGGCCACGGTCGCGAGGCAGTCACCGAGATTCGCCTCTTCGTTGCGGGCGATAACGATCACGCTGATCGCCACCATGGACGTCAATCCAAGTTCAAGGCGGCCTGAGCCGCGGCGTATGCCTCTCGACGCGGACCCGGCAAGCGTGCGCGCACGCCCAACCCCAGCCACATCAACCCGATAGCGGCACTGGCCATTGGCCTGGCGCTGTGCCGTCGGTACCAACGCGCCCGACTACGGTAAAGCTGCGGCAGCATTTCGATATCGCGGGCGGATGTCGTGGCTGCCCGAATGTGAGTCACCTGCGCGACCGGCACGTAACGAACGCGCCAGCCGTCGTCCCAGAACCGCCGGCAGAGATCGACTTCCTCGGCATACATCCAGTAGACGGACGAAAACCCGCCCACGAGCTCGTACGCCCGGCGCCGTATCAACATGAACGCGCCCAGCACGTAGCCCACGTCTCGTGCCGGCCCGGCCGACCAGAGCCGACCGTTCAGGCGGGATCCGCGCACCCGAGCCGGGACCGGAAGTAGGTCAGAGACCGCCTGTCCCAGTCCGGGAAACGCAAACGCGGAGTCCTGCGGAGATCCGTCCGTATTCAACAGCAACGGTCCGGCGCAGGCTGCGTCTGGCGCCTCCTCAAGTGCCCGCGCCAACTCGTCTAGGGCGCCGGGATGCACCCACACGTCGGCGTTGGTCACTAGAACCAGCGGCGCCTGCCCCAGGTCGACGCCCGCGTCGGCGGCGGCCCCATAACCGGGGTTGTCAGGACACGGAAGAACAGTCGCCCCTAGCGTCGCGTCGTCCGCCAGGTCGGTCAGCGCCGGATCGCCGGCCGTATCCACGATGGTCAGCGACTGCACCACGACGCCCGCCGAGCGGATGCTGCGAGCCGCACGGCTCGTCACGTCCGCCTGCCCGTGGGCCACGACCACGGCGTCGATCATGCTCCGCCGACCTCATTCGTTACGGATCGCGGGCGGCGGCCCGCCGCCCGCCTGCGACATGCGCGCTACTTGACCTCGACGGTAGCGCCCACCTCTTCCAGCTTGGCAACCATGGCGTCGGCTTCCTCGCGCGACAGACCATCCTTGATGGTCCCCGGCGCCGCGTCCACGACCGCCTTGGCCTCGCGCAGTCCCAGACCCGTGATCTCGCGCACGGCCTTGATGACCTGGATCTTGCGCTGACCCGCGCTGCTGATTTCAACGGAGAACTCCGTCTGCTCAACTTCGGCCGCGGCTGCGCCGTTGTCGGCCGGTGCGGCCGCCACCGCCATCGGGGCGCCGGAGACGTTGTACTTCTCCTTCAGCGCCTCCACCAGCTCCGAAAGCTCGAGCACGGTCATGGAATCGAGTGATTCGAGAATGTCGTCCTTCGTTACCTTGGCCATCACGCGCCTCCTTCGGCGGCTTGCAATTGGTCAACGCGCTCCTGCAGCGCGAAAACCAGTCCTGAGATCAATCCATCCAGCGTGTGCACCAGGTTGGAAATCGGTGCACCAATCGCCCACACGACCTCGGCGTTGAGCTGCTCCCGGCCGGGGATCGACGCCAGCCGCAGCACGCGTTCGCCGTCCAGCACCTGGCCATGCAGCGCGCCACCCCGAATCTCGACTGTCGGGTGTTGCTGCGAAAAGTCGCGCAGCACGCGGGCCGCGGCCGGTACATCCTCGCCGCTGAAAGTGAACGCTGACTGACCGGTCAGCAGGACATCCAGACCCTGAATCCCTGCCTGCTCGGCCGCCAGTGCGGCCAGGCTGTTCTTGATAACCCGCAGCGTCGCGCCTTGCTCCCGAATCTGGCTTCGAAGCGCCTGCTGGTCCGCGACCGACAGGTTGTTGAAGCCCGACACGATACTGAGCGGCGCTGCGGCCAATTGGTCGGAGAGCGCGTCCACCACGGCGGCTTTTTGCGCTCGAGTCGCCACTGGCATGTCCTCCTTTGCATTTGGTGAAACGAAAAACGAGCGGCGCGCCGGATCCGCTTACCGCTCGATCATCCGTTCGCGCCTCGGCGGGCTCTCTCACCCGAGAGATTGCTTGGCCCGCGGTCTCTGGCTATGCAGTTGTTGGGGGTGTCGGTCGATACGACTCCTGGGCTATTCCTCAGCTGCGGCTGCTTCGGCCAGCGCCGCCTGCGCGTCCAGGCGAATGCCCGGACCCATGCTGGAACAGATGCTCATTGTACGGATATACGAGCCCTTGGCCGCGCTGGGCCGCGCCCGGATCACGGCATCGATCAGGATTCGCAGATTTTCGATCAGCGCCTGCCGGCCCATCGAGACCCGTCCCGCCACCACGTGCAGGTTAGCCAGGCGGTCCACGCGAAACTCCACCCGTCCCGCTTTCAGTTCATTGACGACTCGGCCCACGTCGTTCGTCACCGTTCCGGCGCGTGCGTTTGGCATCAGGCCTCGCGGCCCCAGAATGCGGCCCAGCGGTCCGATAATGCGCATGTTGTCCGGCGTAGCCACGGCGGCGTCAAAGTCAAGCCAGCCACCGCGAATTCGCTCGGCCAACTCGTCGGTACCGACCTCATCGGCCCCTGCATCCCGCGCTTCCTGCGCCCGGTCGCCGCTCGCAAACACGATGATGCGCTGCTCCTTGCCGGTGCCATTCGGCAGCGTCACGGTGCTGCGCACCTGCTGATCGGCATGCGTGGGATCCACGCTCAGGTTGGCGTGAAACTCCACGGACTCATCAAACTTTGCCAGCGGCAATCCGAGCAGAACGTCGACCGCCTGGCCGAGCGAATGCTGCGCACCGCGGTCCACCCCCGCTCGTGCCTGCTGATACCGTCGGCTATGTCGCGCCATGCCTATTCCTCGACTTCAATGCCCATGCTGCGGGCCGTGCCAGCCACAATCTTCATCGCCGCCTCGACTTCGTAGGCGTTGAGGTCCGGCATCTTAATCTCGGCAATCTCGCGAACCTGCGCCTCCGTTACCGAGCCAACCTTCTCCCGGTTCGGCTCACCGGACCCCTTCTCAACGCCCGCCGCCTTTCGCAGCAGGTCCGCCGCCGGCGGCGTCTTGGTAATGAAGGTAAACGAGCGGTCTTCGTAGATCGTGATCTCGGCCGGAATCACCGACCCCACTTGCTCGCGGGTTCGCTCGTTGTAGGTCTTGGTGAACTCGATGATGTTCACGCCGTATCCGCCCAGGGCGGGACCGACCGGCGGGGCCGGCGTCGCCTGCCCGGCCTCCAGTTGCAGCGTGATCGTGGCGAGAACGCGTCGTGCCATGGGTTGTCAGCCGCCTGCTTAGATGATCGACCCGCCGCCGGACTTCTCGACCTGGAGGAAATCCAGTTCGACCGGCGTGTCGCGTCCAAAGAACGAAACCAGCACCCGCAGGCGCTCCTTGTCTTCCATCACCTCATCCACCGTGCCGAAGAAGTCGGTGAACGGCCCGTCGATGATCTTGACCCGCTCGCCGATCTGGATGCGCACCTCAGGCCGCTGACCCTCACCCTCCATCTGCCTGAAGATCGTGCCCGCCTCTTCGGGCGACAGCGGAATGGGTTTATGTCCGGACCCTGCGTCGGCGCCGACGAAGTTCACCACACCCGGCGTATTCCGAACCACCTGCCATGCGTCGTCGGCGTCCTGCTTGGCCTTCGGGTCCCTGGCATTCTTGACCTCGTCCAGTGACAGCATTTGAACCAGCACGTAGCCCGGGTACATTTTGCGCTTCACCGTCCGCCGCTGCCCGTGGCGTGATTCCTCGACGTCTTCTTCGGGCACCACAATTCGGAAGACCTTGTCTCTGGCCTCCATGGAGCGCACGCGTTGCTCCATGTTCTGCTTCACCTTGGCCTCATAGCCCGAGTATGTGTTCACCACGTACCACTCGGCGTCGGTCGGGACCTCTGGTGCGGGCGCCTCGCCGGCGGTGGCCTGGGTGGTCGCGCGACTGGCCTCAGCCATCATGCTCCTGCGCTTTCCCTCACGACGTAATCAGTTCGAACAGGCGGTCGAAGCCCAGATCGGCCAGCCCCAGAATGATTGCCATCAATACGCTGATCGCCAGCACCAGCGCCGTCAGTCGCACGGTTTGTTCCGGCGTCGGCCATTGGCACTTGCGAAGTTCCTGGTACGCGCTCCGGACGAAACGCGCGAGCGGTGCCCGGCGAACGTTTCGGCGCAATTCCCGCGTGGACAACATTGGCGATCACTCGCTAGCGCGTCTCGCGGTGGGCCGTATGTGACCGGCACGCACGACAGTATTTCTGCAGTTCAAGTCGGTCCGGGTTGTTCCGGCGGTTCTTGCTGCTCACGTATCCGCGCGAACCGCAGTCTCGGCATTCAAGCGTGACGACGAGCCGATCACCTCGGCGAGGCATTTCCAACTCCGCGGCCGCGCGGCGGGCCGGCCCTTCGGGGGGCGCGGGGGGGTGTGGCGCCGCCCCCCCCCCCCGCCACCC
>VXPS01000058.1:10308-14445 GCA_009839425.1 Chloroflexota bacterium
TGTGCGGGGGGTTTTGGCTCCCCACGTACCCCCCCCAACCGCTGGCTCGTAATTCACGGGGTCCGCCGCCCCTACCACCTCGGCGAGGAATTACCACCCCCGCGGCCGCGCGGCGGCCGTCCATTCAGGGGCGCGCTTCGTGTTTGCCACAGCCACGCGCGCCCACCAAGCACAATAAAACCCCGGCGGGTAGCCCGCGCGGGACGCCCAAGTATACGACGAATCCGCCGGCCAGTCGCCCGTCAGTCCCAGTAGAACCTGCCAAATGCACCTCGACCTGCCAGAAAGGCCTTTGGCAACCATGCCCCTGCACCGCAGAATCGGGCACCGCACGGCTGGAGATTCGACCATGACCACTGATGGCCTCACCTACGCCGGGCGTTTGAGCGATTTCGCCGCCGGGACCTGCCACCGAGTGCGCGCGGGCGGCCGCACTCTGGTGCTCATCCGCAACGGCGACGGCGTTTACGCCCTGGACAACCGCTGCCCCCACATGGGATTCCCCCTCGATCGCGGCAGCGTCGACGACGGCATCCTCACCTGCCACTGGCACCACGCGCGCTTCGACGTGACGACCGGCGGCACCTTCGACCTCTGGGCCGACGACGTACCCGCGTTCCCCACGACCGTGGTCGACGGCGACGTCTGGGTCGATCTGCGCAACGGTCGCGACGAACTGGCCCACCACCGCCGCCGCCTCCGCGCCGGCCTGGAGCAGAACCTCTCTCTGGTCATTGCCAAGGCCGCCGTCTCCCTCGTCGAGGGCGGCGCCGACCCGCGCGAACCCTTCCGCATCGGCCTGGAGTTCGGTACCCGCTACCAGAGCGACGGCTGGGGTCCTGGCCTTACCGTCCTGACCTGCATGATGAACCTGCTGCCCCACCTGCCGCCGGAGCAACACGCCCGCGCCCTGTTTCACGGGCTGTCGAACGTGGCCGGCGACTCATCCGGATCACCCCCGAAGTTTGAGGTCGGCCCCCTGCCCGACGCCCCCGCCGACCCGTCCACGCTCAAGCGCTGGTTCCGGCGCTTCGTCGACGTGCGCGACGCCACCGGCGCCGAACGCTGCCTGCTCACCGCCGTGCAAGCCGGGCTCGACCAGGCCGCCATTGCCGACATGCTCTTTGCGGCCGCCACCGACCACCGTTACCTCTCCAACGGCCACGTCCTCGACTTCACCAACAAGGCCCTGGAGGCCCTGGACATCGCCGGCTGGGACTTGGCCGAAACCGTAATCGGATCCCTGGCCCGCGGCTACGCCGATGCCGGGCGCATGGAAGAGTCCAACGCCTGGCGCCGGCCCATCGATCTCGTGGAAATCCTGGAAACAACGTTCGAGGATCTCCCCGACATCCTGGCCGCCGACATCAAGCCAACCCAATGGGACGGTCGCGCGGACCTGATCGACACGGTCCTGGGTGAAGATCCCCAGGCCATCGCCGACGCACTGACAGATGCCCTCCGCCAGGGCGCCGATCCCGTCGAGCTCGCCGATGCGGTCACCCAGGCCGCCATCACCCGCGTCGCCCGGTTCCACGTCACCAACGAGTTCGGCGACTGGGACCGCGCCCTGCACACGCTCTCCTTCGCCAACGCCGTCCGCGGCGGCCTCGTCCGCTCGGGATCGCGCGAGCTCGTGCGCGGCATCTATGACGCGGCCATGAGCGTCTACCTGGACCGCTTCCTCAACGTCCCGCCCGCCCGCCTGCCCAGCGCAAACGGCCACACCTCGGGCGCGGAGTTGCTGGCCTTGCTGCCGGACCTGTTGGACCGCCAGCAACAGGTCGACGAAGCCGCCGGGCTGGTCGTGGACTATCGCGCCACCACGGCACCGGTCGAAGCCCTGCTTGAGTCGATCGGAGGCAACCTCCTGCGCGAGGACCGCGACTTCCATACCATCCAGGCCGTCGAGGCCAGCATTCACCAGGCCAACCTGAGCGACGACCCCGCCGACGCCACCCTGGCGCTGGTGGCCGGCGCCCGCTATCTGGCCGCGCACGCGCCCACCGTCCGCTCCCAGGGCCAGACGTTCCAGATCGCCCAGCGCCTGCAGCGCGGCGAACGCTTATTCGAGGAGGCGCCCGCCTGACCTCCAACGGCTCGGAAGGTGTCGTGGCCGTATTCCACGGAATCAAGCAGCCCTTCACCTTCCTGAGCTTCCCGATTCCCGAACCGGCGCCCGGCGCCGTCGTTCTCAAGATGCGGCTCGCCAACATCTGCGGGTCGGACCTGCACTACTGGCGCGGCGACGCCGATCTCGTCGGTCGCGGCTTCGAAATGCCCTATGCGCTCGGCCACGAGGGCGTCGGCGAGGTCTTCCGCCTCGGCAAGGGTGTGACCACCGACTCGGCCGGCCAGCCCGTGCGCGAAGGCGACCGCGTGGTCTTCCGCTACTTCGACCCCTGCGGCCGCTGCGCCGTCTGCCTCCGCGACCACCCCTACGCCTGCCCTTACCGGCAGCGCGAACGCCTCCGCGGCGTACGCCACTGGCCCCACTTTCGCGGCACCTTCGCGCAGTACTACTACCTGTACCCGGGACACACCATGTTCCGGGTTCCCGAGGGTCTGACGGACGCATCCGTTGCCGGTGTGAATTGCGCCCTGACCCAGGTGATCTCCGGCCTCGATCGAGCCCAACTCCGACCCGGCGAAAGCGTCGCCATCCAGGGCGCCGGCGGCCTGGGGCTCTACGCCGCGGCCATCGCCAAATCTCGCGGCGCCGGTCCCATCATCGCCATCGACGGCATCCCCTCCCGGCTCGAGCTGGCCCGCGCCTTCGGCGCCGACGAAACGGTCGACATCACCCAGGCCGACACGCCTGAAGCCCGCGTGCAAGCCGTGCGCGACCTCACCGGCGGCCTTGGCGCCGACGTCACCCTGGAACTCGTGGGCCACCCGGGCGTCGTCGCCGAGGGCGTCTACATGACCGCCCCCGGCGGTCGCTTCGTCGAAATCGGCAACATCAACGTGGGCTGGGCGGGCTCGTTCGACCCGTCCGACGCCGTGCTGCGCAGCGTCATCCTCATCGGCGTCGCCCACTACCGGGCGCGCGATCTCGCCGCCGCGCTGGCCTTCGTCGCCCGCGAGTCCGGACGCCTGCCCTTCGATGAAATGCTCGCCAGCCGCTTCGACCTGGCTGACATCAACGACGCCTTCGTCCAGCAGGACGCCGGCCACGTCACCCGCAGCGCCCTCGCCCCCCACCCGGCCGAGGCGGCCTGAGAGAGCCTTCGGCATAGCGCTCACTCACCCTCATAGGTGTGGTGGCTCTTCACCCTCTCCTGGGGGGAGAGGCAGATTCCGGCGTCTTCGCCGGAAATCGGTGAGGGGTCTTCCGGGCAACCAATCCTCGGATGACGAAGAAGCCTTCATCCGGCACGCACGGCCCAAATCGCCGGAGCGGAACCTCCGATCTCTCAGCGCGACCTACCGAATCTTGGTTACCGCATCCGACTCGTCGACCCGAACTGGAACCGGAACCGGCGTGGTCCCAATCCGCGAGGGCCACCAGTTCCAGCGCCGCAGCAGCAGCACGATGCTCGGCACGAACAACGCCCGCACGATAAACGTGTCTATCAGCACTCCCAACGCCACCGCGAACCCCAGCTGGAACACGTCCCGCAGCGGGAAAGTCGTCAGGACCGCGAAGGTGCCCGCCAGGATTAGGCCCGCCGACGTGACAACGCCTCCCGTACGCGCCACGGCAGCGCGCACCCCTCCCGAGAGTCCGCGCGTCCGAATCTCCTCCCGCACCCGCGAAATGATCAGGATGTTGTAGTCCGCGCCCAGCGCTGCCAGGAAGATGAACATCCACACCACGTTCTGATAGCCCAGCCCCGGGTGTCCCAGCGCGTACTGAAATATCACGACTGACAGCCCCACCGCCGACACAAAGCTCAGCACCACACTGCCCAGCAGGTACGTGGCTGCCACCAGGCTGCGCAGGAGCAGCAGCAGGATCACCCAGATCAGCACCACCACCACCGGCCCCACCACCGCGATGTCGCGGTTCACCGCATCGCGCGCGTCGGCCTGCATGGCCGTCGGACCGCCCACCCCCACTTACGCGGTAGGACGCGCAACGGTGGGCCCCCCGCGCCGGGAGGTTGGCATATAGGTGGGAGCGTAGGAAGCCGC
>VXPS01000067.1 GCA_009839425.1 Chloroflexota bacterium
GGCGGACTTTATTCGGCAGTTCTTTTAGGTTTCCCGCGCCTAGCGGCGACACCGTGACTCGATTGGCGAACGGTCTGACTCAGGCGCGTTCCTGGGGCCGCCTGACGACCCACATGCGGCATTCGGCGCTGAAGCTGCGGATTGCCTCGGACTCCACCGCCAGTTCGGACCGCAGCCTGTCCTCGACGAGGATGAAGCCGGCGTCGGCGACGAGCCTGGCGACTTCGGTACGCGTGGGGATGTGGATGTAGGTCAGGACGCCGGAGTCGGGGATCAGGCGGTCGCCGAACTCAAGAAGGCGGGCGTCCTGCTCGCCGCGGTCCCAACGATCCTGCTCCTCGCGCCAGAACTCGAGAAAACGGGGTGACGCGCGGTCGTGGGTGGTGAAGATGAAGTGAGCGCCGGGTCGCAGCACGCGACGAACCTCGCGCAGCGCGTGCAGCCGGCGCTCGCGGCCGGGGATGCACATGAATCCCTGGGCGGAGAACAGGGCTCCATGGAAGCTCACGTCGTCGTAGGGCATGGATACCGCATCGCCGACATCGAAACGGATGGGGTGACCTCGCTCAACGGCGATGCGCCGGGCCGCCGCGATCATGGCGGCGGACAGGTCGAAGCCGATAAGGCGGCCGTAGCCGTCCTCGTACATGCCGAATGTCGTGCGTCCGGCGCCGCAGCCGACGTCAAGGACCGTGCCGTCCCGCGGCAGGTACCGGTCGATCAACAGCCGCTCGGACTTCCAGAGTCCGACGTCGGATACGGCGGCGACGTATTCACAGGCGTGGGCAGGGTCTTCCCACGATCCGCGGACGAACGGTTGGTTGGCGATGTGGTCGTGCATTGATGACGGTGCTGGCGTGAAGACTCAACGATACTCGCCCGTGACGCGGCGATAGAATCGCGGCGAGATGGAGGAGTACTTCCGGCAGATAGCCGCTCGGACCGCCGCGGGTGAACGGGTGGCGTCGGCGGTGGTGGTGTCGAGCCGTGGGTCGACGCCGCAGGACATTGGCGCGCGCATGCTGTTTTTCAGGGACGGGTCCACCTGGGGGACGGTGGGCGGCGGCTGCGTGGAAGCGGACGTGCGGGCGGAGGCGATCCGGGTGCTGGCGGACGGACGGTCGCGGGCGCTGGAGATTGACCTGATCGACGACATCAAGGGCGAGGGCGACGTGTGCGGCGGCACGCTGGAGGTGCTGCTGGAGTCCTGGAGCAGCGCTCCCCTGATCCGCCCGTGATCGACCGCGCCGCCGCGGTGGCGGCGGCCCAGGAGGCGCTGGCGCGGCGAGCGGCCATCGTGTTCGTGCACCTGGTCGGTGCACGGGGTGTGGAAGCCGGCGAGATTGGCATCCGGGCGATCTACGAGCCAGGTGAAGGGCTGTCGCACGCCGTGGCGACGCCAGGGATCGACGAAGCGCTGGCGCGGCTGGCGGGGGAGACATTGGCTTCGGGGCATCCGCGGGCGGTGAACCTGGACGCGGAGGGCCAGCCGGTGTCGCGCCGCTCGCGGGTGTATGCGCGGTTCCTGCTGGATCCAATCATGGCGACCCCGCGGCTGTTGATCGTGGGGGCCGGGCACATTGCGGTGCCGCTGGCGCGGCTGGCCTCGGTGCTGGAGTTCGAGACGATCGTGGTGGACGAGCGCGCGGACTTTGCCAACCGCGAGCGGTTTCCGACGGCGGACGAGGTGCATGCGCGGCCGTTCGAGGAGTTCCTGGACGAGTTCGAGGTGGACGAGCGCACGCACGTGGTGCTGGTGACGCGGGCGCACCGGTTCGACGAGCTCGCGCTTCGGCGGCTACTGGGCTCGCCCGCGCCGTACATCGGGATGATCGGGAGCCGGCGGCGGGTGCACATCGTCTACGGGACGCTTCTGGCCGAAGGGTATGGGCCTGAGCAGTTCGAAAAGGTCTACGCGCCGATCGGGCTGGACATCGGGGCGCGAACGCCGGCGGAGATCGCGATAGCGATTGCGGCGGAGATTGTGGACTTGAGGCGGCAGGGGAAGGGGCGGGGGTTGTCGTTGAGGGAGTTCAGGCCGGGGGCTGGGGACGGCCGGTAGCAGTACGCCTCACACTGGAGTCAGATCAGTCATCTGAGGACCCACGGCGACGTCGGTTGCACTAAGTTTCGCGGTTGGGGACCAGGTTTAGGTCGATGGCTCGGACGACGGCGGCGGTGCGGTTGGTGACGCCGAGCTTGGCGATGATGTTGGCGACGTGGATCTTGACGGTGCGTTCGGAGATGACGAGTTCCTGGGCGATGTCGCGGTTGCGGGCGCCGCGGGCCATGATCTGAAGGACCTCGAGCTCGCGAGGAGTCAAAGCTTCAACGGGGGGCGTGTCGTCGGCGTCCTCGGGGCCGAGGCGGTCGAGGAGACGTTCGACGACGACGGGCTGAAGCAATGAGCCGCCGGCGTGGACGCGGCGGATGGCGCGGACGAGGTCTTTCGGACGCACGTCCTTGAGGAGGTAGCCGCGGGCGCCGGCGCGGATGGCTTCGTAGATGGCGTCGTCGTCGTCGTAGGTGGTGAGGACGATGGCGCGCAGGTCGGGGTTGGCCTGGCGGAGGCGGCGGATGGCCTCGGCGCCGCCCATTTCGGGCATGCGGAGGTCCATGAGGGCGACGTCGGGGTTGGTCTCGGCCGCTTGCTCAAGCGCTTCGACGCCGTTGGAGGCCTGGGCGACGACCTGGATGTCGGCTTCGGCATTGACGATGGCGCCGAAGCCTTCGCGGACGATGGGGTGGTCGTCGGCGATGAGGACGCGGATCATCGGTCGTCGGAGGCCGGTTGAAGCGGGATATGGGCCTGCACGCGGGTGCCTTCGCCAGGTTGGCTTTCGACGCTGAGTGTGCCGCCCAGGCGCGCGGCGCGCTCGCGCATGCCGAGCAGGCCGTAGCCGGAGTCGTTGGTGTCGGCGGGGTCGATGCCGGCGCCGTCGTCTTCGATGACCAGCCGAACGGCGTTGGGGGTGACCTGGAGGCTGGTGAGCACGTGGTGGGGCGAGGCGTGGCGGAGGGCGTTGGCTAGAGCCTCCTCACCGATGCGCAGCAGCTCGCTGGCGATGGGCGCGGGGACCCCGGCGGCGTCGCCCTGGAGGCTGAAGCGCGCGGCGGCCTGCCCGGAGGCGTCGGCGCGGTCGACGACGGCGGCGAGGGCGTCGCTGAGGTCCTGACCATCGAGGGCTGAGGCGCGGAGGCCCTGGACGGAGAGACGGGCTTCGCGGAGGCCGACGCGGGCCAGGTCGAGCGCGCGGGCGCGGTGGTCGGAAGCGGCAGTGGCATCCCCGGCGACGTGTTCCAGGGCTTCGAGGTGGACGATGACGCCGGTGAGGCTCTGGGCGACGGTGTCGTGGATGTCGCGGGCGAGGCGCATGCGTTCGTCGAGGGCGGCACGGGTCTGGCCCTGGCGGTAGAGCAGGGCGTTTTCGAGGGCGATGCCGATCTGGGCGGCGACGGTGAGGAGGAAGTTCGAGAGTTCGGCGCCGTCGTCGTCGGCGGTGCGGACGAGGAGGGCGCCTTTTTCGTCGGCGACAGTTAGCGGAAGGGAATGGACCCAGTCACCGGCAGGCGTTGGGCGGCTAAGGAGGGGGCCGTTGGACTCGGGTTGGTCCGTTGGGGCGGCGGCCCAGTCCGGCGGGGGCGAGGCGGCGAGGCCGAGCTGCTCGGCCTGGATGGGTGTGAGGCGGACGTAGGCGGCCTGGATGCGGGGGTGGCGGGGGAGATCGGCGGCGCTGACGCGGAGGATTTCGCGGGCGTCGAGGGTCTGGGTGATGGAGCGGGCGACGCGGACGACGATTTCAAGCTCGCGGGTGCGGTCGGCGACGCGCTGCTCGAGGGATCCGTAGAGGGACTGAAGCTGGCGGGCCATGGATTCGAACTGGGTGGTGAGATCTTCAATCTCGTCGCCGGTACGGGCGGCGGTGGGAATGGGGCGGAAGTCGCCGGAGGCGAACCGGCGGGCGGCCAGGGCGAGGTCGCGCAGCCGGCGCGTGGCGCGGACGGCGGTGAGGCCGATGAGGGCTGCAGGAAGAAGCGCAGCACCGAGGAGGGGGATGAGGACGAGGGGGCCGGGGCCGCTGAAGGCTTCGACGGCGGCCGTCCAGGGGCGTTCGACGATGAGGCGCCAGCCGGTGGCGCCCAGGGGGGCGAAGCCGGTGATGCGCTGGGTGCCGACCATGGGACCGCGGAGGAGGGCGCCGGAGGCGGTTTGGAAGAGCGGATCGCGGGGCTCGCCGGAGGACGTCACGGAACGACCGACCTGGTCGAGGTCCTGGTGGAAGGCCACATGGGCGGCGGCGTCGACGAGGCCGAGGGTGGCGTTGGGGGCGGCGGGGATGAGGTCCTGGAGGAGGGTGCGCCAGGGGGATTCGGAAGTACCGGAGGCGACCTGGATGACGCCGAGGCGGATGAGGGCGCCGTCCGGTACGGCAGCGACGATCACGGATTGGCCGGCGGAAGTCTGGACGACGTTGGAGAGGGCGAGGGCGCCGGCGGCGCGGGCCTGCCGGAGGGTTACCGTGGCGGGGGCCTGGAGGGCCTCGTCGAGCTGCTGGGCGAGGCGCGCGCCGGTGGTGCGGTGGAGGAAGAGGTTGGGCGGAATGGTGGACGCGGAGCGCAAGTTGGTGCGGAGGGTGTCGGTGAGGGCGCGTTCGATGGGGGTGGCGAGGGCCAAGGCGCGGTCGGCTTCGGCCTGCAGGAGGGTTTCGAGGCGGGAGTGCTGGTTGAGGAAGAGGGTGAGGACGGCGACGGCGAGCAGGACGGCAGCGGTGGGAACGGCGGCCAGGATGGCGATCTGGCCGGCCAGAGAGCGGGTCCAGCGACGGCCGGATCCGGTTGGGGAGCGCTGCTGCACGGGGCTGGGATGAGGGGCCGCGTAGACTGATCAGTATGGACGCTTCCGAGCGCCCCCGCCTGGTGATCCTGGACGCGATGTCGTTGATTCATCGCGCCTACCACGCGGTGCCGCGCCACTTCGCCACTTCGAGCGGCGAGCCGACGAACGCGGTCTTCGGCTTTACGAACATCCTGCTGCGGGTGGTCGAGGAGTTGTCGCCGGATCACGCGGCGGCGGCATTTGATCTGCCGGGTCCAACGTTTCGAGACGAGCTGTACGAGCCGTATAAGGCCCACCGGGAAGCGCCCGACGACATGCTGGTCGCGCAGTTCGGGCGGATCCGGGAGCTGCTGGAGGTCCTGGCGATACCCATCTACGACCTGGAGCCGTACGAGGCCGACGACGTGCTGGGCACGCTGGCCCGGCAGGCGGAGGCGGACGGGTTTGACGTCTGGCTGATCACCGGGGACCGGGACGCGCTGCAGTTGGTGACCCCGCACGTGCGGGTGCTGAGCACGAATCCGCGGACCGGGCAGCCGCTGGTTTACGACGAGGGGGCGATCGCGGACCGGTGGGGGATCAAGGCGTCGCAGGTAGTGGACTTCAAGGGGCTGGTGGGCGATAGCTCTGACAACATTCCCGGCGTGAAGGGCGTGGGAGAAAAGACGGCGTCGACCCTGCTGGCGACGTACGACGACATTGACGATATCTACGCGCACCTGGAGGACATCCGGCCGGCGATCCGGCGGCGGCTGGAAGGGCAGGAGGAGATAGCGCATCTGTCGCGGCGGCTGGCGACGATCGTGTGCGATGTGCCGGTGGAGTTCGACCAGGAGCGCACGCGGCTGTGGCAGGCGGACGTGGTTGCGGTGCAGGCGCTGATGCGAGAGCTGCAGTTCCGCAACGTGGTGGAGCGGATGGGGTTTCTGGATACCTCGGGGCGCGAGGATGCGGAGGCGCTGGATGTTGAGCCGGCGGTGGTGACGGACGCGGAGGGCGCCAGGGCGTTGGCGGGGAAGCTGGCTGAGGCGGAGCGGGTGGCGGTGTTTCCGTATACGCGGGGAGCGTCGTGGAGTGTGGAGTTGCTGGGGCTGGGGCTGGCGTGGGGGGACGAGACCGCCTACGTGAGCCTGGACGGCGAGGCCGAGCCGCTGGATGCGTTGCGCGGGTGGTTGGAGGACGCAGAGGCAGCGAAGGCGGCGTTCGACTCGAAGGAACTGCATAGCGCGTTGGCGTCGCGGGAGGTGGCGCTGCGGGGCGTAGAGGCGGACCTGCTGCTGGCGGCGTATGTGGCGACGCCGAGCGCGATTCCGCGGACGCTGGACGACCTGGTGTTCCGGCGGAAGGGGCTGGAAGTCGACCCGGCGCTGCCTGATGCGCAAGTGGCGGGAGGGTTGATGCGGCCGGATCCGGAGGACGTGGCGGCGCCGGCGGCACTGCGGGCGGCGCTGGCGCTGGGGCTGGCCGACGAGATGGACGCGGAGATCGACGACCTGAAGCTGACGGAACTGCTGCACGACGTGGAGATGCCGCTGGCGCTGGTGCTGAGCGAGATGGAAAGGCGCGGAATCAGGCTGGACGCGGGAGCGCTGGGGGAGCTGTCGCGGGCGATGGCGGAGGAGATTGCCGAATTGCAGTCGGGGATCTACACGGACGCCGGGCACGAGTTCAACGTCAACTCGCCGAAGCAGTTGGGGACGGTGCTGTTCGAGGAACTGGGGCTGCCGGCGGGGCGGAAGACGAAGACCGGGTACTCGACGGCGAGCGGGGTGCTTGAAGGGCTGGTGGACGACAACCCGATCGTGGGGCGGGTGCTGGAGTACCGGGAGCTGAGCAAGCTGAAATCGACGTACATCGACACGCTGCCGGACCTGGCGCATCCGTCGACGGGGCGGCTGCATACGACGTTCAACCAGGCGGGGACGGCGACGGGGCGGTTGTCGTCGGCGAATCCGAATCTGCAGAACATTCCCATCCGCACCGAACGCGGGCGGGAGATCCGGCGGGCGTTCGTGGCGGGGCGCGAGGGGTGGACGCTGCTGGCGATCGATTACTCGCAGATCGACCTGCGAGTGCTGGCGCATATCAGCGAGGACGCGGCGATGTGCGAGGCCTTCGCGAACGGGCACGACATCCATTCGTCCACCGCGGCGAGCCTGCACGGCGTGTCGCTGGACGAGGTGACGGAGGACATGCGGCGGCTGGCGAAGACGACGAATTTCGGGATTGTGTACGGGATCAGCGCGCAGGGGCTGGCCTCGCGGACGGAGTTTTCGCGCGGAGAGGCGGCCAAGTTCATCGAGACCTATTTCGCGACGTATCCGGGGGTGAAGGGGTACATGGACTCGACGATCGCGCTGGCGCACGAGCGGGGGTACGTGGAGACGCTGTTCCAGCGGCGGCGGTACCTGCCGGAGTTGAATTCACGGGCGTTCCACGAGCGGGCGGCGGCGGAACGGATGGCGATCAACATGCCGATCCAGGGGACGACGGCGGACATCATGAAGGTGGCGATGGTAAAGCTGGACCGGGCGATCCGCGAGCAGGGGTTCGCGGCGCAGATGTTGTTGCAGGTGCATGACGACCTGCTGTTCGAGCTGCCGACGGAGGAACTGGACGACTTTTCGGGAGCGGCGCGGGAGCTGATGACAAACGCAGTGCCGCTGCACGTGCCGCTGGCGGTGGATGCGAAGGCGGGGCCGAACTGGCGGGACATGGAAGCGATTTAGCCCGACGCAGGCGTGAGCGGGGCGTCGTGAGGCGCGAGAGACGAAAGGTACAAGGGTTCAGGACGACGAGGCGTGCGATAATCGGGCAGGATTTACCGTACCCCCATGTTTAGCGCCCCTGACCCGACGCGAGTGCTGTGCGTTGGGGCGGGGAGACGCCTTGGATGAGATGGCGCGCCGGCGAAGGAGCCGATACGCGATGAAGGCGACCATCGTGTATGGGTTCCTGGGGTCCGGAAAGACAACCTTGTTGCGTTCGCTGGTTCCACGCCTGGCCTCGGTGGAGTCGACGGCGCTGCTGGTGAATGAGTTTGGCGTCGAAGGCGTGGACCAGGTGGTGCTGGCCTCGGACGACCTGACGGTGCGGCAACTGGTGGGCGGTTGCGTGTGTTGCGAGGTGCGGGGCGACCTAATGGTGGCGCTGGAGGAGATTGCGCGGGTCGTTGAACCGGAGCGGCTGGTGATCGAACCTACGGGGTTGGCCTCGCCAGACACGTTGGCGCACGTGTTTGCGAGTCCTTCGGTTCAATCCATTGTCCAGGTGGACTCGGTCATCACGGTGCTGGACGCGACGCGCTATGCGCTGGTGCGGGACTGTCTGGGTGATTTCTTCCCGAACCAGGTGCGGCATGCGGACCTGGTGCTTGTGAACAAGGCGGACGCGGCGAGCGACGCCCAGCGACGGGACGCGCGAGCGTGGGCGCGGGGCCTGAATGCCGGGGCCGCGATTGTGGACACGGAGTATTGCAACGTCGATTCCGACCTGGTGCTGGCCACCGTTCGGCAGGGGCGCGCGCGCAGGGCGGGGCCTGGCGACGAGGTTGACTTTGACTCGCGTGTTCCGCATGACGATCTGGCCGCGAGCGGCCTGGAACAGCTGGTGCTGGACACCAGCGCATTGCCCGCCGAGCGGGTCGACACATTTATGGACGACCTGGCCGCGGGCGTATTCGGCGACGTGGTTCGCGCGAAGGGGTTTGTGCCCGACGCGGAGGGCTGCGCACTGGTCGATGTGGTGCTGGGCGCCTGGGAGATCCGCGAGTTCGGACCGGCGCCGCTGTACATCGACGTGATTGGACGAAACCTGAACACCAACGAAATGGAGCTAGCTCTTACTCATGGCAGCAAGGAGCTCGCGCGCACGGCGTAGCCGGCGCGCCTCAACAGATTCGGCGGCGACATCGGCCAACGGGACCGAGGAGGCCGCAAAGAGCGAATCGGACAAGACTGTCTCGCACCTGACACATCACCGGATGATCGCGCGCAACCTGAACGCGCTTCGGGAGAACTTTGGCGAGTTGCGGAAGCAGGTGGTGGATACGGAGCGGCAGTACAAGCGGGGCGACAAGACGCTGGATACGTCGCTGTTTCAGACGCGGAACCATGTGGAGGCTATAGAGAAGCGGCTGACGGAGTTCATCGAAGAAATGACCGAGGTGGCCTTTAACTCGAACCTGGAGATCAGAGGGAATTCGGACCGGATAAACGCGATCTGGGAGGCGCTGGAGTCGTTTGCGCCGGACGCGGCGGATATCAAGCGGCGACGCGAGGAGTGCGAGAAGCGCGAGGAGGCGCGGCAGGTCGAGATCGATCGCCGGCTGCAAGACCTGGCGGAGAAGACCGAGTCGAACGGCGCAACGAAACGCAGGCCGAGCAAGAAGGCGGCTGCGAGTTCCAAGCGAAAGAGCGAGAAGTAATGCGCCGCGTATCAGCGATTCCCGAAGACATCGACCTGGATATGGGCGACGAGGTGTCGTCCGACGGCCAGGATCTGCGGATGCTGGTTGACGAACTGAAGGACGTGATTTCGACGGAGCGGCCGGGCGAGCGGGCGCTGGCGAAGTCGGCGCGCGAGCTGACGCGCATGGCGGGGGCGCTGCGGGATCAGTCGGCCATGACGAACGCGGGCCCGAAGCTGCGGCTGGGGGTGTTTGTGGACACGGCCAACGTGAGTGATCGGGACCCGGACGACCCGATTCGGATCGACTTCAAGAAGCTGCTGGACGAAGTCACGGCCGACCGGCGGTTGATTCACGCGCGGGCGTACTGTCCGATCTACGCGGATTTCGCCGGACGGCTGGAGCACCAGCGATCCGTTGCGCCCGTGTGGGAGAAGGGCTACGACATCGTGACGAAGTCCATCAAGGTATTCGCCGACGGCACGCGCAAGGCGGACCTGGATATCGTGCTGGTGATGGACGTGATCCGGCGACTGCCTACGATGGACGTGGTGGCGCTGGTGTCGGGCGACGGGGACTACGTGCCGATGGTGGACTACCTGCGCGAGCACGGCCTGCGGGTTGAGGCGTACTCGTTCGCGGACGCGATGTCGGAGGACTTGCGGGTGGCGGCGAACGATTGGTTCGACCTGTCGTCGGCGACGAGCCTGCACGCGAATTCGGCGAACGGCACACGGCGAAAGACACGCGCGGCGGCCAGAGCGTGATTCGATTGATCAGACGTTCATGAGCGCACGGCGACGTCAGGGCCGTCGGCGGCGGGTCCGGCCGGAAGAGGCGCGGCGAACGCGGCGGTTTAATCCGCGGCGCTGGATTACGCTGTCGGGCGTCTGGTCGATCCTGGCCCTGCTGGCGGTGCTGATGCTGATCGTCTCGCTGATCGCGCCCGCGCTGGGTACCGGAGTCGGAGGCTAGGGCACTGCGCGACTCACGCGAGGACCGGACCCAAGAGCGGGCCGGCGGTCGCGGGCGGACGCCGTTCGGTCTATGGCGGCTGTTCAGGGTTGGCGGCACCGACTTCAACATCGACGCCAGCTGGCTGATCATGTTCGCTTTCGTGACGTGGACGACGGCGACGTCGGTCATCCCGGTCCGATTGATCGACGCGAGTTTCCAGGAGGGCGTTCGCCTGGACGCGACGTGGCCGGCGGTCTGGGCCGGCGGCGTGGTGACGAGCCTGCTGTTCTTTGCGTGCATCGTGGCGCACGAGGCGGCGCACACGGTGGCGGCGGTTCGCACGGGGATTCCGGTTCGCAGCATCCGGCTGTTCATCTTCGGCGGGCTGGCCGAGATGGGGCGCGAGCCCGATCGGCCTGGCCAGGAGTTCTTGATCACCGTCGTCGGCCCACTGACGAGTGCGGCCCTGGGCGGGCTCTTCCTGACGCTGGGCGATCAGCTGGAGGCGGTGTCGATCCCCGCCGTGACGGCCCGCTGGCTGGGAGAAATGAACCTGGCGCTGGCGGTGTTCAACATGCTGCCGGGGTTTCCGCTGGACGGAGGACGGATCCTGCGCTCAATCGTGTGGGCGGCGACCGGCGACGTGGTGAAAGCCACGCGGGTGGCCAGCTTTGTGGGTTCGGCCCTGGGCGTGGCGCTCATAGCCTTTGGCCTGATCCAGTTCCTGATTCTGGGCGGAGCGATTCACTCGCTCTGGATCGCGGTGATTGGCTGGTTTCTGTGGTCGGCGGCGCGCAGCGGGTATCGCGACGCGATTCTCAGGCAACAGCTGCATCGCTATCGCATCCGGGATCTCTTGCAGCCGGAGTCCGGGGCGGTGCCGTCCGACGGAACCGTGCAGGAGTTCATCGAACGCGGGCTGTACCACGACCGCTTTGGCCTGCGGCCGGTGGTGGATGCCGCCGGAAAGCTGGTTGGGATGCTGGAAGGCGACGACGTGCGCGATGTGCCGTTGGAGCGGCGGGTGGAGACTCAGCTGCGCGAGATCGCCCGCCCGGTGGATGACATGGCGGTAGTGGCGCCGGATGACCAACTGAGCGTGGTGATCGACAAGGCATATGAGACTGAGCGGCGGCTGTATTTCGTGGTCGAGGACGGGTACGTGCTGGGGATTGTGGACACGGTGGACGTGGTGAATACCCTGCGAGCCAGGAAACGCTAGCCCGGTTCGACCAGCCACGCGCCGTCGTCCACTATCATTTCGCGTAGTCAGCTCACGCGCCCGGAGGTCGGCCAATGGAGGTTTTGCCGCGCGCCGCGTTGTTCATGGATTTGGCCTCGCTGGACGTCTTGGCCGGCCATCACGGTGTACGCGTGGCGCATGGGCGATTGCGGGAGCGGCTGGGCGCGAATCGCCGGCTGGTGCGGGCCGTGGCCTATGCGGTGCGGGACGACGACCGTCCCGATTCCGAGCAGCGCCTGGCCGGGTTGGCCGCCGAGGGTTTCAAGGTTGTCGCCAAGCCGCTGCGGCGGCGCGCGGACGGCGTGCGGCGAGCCAGCCTTGGTGTGGCCATTGCGGTGGACGCGCTGGAACTGGCTCCGCACCTTGATTCGCTCAGCCTGCTGACCACCGACGCCGATATGACCGTGCTGATCGAGGCGGTGCAGCGGCGGGGCGTGCGCGTGGAGGTGGTCACAAGCCGCGAACTGGCGCCGGCAGCGCTATTGGAGGCGGCCGACGAAGTGGTGGATTTCGCGAGCCTGATCGAATCGGTGAGATCCGAACGCCCGGGCCGCCGCGACATGCCAACGGAGCGCGGAAACGCACGGCCTCGTCTGGACCCACCGCCACGGCGGCGATCCCGTCGACGGTCGTCTGGCAGGTCCGAAGGCGAGGCGCCAACGTCGGCTCCGCCGGCCGATACGCGGGAAGGTCCGAGGGACGCAAGCCCACCGGCCGCCGAGCAGGATTCAGAGGTTGTCTCGGAATCCGCGCCCAGCAAGCCTTCCGAATCCACCAACGACGTGCCAGGCCAAGCCTCCCCGCGAGTGCTTCCACAGGAGAAGTTGAGCGGGCGGGCCGTGCGAGATTCAGCCGACGAGGGCTAGATGCGCGTCGCCGTCACGGCAACCATCTGGGGCGATACCCCGTTTGCCCAGGTTGCTGAGGAGGCGCGTGACGCGGGGTATGCGGGGATTGAGGGTGTAGGCGACCTGGCCGGGAATGTGGCGCTGGCGCGGCGGGTGCTGGCCGACGAGGGCCTGGAGGTCACGGCCGGCCGCTTTTTCGCCAACTGGTTCGCGGAGATGTACCAGGAGATCGAATTCGACCAGTTGCAGCGGGCGGCGGAGTTCTTCGCCGACATCGGCGCGCAGTTCCTGATTACGTCGTCACGGCCGGTTCCCGAGCGGATGCTGACGGCGGGGCACGTCACGAGCGAGCGCCAGGACGGGTTATTGGATTACCAGTGGACGCAGCTGGCGGACTCGCTGACGCAGGCGGCGTACGTGACGCAGCGCGACTTCGAACTGCCGCTGCTATTCCGCAATCAGCTTGGCTCCTACGTCGAGACCGGGGACGAGGTTGATCGCCTGATCAGCATGACCGACCCGGATACCCTGCGGCTGGCGCCGGACATCGGCTACCTGGTGTATGCGGGCGTGGACCCGCTGGCGTTCGTACGCGCGCATGCCGAGCGGATGGCCTACGTGACTTTGAAAGACCTGGACGTCGACCTGCACGAGCAGCACATCTGGGCGAAGGGCTCGATGAATGAGTTCTGGGAGGCCGGGGGCTTCCTTGAGCTCGGGCAGGGAGACGTGGACGTTGAGGGCGTGGTGGCGTTGCTGCGGGAACGCGAGTTCGAGGGCTGGCTGGCCGTGGGACACGACCACCCGGGACGGGATCCGTCGGCCAGCGTCCAGATCTCACGGGACTACATGGTGGGCCTGGGGTTTGAACTGGAAGCGGACCTGGGATGAGCCGGGCCGTAGGACGCCGCGCGCTGCTGTCCGGCGGCGCCGCAGCGGCCGCGCTGGCGGCGCTGACGGCCTGCGGCGACTCGGCGATCCGGCGCCGGCAGCCCAGTCCGATTGCCCTGGCCAACGTGTGGCCGTGGGGCGCCAATACGTTTTTGGACCTGGAAGTCGAAACCTGGAAGCGCCGCCAGACGCTGGAGATGGTGCGGGACGCCGGGATTCGCTGGATCAAGCAGCACGCGCCGTGGGCGGACATCGAGACGCCGGAGCGCGGGCAGTACTTCAACACCGCCGCCCGGCGCTCGACCTGGGACAAGTACGACGAAATCGTGGACCTGGCGGAAGAAGCAGGGGTAGAAGTCATTGCGCGGATCGACCGCGCGCCAGCCTGGGCGCGGGTCAATCGAGAGCATCCAACGACGCCCCCGACGAACTACGTTGACTATGGGCGCTTCCTGTCAACGTTCGCCACACGCTACCGCGGGCGGGTGAGCCACTACCAGGTCTGGAACGAGCCGAACCTGGCGCACGAATGGGGAGGCGCGCCGCCGCAACCGGAGGAATATGCGCGGCTGCTGCGGGTGGCCAACATGGCCATCAAGAGCGTGGACGAGGACAACGTGGTGATCGCGGCGCCGATGGCCGCCACGCTGGAGAACAGCCCGCGGGCCATGGACGAATTGAAGTACCTGCGGCGGTTCTACGAGGCGGGCGCGGGCGACTACCTGGACGTGCAGGCGGCGAACGCCTTTGGCCTGGAGCATCCGCCCGACGCCCCGCCGGACCTGAATGTGCTGAATTTCAGGCGAGTCGAGTTTGTCCGCGAGTTGATGGTGGAATTCGGCCTACGCAACCGGCCGATCTGGTTCAACGAGTACGGCTGGAACGCCTCGCCCGCCGACATGGACGCGGCCAAGCTGGTCTGGCGGCGGGTGCCGGAGGAGACGCAGGCCGAGTGGACTGTGGAAGGCGTGCGGTACGCCCTGACGCACTGGCCGTGGGCGGGTGTGTTCAATCTCTGGTTCTTCCGCAAGCCGCTGGGAGCCTTGCAGCCCGACGAGAGCGAGTATTACTTCCGCATGGTCGAACCGGACTTCACTCCGCGGCTTGTCTACCGGGCCGTGCAACGCGCCGCCACCGGCGCCTCATTCCCCTAGGACGAATCTGAGACTCCTATTGCGACCGGGGCGCGGCTGGCTGCTGCCAGCGGCCGTCGCGGTGGCGGCCGTGGCAACGGTTGGCG
>VXPS01000394.1:0-3842 GCA_009839425.1 Chloroflexota bacterium
AAACGTCTCGTGGGCTCGGAGTTGTGTATAACTGCCTGGGGGGGCGCACTCCGCGTGCACGCAGGAAAAGCAAGCGACGTCACCCGTGCACGGACGGCCGAAGCCCTAGAGATTTGACTTCACTAAAAACAATTATTTAGCTACCATAAGCAGGCCGGCAGGCCGCATGAGGTGCGGGCCTGCCGGCCCCCGACAACAGTGTGGGAATGAAAGGTAGAGCGATGCGCACGCTGCGGGTGCTCACCGTCGCTGCAGCCATCGCCGTTTGCACCGTCATCCTCTCCGCCTGCGGTGCCACGTTCGACCGGACAAAAACCAGAGTGGGGTCCAATCTGGCGCCAGTTGCCCGCGAGGCCGGTCAGCAGCTCAAGGTGGTCGCGACGACTGGGCAAATCGCCGAGGCGGTGCAACGGGTAGGTGGAAATCGCGTTATAACCCACGGCCTCATGGGTTCCGGCGTGGACCCGCACCTCTACCGCGCCAGCGAAAGCGACATCACCCGGCTGGAATCGGCTGACGCAGTTTTCTGGAACGGCCTGCACCTAGAAGCCGGAATGTCAGGAGTCCTCGAACGCATGGGCGAGCTCGGCGTCCACTCGATTCGCGTAACTGACGATATCGACCGTGACCGCCTGCTGGCGCCGCCTGAATTCGAGGGCGCCTACGACCCCCACGTCTGGTTCGATCTTGATCTTTGGACCACGGTGGTGAAGACGATCCGCAACGCGCTGATCGAGATGGACCCCGAAAACACCGAAGTTTACCGGGCCAACGCCGCCGCCTACATCGCCCAGATTGAGGAACTCGACGCGTACGTGAAGGCCAGGGCCCTTGAGGTTGAGGAGGGCGCGCGGGTGCTCGTAACCGCCCACGACGCCTTCAACTACTTCGCCAATCGCTACGGCATGGAAGTGCACGGATTGCAAGGCATCAGCACCGAAAGTGAAGCCAGCACCGCGGACGTGCAGGAACTCGCGAAGTTCATTAGCGACCGCGGAATCCCGGCGATCTTCATTGAGTCGTCCGTGCCCGACCAGGGTGTACAGGCGGTGATCGAAGCCACCGCCGCCCGCGGGCATACGGTCACCATCGGCGGCGAGATCTTTTCCGACGCCATGGGCGCAGAGGGAACCGAGGAGGGCACCTATCTGGGCATGATTCGCCACAACATCGACACCATAGTCGAGGCGCTGCGAAGGACCTGAGCATCCGCCTTCGCACCGGCAACGCCCCGGCCGTCCAGGCCACCGACCTCACCCTGGCCTATCAGCAGCGCCCGGTTCTGTGGGACGTGGACCTGGACGTACCGCAGGGTGTGCTGATGGCCATCGTCGGTCCCAACGGCGCCGGCAAGACCACTCTCCTGCGAACAGTCCTTGGCCTGCTGCGCCCGGCTGCAGGCGAGGTGCGCATCTTCGGCCGCCCCTACGCCGAGCAGCGCCGGCTGGTAGCTTACGTACCGCAGCGCGGAAGCGTGGACTGGGACTTCCCCACCACGGCACTCGACATCGTGACCATGGGCACCTACGGCGGCCTGGGCTGGGTCAGGCGCCCTGGCTCCTCCGAGCGCTCCCGCGCCACCGCCGCGCTGGCCCAGGTCGGCATGCAGGCCTACGCCGACCGCCAGATCAGCCAGCTCTCAGGTGGGCAGCAGCAGCGCGTGTTTCTGGCCAGGGCGCTCGTGCAGGACGCCCAGGTTTACCTGATGGACGAGCCTTTCCAGGGCGTCGACGCCACAACTGAACGCGCCATCGTCGACCTGCTCCGTTCCCTCCGCGCCGACGGCAAGACGGTCGTGGCCGTGCATCACGACCTGCAAACCGTCGCCGAGTACTTCGACCAGGTCACGTTGCTAAACGTGCGCCGAATCGCTTCTGGACCGGTCGGCACAGTGTTCACCGACGAGAACCTGCGCCTGACCTATGGCGGACGCGTGGCTGGCATCGGCGGACGAACCAACGGAACCGGACCCGAGGCGCACCTGTGAGCAGCGCACCCCGACGCGAATAGGGACGCGATCTTCGTGGACGTCCTCAGCGATCTGTTCCTCGACTACACGCTGCGAACCGTCGCGCTGGGCTCCGCGGCCCTCGGAATCGTCAGCGGCGCCCTCGGCGCTTTTGCCGTGCTCCGCCGCCAGGCTCTGCTTGGCGACGCCATGTCCCACGCCGCGCTGCCCGGCGTCGCCCTTGCCTTCCTCATCACCGGCAGTCGCGCGCCCCTGGTCCTGATGATCGGCGCGGCTCTGACCGGCTGGCTGGCGGCGGCGGCCATCGTGTACATCGTCCGCGCTTCCCGCATCAAGACCGACACCGCCATGGCCCTGATGCTCAGCGTCTTCTTCGGCGCCGGGCTGGTCGTGCTCACCTTTATCCAGCGTCAGCCGGCCGCGGGCAAGGCGGGCCTCGACAAGTTTCTTTTCGGTCAGGCGGCCGCCATGCTCGAAAGCGACGTCATCACCATGGCCTCCGTCGGCGCTGTCGGATTGCTCGGGGTGCTGGTGCTCTGGAAAGAGTTCAAGCTGCTGAGTTTCGATCCGGACTTCGCCGCCACGCTTGGTATGCCCACCCGGCGCCTGGACATGCTCCTCACCAGCCTCCTCGTCATCGCCATCGTGGTAGGTCTCAAGACGGTCGGGGTGGTTCTGATGAGCGCGATGGTCGTGGCCCCCGGTGCCGCCGCCCGCCAGTGGACCAACCGCCTCGGGGTCATGGTCACCCTCGCCGCGCTGTTCGGCGCTGCGGCCGGCGTGCTGGGGGCGCTGCTAAGCACCACGGCCCAGACCTCTACGGGTCCCACAATCGTGCTGGTCGCCACTGGTCTGGTTCTTGTATCACTCCTGTTTGCGCCGACGCGCGGCCTGGTGTGGACCCGCATGCACGCCTTGCGCAGCCAGCGAGTCCTGGCGCTCGAAGCTGTAATGTCCGACTTGGCGGCGCTCGCGGCGCAACACAGCTCCGACGCCACTCGTCCACACGACGTAGCTGCCCTGCACGCCGTCCGCGGTCGCGCCCTCGTGGATCGCGCCCTCAGCGAGCTCGCGGCCGATGGCCTGGCCCAGCGGCACGATGGCGGCGGCTGGTCGCTGACGCCCCGCGGCCTAGCTGAAGCCGACCGGTTGGCCCGGCTGCGGCGTGCGCCGTCTGAATATCTATGACTTCGGCCCAGATCGACGTCCTTCTCGTGGCCGTTGTCGTCGCCGCCGCCTGCGCGATTCCCGGCACGTTCCTGGTGCTGCGCCGCATGGCGATGATGAGCGACGCCATCAGCCACACCGTGCTGCTTGGCATCGTGTTGGCCTTCTTTGTCGTCGCCGACCTCAACTCGCCGATCCTTATCCTCGGCGCCGCCCTGGTCGGGCTGTTGACGGTCGTTCTCGTCGAGGCGCTGAGCCAAACCGGCCTCGTTCGCGAAGACACCGCCATTGGCCTCGTCTTCCCTGCCCTTTTCTCTATCGCCGTAATCCTGATATCCAGCCTTGCCGGCAACGTCCACCTGGACAGCGACGCCGTTCTGCTCGGCGAGATCGCCTTCGCGCCATTCAACCGATTCGCGCCCCTCGGCGTCGATCTGGGACCGATCGCGCTTTGGGTCATGGGCGCCATCCTGATCGTCAACCTGGCCGGCACGGCCCTCTTCTTCAAGGAGCTCAAGCTGGCCACCTTCGATCCCGCTTTGGCCGCCGCGCTCGGCTTCTCGCCGGCCCTCGTCCACTATGGCCTCATGGCCGTCGTATCCGTCACTGCTGTCGCTGTCTAGTATACGCATGTCCCGGCCCACGAGACGTACAGGTTTTGGGGGTGGCGGGGTGTAGGTGGGAAGAAAGAAAGGCTGGGGGGGGG
>VXPS01000394.1:3852-6081 GCA_009839425.1 Chloroflexota bacterium
CCGCCGGCCGCCGCCTATCTGCTCACGGACCGGCTGCCCCGCATGTTGGGCCTCAGCGTCGTCATCGGCGCGGCGGCGGCCGTCGGCGGCTACTGGCTGGCCCGCCTCCTGGACGCCAACATCGCCGGATCCATGGCCACCGTCGTCGGCATGGCGTTCGTCCTGGTCCTGCTTCTCGCCCCCCAACGCGGCCTGGTCGCAACTGCGCGACGCCACCGCCGCCAGCGCTGGACCTTCGCTCGCCAGATGCTCCTCATCCACCTCGCCACCCACGAGGGCACGCCGTCCGAAGCCGACGAGAGCCGCCCCGACCACATGCAGCGCCACATGCGCTGGCCGCCCGCATTCGCCAACCGCGTCGTCCAGACCGCAACCGAACGCGGCCTCGTCGTTCTCGACAACGACCAGCTCCACCTCACCCCCCAGGGCCGAAGCGAAGCCCAAGCCGCCGCCGTCCGCTAACCCGCCCCGCCAGCGCGGCCAACCCAGTCGGCTGCGGCAGCCAATGGGTCCCCCACTGCGCTACACGTCCCGGATGAACACGCTGTCGCTGACCGTCTGGCTCAGCGCCACCTCGTCGCCCCCGATCCGCACCACCAGCGGCCCGTCGAAGGGCAGCCGTCGCACCACGCGGGCCTGCGTGCCCGGCACGAGCTGGATTTCCGTCAGGTATTCCAGCACCGCCCGGTCGCGGTCCCGTACCCGCGCCACCACAAACGCCGTGCCGTCGGCAACTCCCGTCAACTGGCGGGCATTGTCGGCCTGTAGCGCGTCCAACGCCTCATTGGGAATCGAGTCCCCGTGCGGATCGGTCGTCGGGTCGGAAACCTTGGCGGCGATTCGCCGCTCCATTTCCTCGGAAATCACGTGCTCCAGCCGGTCGGCTTCCTCGTGCACGTCGTTCCAGTCATAGTCCAGGAACTCCACCAGGAAGCGTTCGATCAGCCGGTGATGCCGAACCATTTCCAGCGCGTGGCGCTCGCCATCGTCGGTCAGCTGCGCGCCCTGGTAGCGCTGGTAGTCGACCAGTCCCTTCTGCTGCAGGCGCTGCAGCGCCACGGTCACCGCCCCCTGGGTCAGCTGAAGTTGACGCGCCAATTCGCCGGTCCCCACGCGCCGCTCGTGCCCACCCGCGTCATAGATCGCTCGCAGGTAGTCCTGGTCGCTGGCTGAAATCCGCGGCTCTGACATCGTGACTCGAATATAGCGAGGGCTCGCAACCTAACAGGTTGGCGAATGGCCTTGACTGGCTAGACTGCCGGTGTGGACAGTCCCGACCCTTTCAGTCAGCCGCGACCGCGCCACGCCCACCAAATCTCACGTCGAACGCTGCTCGGCGCGTTGGCCCTGGGGGCGCCGGCCCTGGCCGCGTTGCTGCCCGCTTGCGGCGAACTGCCGACCAATCCGCAGATCAGCGTCCTCCTGGCCGTCAACGAAATGCTGCCCGGCCCCCACCGCTTTCCCTTCGTCCTGGCGGACGGCGACGGCGGGCTGGTCACCGGCGCGAACATCAACGTGCGCTTCGTTCGCCTGATCGGGGAGCGCGACGAGTTCCGCTTCGAAGCGACGGCCCGGGAGCACGTCGCAGGCGCCGGCTACGACCACGTTCACGAGGACGGTACCGTCCACGTCCACGACGCATCGCGCTCCTACTACCTTGTCGCCGACGCCGCCTTCGAGGAGGGCCTCTGGCGCGCCGACCTGGAAGTGGACCCGGCCTTCGGCTCGGCCTACGCGGCGTCGACCGCCTTCCAGGTCGGCCGGCGCACCTCGGCCCCGCGGGTCGGCGACGCCGCCCCAGCCTTCGCCAATCTCACCAGCCGCGACGCACCCAACCTCGAATCCCTGACGACCGCCGACCCGCCGCTCCCGGCCCTCTACGAACACTCGATCGTCGAGGCCCTGTCCCGCGCCGAACCGTTCGTCGTGGCCTTCAGCACCCCCGGCTTCTGCACGTCGGCAATGTGCGGGCCCGTCACTGCCGTCGTGGGCAATCTTTCTCAAGACTTTGGTGACCGCCTGCGATTCATCCACCTCGAGCCCTTCGATCTCAACGTCGCCCGCACCGAGGGACGCCTTGTGTGGAGTGACGCCGCGCTCGAGTGGAACCTGGAAACCGAACCCTGGGTCTTCGTTGTCGACGCGGGCCGGCCCCGGGCGCCCCCCCTCAGGGGGCAGGGTGGGGCCCGGCGAAGAGCAACCCCCCACCGCCCCCGGGGGGGGGGGCCC
>VXPS01000394.1:6091-14384 GCA_009839425.1 Chloroflexota bacterium
GTGCCGCGGCGCGCGCTTGCAACTTGTAACCCCACCCGTGGGTCTTGGGGTGCCACGGGGCGGCCCGCGTGGCCGCCCGCTTCGAGGGCCTGGTCGGCGCCGTCGAACTCGAACCCGCCGTCGCCGCCGTGGCTGGTCTCCCGCTGAACTGATGCGTCGCGTCGCCCGTCTCCTGCCGGTGCTGGTGGTTCTCTTGGCAGCCTCGTCAACACCCGCCCTGGCCCACGGCGGCGACCTCGTCTACACCGGCGCCGCGGGTCCGTACCAAGTTCGCGCCTTCGCCAACTGGGCCGAGGGCTGGCTCGACTACTCAGTCGATCTCCGCAACGTCTCGACCGGCGCGCGCATTCCCGGCGCCGAAGTCCGTGTTTCTGTCTTCGAAAACGGAATCCAGATCGCCGAATACACCGCCTTTGAGTCGGGCGCCGTCTACGAGTTCGTGGAGCCAAGCCCCGCGGAAGTCCACTGGAATCTCGTGCTGGACATCTCCAGCCCCCTCGGCCCCGCCAAGCTCACCCACGCCCTGGACCTGGCGCCCACCAACTGGGTCGTGCCCAGCGTCCTGGTCATTGGCGGCTTCTTCGCGGCCGTCGCCGCCCACACCTGGTCCGCCCGCCGCCGCGCCCGCGCCTAGCTCCGCGCCGCCGCCGGCAGGGTCTGGATGAAGTTGATGATGTGCCAGGTATCCAGCTCGCCGTAGCGATCGCCGAACGCCGGCATCCCCGTGCCCTCGATCCCGTTGAACACAAATCCGAACAGCGCGTCGTCCGGGTGCAGCGGCACGTGAATCACCAGGTCCAGCGGCGGCGGGTCCAGCGTCGCCGCCAGCGGGCCGTCGCCCCGACCCGCCGGCCCATGACAGCTCACGCACTCGGCCTCATAGATCTCGCGACCCGCGCTGACTGAAACGTCATCCGGTGGAACCGGATTCACCGCCGACGGCACGACACCCTGCTGCGGCCCGATGATCAGCAGTCCCGCCCCCAGCAGAATCGCCGCGAATCCGGTCCCGGTCCCCGCCTGGCGCACGCGCGCCGCCCATCCCTGGCGCGCCAGCGTGGCCACGGCCAGCACGAATCCCATCCCCGCCAGTGCCAGCCCCCAGAACCGCACCGCCACCAGCGCGTCCACCTCCGCCACACCTATCGCCGTTGGCGACCCGATGTTCAGCCGCACCGGCACCCGCGCATCGAACGCCCCTGGCTGCCGCACGATCGCCAGCACCTGCCACGCCCCCGCCAGCGCGAATGCATCGGTCTCCGCCTCGAACATTCCGTCCTCGGTCCGTACCGGGCGCTCGACGGTCGTCCCCAGGTCCGTGTCGAGATACCTGAGCAGCAATTCGACATCCGCCTCCACCGACCGGCCGCCGCTCGACACCACGTCGACCGCCACCGTGTTCGGGCCCGGCCGCCCCGGCGCCACCCGCACTCGAACCCTCGTATCGCCACTTGCGCCCGCTCCCTCAACCGCCAGCGGCACGTCCCCGGTCACCTGCCGCGCCGGCTCCCGCTCCGTCAGAACGCCCACCACCCCAAGCACCGTCACCGCCAGCACGATCTCGGCCGCCACCAGCCTCCGCAGCGTCTTCGCCGCCCGCGCCCCGGCCATGCCGGCCTCCGCCAGCCGCGGCCGCGTCCACCCCAGGTTTACCCCGCCCAGCGCCAGCAACGGCGCCACCAATGCCAGCTTGACGACCAGCAGCAGCCCGTATTCCGTGCTCCACAGCCGCTCCGGCTCCACCACCTGCAACCACGCGCTATACACGCCCGTCACCACGATCAAACCGACGGCCACCGTGGCAACGGCGGAAAACCTCGCCGCAACTTCAGTCAGATCCGCGGATCCAGCGGTCCTCGTCCCGCGCGCGTGCAGGACCGTCAGTAGCAGAACCGGCAAACCGCCCACCCAGGCACCCACCGCCACCAGGTGAATCAGGTCAGCCACCAGCGCCGGTCCAACCTCCGTCAGCGCCGCCGCGTGGCTGCCCATCGAAATCGTCGCTGCCATCACCACGCCCGCCGCCGCAACGCCGCCGAACGCAACCGCACCACGCCGCTCGCCCGCCGTCGACGAACTAGCCTGGTCGGCCAGCACTAGCGCCACAGCTAGGGCCGCGGTCCGGCCGATCCACAACGCGCCCCACTGCCCGGCCCCGAACACCTCGCCGAACCCCGCCAGCAGCGAGTCCCCGCCCAGGATCAGGATCTGCGTCCCCAGTAATCCGATCTGACCTGCCAGCGCCAGCAACCCTCCGCCCAGCAACAAGAGCGCCGTCCGTCGCTCCACGATGCGGCGCCGCTCCGGCCGAGCTCTGCGCTGCTGCACCAGCGCCTGCAACGGCCCGCCAATCAGCACCGCCGTGCCCACAAACAGCAGCCAGCGCGACACCGCCGCCGCCGGGCTCGACTCGATCGAAGCCACCGCCACCGCCACGTCCGCCGCCACCGGCTCGCCCACCCCGAAGGCAAACGACCCGCGAATCACGTGCCCGTCCACCGCCGACAGCGTCCGCCACACCACCACGTAGGTGCCGTCCGCCAGCTCCCCCACCGGCACCAACATCGCCGTGGCCGTGGTGGGATCCGGTTCCGTCGGCCCCGTGGTCACCGGCTGCCCGTTGGCGTCAAGCACCTCCAGGCTGCTGTAACCCAGGTCAATGGCCTCGCTGAACTCCGCGTACACCACCGGCGGCGCTGGATCGACCGCGGTACCGGGACTCGGCGACGAACGCACCAGGTTGGCGTGCGCCCCGGCCGGCACGGCAACCAGCGCCAGCGCCATTAGCGCGGCCAGCACCGCCAGCACCAGCCGCTCTCGGCGGAGCCCCAGCCCCCGCCGCGGGCCGAAGCTGCTACCCCGCGCCACGCCGACGGAACGCATACAACGCCAGGCCAACCCCGGTCATCAGACCCACGCCGCCAACCGCCAACCCGATCACCGCAACCGTAAGCGCGGCCGCCGCCTCGTCCGAGGCATCCCGCGCGTGCTGCTGCGCGGCCGAAGCCACCCCGGCAATCTCCCGCGCGCTCGGCACCGGCCGCGGAAACTGAGCCTCCGTCGCCGACCGCACGTCATCGAACGTGCCGGGCCCCGAGGTGAACGTCTCGTCGACTGGCAAACCGTCAATCGTCCCCACGAACCGGAACCGGTACGGCCCCGGCACCGTCGGAATGAACGGCGCCACATAGCCGCCGCGCTCCCCCGGCAGCGGCGACAGTGCCATCTGCCGCGCCAAGCCCGATGCCGACATGTCCGCCGCCAGGTGCGTCACCTCCACCACCAGGCTGTTCGCCAGGCCCGTGACACCAACCCGGGCCCCATGTCCGTCATCCGTCTGGACTTCGCCTTCGGCCGGGATCTGGATCGTCGCTACCGCCTCAATCGTCTCGCCGTCGCGCGCGTACTCCTGGTGCATGTTCGTGTTCAACGTCACTCGCACCTCGTTCATGCCCGGCGCCAGCTTCCCCAGGTGCAGGTACGGACTGTAGACCCGCCCCAGCCGCACCCCGTTCACGTACACGTGCGGATGCCCTTCACCCGCCACGTTCGGGGCATTGATCTTCTCGGGCGCAAGCGTGAATCCCTGCGGCATCACCAGCAGGTTCGCCCCACCCACCGGATCCGGCTCCAGGCTGATCGCGACACCCATCCCCGCGGGCGCCTCGACTTGCCCAACCTCTTCCGGCGCCGGCGGCATCGCCGGAACGCTGAGTGTCGTCGCCGCCTGCACCGTCTGGCCGCCGACCGCGTATTCGCTATGGCCATTCGTCTGCAGCGTCACGCGAATCTCGCGGTCCCCGGGCGCAACACCCTTCAGGTGGAACCATTCGCCATACGCCCGGCCCACCTTCTCGCTGTCCACGTAAACGTGCGCGTGCCCCTCGCCGTCCACGTCCGCCTGGTTCACCCGCTCCGGCGCGAACACAAAGCCGACAGGCAAGATGTGCACGTTGATCCCATCAATCGGATCGACTTCCGCCGTCACCTCCACCGACATGCCCGAAGTCTCCACCGTTCCGCCGTGATCGTGCCCGCCGGCCGATCCGTGGCCCGACTCGACGCCGCGCTCCCGCGTCACCGACAGGTACACCCCGTTCGGCTGACCCTCGTATGCCGGCTCCACCAGGAACCCGACGTCAAAAGTAAACCCGTGGACCTCCCGGCCCTCGTGCGCCCACACCACGCCAACGGTCGCTGCCAGTGCCGCCCCGGACACGGCCAGGGTCAGCAGGCTGCGCCGCAGGCGCGGCAGGCGATGCCAGAAGCTCATTCATAAACCTCGCAGTTAGGGCGCATACCCGTGGAAGAAACCTCGCCGCCACGGGTCTTGCGCAAATGGCCCGCGCACATGTGTGCGCGGATGCAGGCCATCTACCGCAAGGCCAGCCTGGGCGGGGGCCGCGGCGGCCCAATGGCCGTCACGCGCACCCGCCGGAGATCGAGACCGATCCGATCGAACATGCACACCACCAGCACCACCGCCAGCAACCCCGGAATCACCCCCACCGGAAACGGCGACGACTGCTCCGGAAACTCCCCCGAAGTCCCATCCGCCCCGTCCGCGTCCGCCGCCGGCAGCGCCCACGGCAAGTGAATGTGGTCATGCCCCTCATGCCCCCGCGGCGTAACCACCCCGAGCACCGGCGCCGCACTCGTCACCAGCGACGGCGCCAGCAAAGCCAGAACGGCCAGTAGCAGGATGGCGGCAGGCACGACTCGTCGGAACTCCATACAGCCAGACTATCCGAACTGAACGCACGAAAGCTCTGCCCGCTACCCGAAGCTGCATCGCTGTGCTCGCGTCTCCAGACGGCTTCAATTTCGGGCAGAATCCCGCCAGCCTCTTCTCTCTTCACTCACGAAAGCCATTCCCCTGACCAACCCCGCCTACGCCTTCGGCGACGACGACACCGCCGCCGAACGCCTCCGCATGCTCGCCTACATCTTTGCGCCCGAGATCAAGAGCTTCCTGGGCCGCGTCCCGCCCGATCCCGGCCTGGCGATCGACCTCGGCTGCGGCCCCGGCTTCACCACCCGCCTCATCGCGGACACCCTCAACGCCCGCAAGACCGTTGGCCTCGACACCTCGCAGCCATTCCTTGACCTTGCAGGCCGCCAGGAGGCAAATGGCGTTGCCTTCCTGAAGCATGACGTCACGCAGGCGCCCTTCCCCACCGGCGCCGCCGACGTGCTCTTCTGCCATCTGCTCCTGCCGCACCTCGCCAATCCCGCCGCCGTGCGGCGGACCTGGGCCTCCCAGCTACGGCCTGCCGGTCTCCTTCTGGTCGACGAGGTCTCCGACATCCAAACCACCAACGCGACCTTTCGAACCTATCTGGACGCCGCGGAACGGCTGCTTGGCGAAATAGGCGGCGATCTCTACGTCGGCCGCCGCGTCGAGCAACTCGGCCGCGTCCCCGGCCTGCGCCGCATCTCCAGCCGCCTGGTCGAACACCCCGTCGCCACCGCCGCCTGCGCCCGCATGTTTCGCCTCAACCTCAACGCCTGGGGCCCCAACCCCCACGCCGGCCTTTCCGACCAGGACCGCACCAACCTCGCCACCCAACTCGACCACCTCACCACCTCCACCGCCACCACTGACATCCACTGGCAAATGCGCCAAGTCATCTTCAAGGCCACCACAGGCAGCTAACCAAGACCTCCGAGGCAGTCGTCAGCTAACCTGAGCCTCAAAGGTCCCCTCCCGATGACAAGAGCCCAAGGGGCTCTCTCCGGAAACGGAGTAGTCGGGAGGGTCACTCTTTCTCAGGACTAGAAGAATAACCACGTCGTCGCGATCCGATTAAGATCTGCCTGCCTAGCCACTGAAGTACGTCTCTGGGTTGCGGGAATCAGATTCTCTTCGCCGTCAGACTCGAGATGTGTGACGCGACGCTTGGAATGAAGCCGACCGGTGTCAGGCGAGGCGTGGTTTCTGATCCGGGATCGGAACTCGAAAGCCAGGAAGTCGTGCGGCCGCGAAGCTCGGTCCTCGCTTGACCGTCGTTGGCATGGAACCCAACCGGCACGCCGCACCAAGTTGACCTGACCAACAGTCGGACGGTCGCGCCCACCGCACGTATGATTCCCTACGCCACCACCCGAAACCTCCTCATGAACCTCGACAGCCGCACCTGGGACGCCCGATACGGCCGCGGAATCCTGGCGGCGCACGGGCCCCAATACACCGACTACATCGCCATCACCTCGCCCAGCGCCTGGGCCATCGCCGGACCCCACTTGCCCCATCCGCCGCGCGCCCTCGAGTACCAGCGCGGCATGGGCGAGGACTACCTGGAGGACCTGGTCCAGCGTCTGCCTGACGCCGAAGTCGTCCTCGCCATCGGCGGCGGCAACGCCCTCGATGTCGGCAAGGTCGCCGCCTGGAAGCTCGGCAAACCCCTCGTCATGATCCCCACCATCGTCTCCACCGGCGCCATCTTCCAGGCCCCCGTTGCCTTCCGCCGCGAGCCCGTCTGGCAGTTCTACTTCGACACCATCGCGCCCGAGTACCTGATCCTGGACTTCGACGTCATCGCCGCCGCGCCCCCGCACCTCAACCGCGCCGGCATGGGCGAGTGCATCTGCCTCCTCGGCCACGTCGGCTCCTGGCGCTGGTGGGCCGACAATCGTTCCGACGGTGTCCCCTGGGACCAGTCGGCGGCCGACGCCACCATGGCCTGGATTCGCCGTCGCTGCGCCGAGTTCGCCGCCGGGCTCGACGCCCAGGGCCGCCCCAACGACGACGCCCTCCGCATCGCCAGCGAGGTCAACCGCGAGCGTTACGACATCCCCACCTACGACCTCAAGGTCTCCCACAGCATCGACCACACCTTCGTCATGGCCTTCGAGTGGGTCCACGGCTACGAGCTCATCCACTCCGAAGTCGTCTCCCTCGGCGCCCTCATAAACGCCTACGTCTACGAGTGGGGCTTCGACGAGACCAGGGCGCTGCTCGACTCCTGCCAGGTCCGCTACCGCCCCGCCGACATCGGCTGCACCTGGGACCAGGTCAAAGTCGTCCTCGCCAACCTCAACGAACTCAACGACCGCCTCGGCCACGGGCAAAACTGGTTCCACCTCAACTCGCTCTCCGACGAGTCGTTCCAGCAAATGGCAGCCGCGATCGACGCGCCCTGAGTCGCCCATGCGCCCTCAGCTGACGAACCAACCATGACCAGAGTCCGCCTCGCCATCGTCGGCTGCGGCACCATCTCCCGCCTCAACGCCCCCGGCTACCTTGAGCATCCGCAATGCGAGGTCGCCGCCCTCTGCGACCCCGCCCCCAAGCGCGCCCAACAACGTGCCGCCGAGTGGATCATCACCCCCCGCATCTACAGCAGCTATGACCAGGTGCTCGACGACCCCGACATCGACGCCGTCGAGCTCCTCACCCCAACGCCCCTCCACGCCGATCAATCCATCGCCGCCCTCGAATCCGGCAAACACGTCTCCTGCCAGAAACCCATGGCCCGCAACCTGCAGGAAGCCGCCCGCGTCGCCGAGGCCGCCGCCCGCGCCGACACCTTCTATCGCGTCACCGAGAACTTTCTCTACTACCCGCCCCTGGTCAAGGCCAACGAGCTGATCGAAAGCGGCGTCATCGGCGACCCCAACATGGTCCGCATGCGCGTCGTCGTCACCAGCGTTGAGGCCGAATCGGTGCGGCTGCCCCTGGCGCCCGACGCCCTCACCTGGCGCCGCGATCCGCTGCTCAACCCCGGTGGCCTGCTCTACGACGAGGGCGCCCACAAGTTCGCCACCGCCATGTGGTGGGTCGGCGAGCCTGCGTCGGTCAGCGCCACCGTCACTCGCACCGACGACTACATGGTCGATGCGCCCAGCGTCGTCGTCTGGCGGTTCAAGGACGCCAACTGCCTGGCCGTCTTCGAATACTCCAGCGCCCCCGAGATGCGCATCCGCGCCCCCTACTACGCCCTCGACGACTTCTTCGAAATCCAGGGCACGAAGGGCCTGATCTGGGTCACCCGCTGCAGCGGCGAAATGCTCGACCTGCCGCCCGTCATGCTGCACACCGGCTCGGAAACCGTCAGCTACCAGGTCCCCATGGACTGGATCGAAGGCTTCAAGGGCGCCGCGCGAGACTTCATCGACGGCATCATCGCCGGCCGCCAGCCGCGCCTGGACGTCCACGCATCGACGCAGGTGCTTCGGGCCTCCCTGGCCGCCTACGCCTCGGATGCCACCCAGCGACCCATCGACCCAAGTACCCTGAGCTGACGTCCGGGACTCCAGGGAGGCTTGGTGTGGAAATCAAGGGTGTCGACTT
>VXPS01000134.1 GCA_009839425.1 Chloroflexota bacterium
AAGGTTCTTCGCGTAGCCTCGAATTGAACCACACGCTCCGCTGCTTGTGCGGGCACCCGTCAATTCCTTTGAGTTTTAGTCTTGCGACCGTAGTCCCCAGGCGGGACGCTTACCGCGTTAGCTCCGGCACGCAGGAGGGTTGAGCCCCCCACACACCTAGCGTCCATCGTTTACGGCGCGGACTACCAGGGTATCTAATCCTGTTTGCTCCCCGCGCTTTCGCCCCTCAGCGTCAGGTCAGGCCCAGACCGCCGCCTTCGCCTCTGGTGTTCCGTCCGGGATCTACGCATTCCACTACTCCCCCGGACGTTCCACGGTCCTCTGCCTGCCTCCAGCCTGGTGGTTTGCTCGGACCCTCCCCGGGTGAGCCGGGGGCTTTCACCGAACACCTACCAAGCCGCCTACGAGCGCTTTACGCCCAGTGATTCCGGATAACGTTTGCCACCAAGGTATTACCGCGGCTGCTGGCACCCTGTTAGCCGTGGCTTCTTCCTGGGGTACCGTCAATTTCGTCCCCCAGAAAAGGGGTTTACAACCCGAAGGCCTTCATCCCCCACGCGGCGTCGCTGCGTCGGGCTTTCGCCCATTGCGCAAGATTCCTCCATGCTAAACCCCGTAGGGCTCGGGACCATATCTCAGTCCCCGTGTGGCGGATCATCCTCTCAGACCCGCTACCGATCACTGCCTTGGTGAGCCATTACCCCACCAACTAGCTAATCGGCCGCAGCCCCCTCAGCCGGCGCCATGACAGGTTCCCCTGCCACAGCTTTCGTCCACCTGTCTACCAGGCGACCATATGCGGGATTACCTCCGGTTTCCCGGAGTTTTCCCCCACCGACCGGTAGGTTAGCTACGTGTTACGCACCCGGACGCCACGGTCGTGGGCGCTCCGAAGAGCCTCCCCGTACCGTTCGACTCGCATTGGTAAGGCACGCCGCCAACGTTCATCCTGAGCCAGGATCAAACTCGCCAATCCAATCTCAACACACGCCCTGGCGGGCGTGATACAGATCGCAATTACTTCAGGACACCGGGTGTACCGGCATCCTGAGCCACCGAGTCATCCTCGAATCACGTGGATTACTGTCGCGCCAGACACATTGGAATGACGCGAGTACTCGCACTCACTCTTCCCCTGTTAAGGTGCCGTCGCGCCCGCACCGGGCTGAAATGGCCGGTGCGCCACCGGGGCGGCTGATGAATCAAGCGCCGCCGAACTGCGCGGATGCCTTTTCAGGCAGTCGCCCATCGTAGCACGCCTGGGCGGGCTGTCCCAAGCGCAAGGCCCGCTCGATCTGACATTCGCGCCCGCATGGACGCCGTTTCGGGTGCTAGGCTGGGCGTACACCAAGTTTGACGTGACATACCTCGTATCAAGATTGGTGGAGGGAGTCGGCCCAACGAAGCCGGGCAACCTTCGGGCGAACGCTCGAGAGGGTGCCAATTCCGGTAGCGGAAGCTGCAAGATACGAGGGTCACCGGCGCGAGGCAGCGCCCCGGGCGGGGCGCGGAGCGCCAAGGGGTTTGCGACGGAGTGAGAGGCAACCTCTCCCCAGTTAATGGGCGGCCGATGGCGATGGCCGTGCCCGCGCGTGACGCGGGCGAGCCGGGTTTCCCGGCGATACGGGACTTCGCCATCCGCTGACACATCCGTCGGCGCCTCTGCCAAGGATCATCCGCATGTCTACGACTCTGACGCTTCGCTGTCGCGAGTGCGGCCGCGCCTATCCGCTGCGGGCCACGCACATCTGCGAGTTCGATTTTGGACCCCTGGAGGCGCAGTTCGACTACGCCGCCATCCGCGAGACCATCTCGCGCGATGCCATTGCCGCCCGGCCGCCCACGCTCTGGCGCTACCACGAGTTGCTGCCGGTGGAAGGGGGTTGGGATGAAACCTGGCCGGTCGGGTTCACGCCGCTGCAGCGCGCGGACAACCTGGGCGACCGCCTGGGGCTGACCAACCTCTACGTCAAGAACGACACGGTGAATCCCACCTACTCCTTCAAGGACCGGGTGGTAGCCGTGGCGATCACGAAGGCCCGCGAGTTTGGGTTCGAGACCTTCGCCTGCGCGTCCACCGGCAACCTGGCCGGGGCGGTGTCGGCGGCGGGGGCGCGGCACGGAATGCCCACCTATGTTTTTATGCCGGCCGACCTGGAAGTGGGCAAGATCCGCGGGGCGGCGGTGTACGGCGCGGGGATCGTGGCCGTGGAGGGCACGTACGACGAGCTGAACCGGCTGTGCAGCGAAATCGCGGACCTCTACAACTGGGCCTTCTGCAACATCAACATCCGGCCGTACTACGCCGAGGGGTCCAAGACGCTGGCCTTCGAGTCGGTGGAGCAGCTGGGATGGGTTGCGCCGGATCACATCGTGGCGCCGATCGCATCCGGCTCGCTCTACACGAAGATGGGCAAGGCGATGAAGGAACTGGTGGAAGTGGGACTGCTGGACAGCCAGTCCACCCGCATCCATGGCGCCCAGGCGGATGGTTGCGCGCCGGTGGCCGAGGCGTTCGCGCGCGGCCAAACCACGTACCGTCCGGTCCGCCAGCCTGACACGGTGGCGAAGTCGCTAGCCATTGGGAATCCGGCCGACGGGTTCTACTCGCTGAAGCTGGCGCAGGAAGTCGACGGCGTTATCGAAGCCGTGACCGACGACGAGATCGTGGACGCGATGCGCCTGCTGGCCTCGACGGAAGGCATTTTTGCCGAGACGGCCGGCGGCGTGACAATTGCGGTATTGGCCAAGCTGGCGGAGCGCGGCGTGATCGCTCGGGACGACCTGACGGTGGCGCTGGTGACCGGCAACGGGCTTAAGACGCAAGAGGCTATCGACGGCCGAGTGGACGCCCGCTTTGAGATCCGACCGAGCATTACGTCGTTCGAACAGACGCTGGCCGACCGCGGCGTGCTAACGCCAGCCTAGATCGCGCAGGAGACGCACCCATGCCCCGTGTTCGAATTCCAACCCCGCTCCGCAACCTGACGGACGGCAAGAACAGCGTGGATATTGACGCCACGAACGTTGGCGACCTGGTGGAGAAGCTGAACGCCGCCCATCCAGGGTTTTCCGAACGCATCCTGGACGAGGACGGCGAACTGCGTCGCTTCGTCAATATCTACGTGGACGGCGAGGACATCCGCTACCGGGAAGGCTTCGACACCGAAGTCGGCCCGGGCGACGAGGTGTCGATCGTGCCGTCGGTGGCCGGCGGCTAGCTCAGACCACCGCTACGGTCGCGGCGTCCGATCCCTGGAGCTTCGGCTCCGGGGGGCGGGCGGTTGCGCCATCGGCCGCCGGGGATTTGGGGGCTATTGAGCGCCAATGGTCTCGAAGACGGCGTCGGCCGCGGCCAACTCGTCGGGTGAGAATTCGATTCCGAGGCTGCGGGCCCGCCCGAGGTTGAAGTTCGCGTCGGTCTGTTGCGGATCGACGATGGGCACGGTCGCGGGGTCGGCTCCATTCAGAATGTCCGCGCCCAGCGCGCCGACGTGGGCCCCGGTCTTGAGCCCTGAGTTCCCCACGGCGACCAGAATGCCTTCCCGCGCCCAGTCGGCCACGAGGCCAAGCTCGGGCAGCTTGTTCTCCGCCATCATCCATTCGATCACGTCGGCCGGGGGGACGATGTCGCCGCTGGCATCGCGGAGCTGGTGGAAATTCACCACGGCGATGAGGTCGGCCTTGTCCTGGTAGTCGACAACGGCGCGCTGCCACTGCTCGAACGTCTCCAGTAATAGGAAGTCCAGGACCTCGAACGGCCTGGCGCCGGCTGCCTGGTCGTCGCGCTGTAATTCGGCGCGAACGGTTTCCGAGCCCGCGCCGGCATCCGCGAGGATGACGATCCGGGTCACATCGGGAAAGAGCCGCTTCGCGGTTGCAAAGGCCTCGGTGTGCGGGATGCGCTCCAGGGCGCCGGTGATGGTTCCACCAGGCACGTCGAGACTGCCGATAGGGGCGTAGATTGTCGGGTCCACATTGATGCCGGCGAATACCGTGGGAAGCGGAGTGTCGGGGCTCTCCTCGGCGTACTTGACGGCCACGTGCTCGAGCGCGACATCGTCCGTGACAAACAGGAGATCAGGTTCAAAGGCCCGTAGCGCCTCAAGAGCCTCGGCCGCCCGCTGTTCGATCTGCTGCGGGCTTGTGAAGGTGATCCGCGTGTCCATCTCGAAGGTCTGCAACCGGTAGTCGCGATCCCCGATCAGGCCGTTCCGGGCAAGGCCTTCGATGATTCCCTCGTGGAGCTGCCGGGTCCATGTAAAGGCGCTGCTATACGAGTGCACGACAAGAATGCGATGTGGCTGATCCGCGACGGCGGCGACTGGATCGGATTCGGGCGAGCCGCAGGCCACGGCAACGGCCAGGGCCAGCAGAAGCGAAACCAGGCGCAATGCGATCCGGGAGATGGAATGCCTGTCAACCACGACGATTGCGTTCAAATGCCTTCCTCATCATTGGTAGGCCCGGCACCGGGGTCTGTCCAGCGCCCGCGAGGTTCCGCTCAGGCGTCAGGCGGGAGAGGTTTCCGGTTGTCGAAGCCTTCGTCGCGGCCGTGCCAGTAGTCGATCGAGTCTTCGCCCAGGCGCCAGCAGAGGAAGGCGTCCTCGCCGTCGACCTCTGACGGGAAGTCAATCAGGCCGGTGGACGGGTCGCGCAGCACGATATTGCGCGACCGGAGCCAGGCGACCAGCGGCTGCACGTCCCAGAGGGCAGCGACCAGCGCCTGGTGGGCGAGGCTGACTTCGACAGGGGTACGGCGGCTGGAGGTCTGTGCGTCTTCGAACGCCTGGCGCTCGGTTCCGGCCTCCAGCCAGACGCCTTGCAGGCGGCCGACGATGCGGCGGACCTCGGGGAGGAGTTCGGTGGCTTCCTCCAACGTATAGGTCAGGCCCTCCTCGTCGTGCTCGTCCATGGGTTGGGGCCTCGCCTCAGGTCTATACGTAAGTATCGGCCAGCACGGCGCGTCCGTGCGGGCCGTCGGCAGTGATTCGCGGCCACATGGTGCGCTCGCGCACGACGGACAGGGTGGGGTACCAGGCGGCGCGCAGGTTGCCGGCCAGGTAGACGGAACCGCCGGAGACGACGGAGCCGTGGTTGCCGGCCAGGGCCAGGGCGGCTTGCAGCGCGTCGTCGGGGTCGGAGACCCGGGCGATTGGGGCCTGCCCGAGCTTCTCGCCCGCTTGGGCCAGGAGGCCGACGGGTAGGGCAGGTTTGCGGTAGACCTGCGGCTCGGTGGCGACCCAGACGTCGAGGTGGGGCAAGAGCTGCGGCAGCACCTCCGTGGCGGCGCGGTAGCCGACCATGCCAATGAGGCCTACGCGGGGGCGGGGCAGGCCCGCGCTGTCGATGACCTGGCCCAGGGCGCGGGCCTTGTCGCGGTTGTGGGCGCCGTCCAGATAGACGGCGGGCGGGCCGGGCATGCGTTCGAAGCGACCGGCGAGGCGGCCGTGGGCCGCGGCCTGTCGGATCTCGGAACTGAGGTTCGTGCCAAGGATCTCAAGCGCCGCTTCGGACATGCGGGTGTTGCGGGAACGGAAGTCCACGTCATCCAGCGGAACCTGGATCAGCGGTTGGCCGACGGCGTCCGCGGCATCGCGCACCGGTGTCCGGGCCTCGGGCGGGAGCGGACCGCAGAGGGCGGCGGCGCCGGGTTTGAATATGCCCGCCTTGTGCCAGGCCACGGTTTCGAGCGTGCCGCCGAGACTCTTGAGATGGTCGTGGCCCACGCTGGTGATGATCGCCAGGTCCGGCTTTACGACGTTGGACAGGTCGAAGCGGCCGCCGGCGCCGACTTCCATCACGGCGATGTCGACCCTGGCGCGAACGAAGTATTCGAGCGTGAGCGCGACCCAGACCATGCCGTAGGTGGGCGGGCCGTCGGGATCGGTGGCGGCAAAACGGTCAACGCGGGGGCGGATCCAGTCGACGAGGTCGACCATTTCGGAGGGCCGGGCCAGTCGCCCGTCGCAGTCGAACTTCTCCAGGGCGGTTTGCAAGTAGGGGGTGCAGTGCAGGCCGGTGCGCAGGCCGGAGGCGGACAGTCCGGCCGCCACTTTGGCGGCGACGGAGCCCTTGCCGGAGGTTCCGCCGACATGAACGCAGCGGAGGCCGTCCTGCGGGTTGCCGAGGGCTTCCAGGAAGCGGCGGAAGCGACCGAGCCGGCGTTCACCGGCCTGGATGGACTGTTCCAGGGTGCGCGGGTTTGTCGGACCGGCCGGACCATGGATGAGGCCGTTGACGTAGCCGACGGCGGCGTGGCCGGCGGCGATCTCGGCGTCAGTGACCGGCGATTCGTCGCGGGTCACGACCGGTGTGTCACGCACCGGCGCGTTGGGCGAGGTGGAGCGCCTCCAGCATGCCGGCGAAGGACTCGCGGGAGTTGGCTTCCTTGCTGCGGTGCTCGGGGTGCCAGTGGGTTTCGAGGTTCACGGCGCCCGCGAAGCCGTCGTCGATGAGGGCACGAAGCTGACCGACGAAGTCCACCTCGCCCCGACCCACGCACTCCCAGGCAATCAGGCCGGTCGAATGATCGACCACGCTTGCATCCTTGATGTGGACGTGCTCAGTCCAGGGGCGGGCGATCGCGTAGCCGGGCGGGAAGGGGTTGCCGCCAGAAACGAAGTCGTTGGAAGGGTCCCAGTTGAGCTTGACGCGGGGGTGGTCGGTGGCTTCCAGGATGCGCACGGTGTTGACGGCGGTGTTGCCCCAGCAGCTCCGGACGTTCTCGACAAGGAGGGTGAGGCCAGCGGCGTCGGCGCGGTCGCCGGCGTCGCGCAGCACGGCCGCGATTCCAGCCAGGCGGTCGGCCGGCACGGGTCCACCATCGGGCAGGCGGGGGCTTGGATTACCCATGCCGACCATGTCGTCGCGGCGGCAGGAGAAAATTCGGACAAACGGCGACCCCAGGGCCTGGGCGACGCGGATGCCGCCTTCGAGTTCGATGCGATGCTGGTCCCAGCCGTCGATCGACGCCAGATCGCCCATCTCACCGGGCGGCAGGATGAGGACCTTGAAGGCCTGCGTGCCGACGGCGGAAACGTTGAGACCGGCGCGGTCGACGGCGGCGCGGGTGCGATCGACGAGGGCGTCGTCGCACTCGAAGGCCCCGCGGCCCCAGAAGTCCTCGATTTCGATCTGGGACATGCCCAGGTCGGCGGCGACGTCCACGCCGACGTTGACGTCCGGAGAGATCTCGCTGTTGACCACGCCAACCGAGAACGGGAGGTTGGTATCTATTCGGTTCGACATGTCAGGACGCCGTAGTTCGAGACCAGAACGACATCAGGAGTTCCTCCATCTCGGTACGACGGTCAATCGCCGCGCGCAACGCCTTCATGTCCAGGCCCTCGCTGCTGACGGACACGCCCCGCCAATGCTCCGCCACATCGTTCGAGGCTCGGGTCCAACTTTGCATGAGGCTGCGGAGTTCGCGGGCCTGCTCCCGCGTCAGCGCCATGGGCGGCTCTCCGGGCTCGTAGGTGCGCGAGGGTAGCGCGTCCTGTGTGGTGGCGGACGGGGCTTTGGCGGAAAAGGGCCGGTGGTAGACTCCGCTTCTTGTTACCGGCGTGCGCCGCTCAAGGGAATTTTGGCGTCCGCCGACGCTCGCCCCTTAGCCACGGGAGGGCCAATGGCGATTCATGCTGGCGCGCCGCGTCGCTCGACGCTCGCGCCCGGGGACCAGGCCAAGCTGGATGACCTCCGCGCGCGCCTCGCCGACCTGAAGGACGAGCCCGGCGCCACGCTGGAAGCGCTGTACGCGGCGCAGGAGGTTTTTTCATACGTGCCGCCAGAGGCGGTGACGATGATTGCCGAAGAACTCAGCTTGCCCGAGAGCGAAGTTTTTGGCGTGCTGACGTTCTACACGATGTTTCACCGGAAACCCTCGGCCAAGTACGTGCTGCGAGTCTGCCGGGACCTGAGCTGTCACATCTCGGGCGCTCCGGCGGTGTTGAAGGCCCTGAATGACGAGTTGGGCACACGGGTGACCGAGGTGACCGAGGACGGGCTGTTCGAGACCGAGTCGGTCTCGTGCCTGGGGCTGTGCGACCTGCAGCCGGCGGTGATGGTGAACCTGGAACAGCACGGTCCGCTGGACGCGGAAAAGGCCCGCAGCCTGCTGGCCGACCTGCGCGCACGGGAAGCCTGATGGAACTCGTCGTCACCAAGAATTTCGGCAACCCACAGTCGTGGACGCTGGAGAGCTACCGCAACGCGGGCGGGTACCAGGCGCTGGAGAAGGTCCTCAACGAGATGACGCCGGAGGACGTCTCGGAACTGGTCAAGGAGTCCGGATTGAGCGGTCGCGGCGGGGCGTTTTTTCCCACCGGGCTGAAGTGGCAGTTCGTGCGGTCGGATCCCAAGACGCCGCGTTACGTGGTGATCAACGGCGACGAGAGCGAGCCGGGCACGTACGTGAACCGCTACTCGCTGGAGCTGGATCCGCACCTGATGCTGGAGGGGATGCTGATCGCGGCCTACGCCTGCAACGCGACGCTGGGATATGTGTACATCCGCGGCGAGTACGGACTTGGGCACGAGCGCACGCAGGCGGCGATCCGCGAGGCCTACGAAGCGGGCTACCTGGGCCAGCGCATCATGGGCAAGGACGGCTTCGACTTCGAGGTCACCTTCCGCCGCGGCGCCGGGGCCTACATCGTGGGCGAGGAGACCGCGCTGTTTAACTCGCTGGAAGGCAAGCGCGGGAACCCGCGATACAAGCCGCCGTTCCCGACCAATGTGGGCGTTTGGGGGCTGCCGACGGCGATTAACAATGTGGAAACGCTATCGGCGGCACCGGCAATCATCGAGAACGGGGCCGAGTGGTTCCAGAACCTGGGCCACGGCGAGGCCACCGGCACCAAGATGTATTGCCTATCTGGCCGGGTGGCCAAGCCGGGCGTGCATGAGCTGCCGCTGGGCACGACCGCGCGCGAGTTGATCTACGACTACGGCGGCGGCGTGCTGGACGGGCGGCCGCTGAAGGGCTTCAAGCCGGGCGGCGCATCTTCGGCGGCGCTGGGTCCCGAGCACCTGGACGCACCGCTGGAGCCGCGTTCGATGGCAGAGCTGGGCACCATCATGGGTACCGGCGGGGTCGTCGTCTACGACGACACGGTCTGCATGGTGGACGCGGCCTACCGGGACGCTCTGTTCTTCGAGGAGGAGAGCTGCGGGTTCTGCATTCCCTGTCGCGAAGGCACCCCCAACCTCGTACAGATCTTAGAGCGAATCTTGCACGGGCAGGGCACCATGGACGACCTGGACCTGCTGGAGGACCTGGGCGCGAGCATGATGTCCTCGTTCTGCGGGCTGGGGCAGTTTGCGCACCAGCCGGTGCGCGGGGCCGTGCGGGCGTTTCGCGACGAATTTGAGGCGTACATTCTGGGCCGTTAGTGCGAGCCGGGCGTCGGCCAGTTCTCGAACGACGGGCGGCTGGCCCGGGCGGGACGCAAGCTTCGGTGAGAAGGCTGGCGATTAGCTCGAGGTCTTCGTATCTCGTCCCTGTTCGGCGTCCTCGGTCCAACGAAAGTCACAGCGGTCGTTGTAGTCGCAGTAGCGGCAGTGTTTGCCGGGAGTCGGTTTGAAGTCGGCGGCGCCAACACGCTCGGCCAGCGCCTGGTAGCGGTTGAGCACGTCGTCGGCGATGGCGGGGTCGGGTGACTGGGAAATGCCCTGGTTGTCGGTGAGGTAGTAGACGGTGAGTCGCGACACGGCGCTGTTGAAGCCACGCTCGAGCGCGAGCGCGTAGGTGTGGAGCTGGGTGCGCAGGCGGGCGGGTAGTTCCGTGGGGCGGCTGCCGCTCTTGTAGTCGATGACTTCAAGGCCGTCGGACCGCTGGTCGACGCGGTCGATGACGCCTTCCACGGTGTGGCCGTCTTCAGGGCGCAAACGCAGGCGGAATCGCCGTTCAAGCATGACGGGGCGCCCAGGCGCGTGGCCGCGGGCGGACCAGAAGCCGTCCAGGAGCTCGTGGCCGCGGTCCCAGATGTCGGGGAAGCGCTCGCGATTGAGGCGGGGGGCGTCGCGCCAGTAGGAGGCGTGCAGGTCGTGCAGGTCGTCGCGCGTGAGGCTGACGCCGTCGCGCAGACGCTCGAATGCCCGATGCAGGACCGAGTGGACGATGGCGCCCACGGTGAGCCGGGGCGAGAACGGGATGGGGATGCGCTCGACGTAGCGGAAGCGGTAGGCGTAGGGGCAGAACTCGAAGAGAGCGAGCTTGGTGAAGCTCAGGCGCATGGGGGCGGCAATCTACGAAGAATCCGCCAGGCTGGACCCGGCGTAGGACGGGCGGCGGGCGGGCGCCGTGTAGGCGCGGCGCAGCACAGCTTCGGCAGGCTTGCCGTTGGGTGGGAATGCGGAGCCCTTGGCGTCGGTCGAGTCGGGGTCCCAGCGCCACCAGAAGACGCCCTGCAGGGCCTCGCGGCGGTAGGGCAAACCGAAAAAGGCCGTGTAGAGGTTGGCCTGGAGATCGGGGTCGACTTCGTGCGGCTTGACCGGATCGGCGGCACGGGGCTGGGAGGCGGCGGTGGCGGCGCTGCGGTAACCGAGCTCGGTAAACAGAAAGGGAATGTCCAGGCTCTTCCGATTGCGCCATTGCTCGATTTCGTCCAGCCAGACATTCCAAGCGTCGGCCAGCTGGGCGTGGCTGATTTGGCGATCCGCCAGCGGGAAGTAGGCGTTGATGCCGATGAAGTCCAAATCGTCCCAGAACGGCACGTCGGCGTACCCGCCCAGCCCCGACGCGGGGGCGTGGCCGGCCGCGTAGGTGAGCGGCCCATTGAATCGTCGCCGGACATCGGCAATCAGCGAGCGCCACTCCGTGACGAACTCGGCTTCGGAGAACCCCAGGTCGGTCCCGAGGCAGTACAGGTCGGCGCCGGCACGTTCCGCCACATCCGCGTAGTGGTGCGTCATCGACGCGTAGTCGGCGAACCAGGTCGAGGGGTCCGCGGGCCGGATTTCGCCTGGCCAGATGCCGTCGCCGCTGTTCACGAAGGGTTTGAGCAAGACGCGGAGGCCGGCGGCACGGGCGCCTTCGATCAGCCGGCGAACGTCGCCGTCCGGCGGGGTGCGCGATGGGTGCGGGCGGATCTGGTTCGAGTCCAGGGTCGGCTGGTACCAGCCCGGGGAGATCGACACCCAATCGGCGCCGGCGTCCGTCGAGGACTCCACCAGCCGGCCGGCCCGCTGTTGGGCGAAGTCGGTTCCCGAGAGGCCGACCAGCGCGAGGCCGTGCATGAAGGGGGCGGTCGTTGGATCGCGCCGACTGACCCCGGCGAAGCCGCATGCGGCGAGGGCCGCACTGGCCGTGGTAAGCGCCGCACCGCTCAGGAGCGTCCGGCGCCTGAGGGGGATCGGCGGACGCATCGGGTACAGATCAGGCAGCGATTGCTAGCGCCCGAGGATCCAGCGCACGTCCTCGCTCATCATCTCTTCATTCCACATGGGGTTGAAGGTGAGATCGATCTCGGCCTTGCGGACGTGGTCGAGGGACTCGGCCTCCTGTTTGACCTGCTGCAGGATGTACGGTCCTGCCGGGCAGCCGGGGGTCGTGAGGGTCATGGTGACGGTGGCGCGCTCGTCGCCGTCGGCGGCCGCGGGTTCGCCTTCGCCGGGGACATAGGGAACCACGTCGACCTCATAGATGAGGCCCAGGTCGACGATGTTGATGCCGATCTCGGGGTCGATGACGCTGCGCAACTGATCGCGGACCTGGTCGGGGGTTGTGGTGGCCACGGGGATTCTCGCTTTCAGGGTTCACTAGCAAGCTTGGCAGCCGGTTCGGGGCGCGACAAGAACCGAGCGTTGATCTGTGCCGGTCACGGGGTTAGCCGGCGTAGCCGGGGAGGATGCGGACGCCGGGGTAGTTGACGGCGCGGCCGGCTTCGATTTCGAGGCGGTGGTCCCACTTGACCTGGTGCACACGGAAGGCCCAGGCGGCGCGTTCCGAGTCCCACCAGACCTCCGCCCAGTGAGCGACGCCGGCCCACTGGGGCTCGTATTTCAGGCCGACACTGCCGGGGCGCAGGATGGTTGTGGCCTTGTACTCAAGCTCCAGCGGGGCGTGGATATGCCCCACGACCATCAGGGCGGGCGGGTTTGGGCCGATCAATCGCTCGAGTTCCACGGCGGGCGTGTCGGCCCAGATGAACTCGTGGAGGTTGACGCCGTTGGCGTGGGCCAGCAAGAGCTCGGGGCCGTCGTCGACTTGCAGCCGCAGACGCCTGGGCAAGGAAGCGGCCCTGGCACGCAAGTCCTCGGGGACGCGCTTCATGGTCCAATCAAACACGGCCAGGATCAGGTCGCGGCGCAGCCCGCGGCCGGGCACGGATTTGAACGACCCGATTTCCAGGTCGCGCTCAGTATCGCCCTTGAGCATCGTCGCACCGGCGGCCTGCAACTCGTCCCAGGTTTCCAGTGGGCGGGGGCCGCCGCAGAGTTGGTCGCCGGCGGAGACGACGAGTTGAAACGGCTCGCGGGCGCGGATATCGGCCAACACCGCGCGCAAGGCGGTCAGGTTGGCGTGTACGTCGGTGAGAACCGCGATTCGCATGCAGCGGCCGAGGGGTGGCAGGCTCCGAGCCGGCCCCAGGACGGGGCGGCGCGCGGGAAGGGGCTTGTTCAGCCTAAGGAGCACGCGGCGGGGCTGGCAACAGTATTGCGAGGGGGCCGGGAGCGCAGCTTGCCTGTGTTAAGCTCTGCGTGAGCGCGACGCCGTTCCGTGCGTCGCGTCCTTTTTGTCCCCCAAATGCCGAAAATCAAAACCCGCAAAGCTGCCATCAAACGTCTGCGTCGCACGCGGCGCGGCAAGATCACGTCCGCCAAGTCGTGGGCCGGTCCGTACCGGCGGCGCAAGAGCCGGCGCGCGCGCCGCGCCAAGAACCGCGAGCACGTGCTGCCGACGGGGCAGCGACGGCAAGCTGAACGCCTGCTGGCAACGAACTAAGGACGACGAATGGCTCGCGTCAAGCGTGGCGTAACCAAGCGCCGCCGTCATAAGAAGGTCCTGAAGGCCGTGCGCGGCCATCGTGGCGCGCGCAGCCGGCACTTCCGTGCCGCGCATGAGGAACTCATGCACGCGCGGCAGTACGCCTACCGTGACCGCCGGGCTCGCAAGCGACAGATGCGGCGCTTGTGGATCATGCGCATCAACGCCGGCGCCCGCCTGCACGGGCTGACCTACAGCACGTTCATGCGCGGTCTGCAGGAAGCCAACGTCACGCTGGACCGAAAGGCGCTGGCGGACCTGGCGGCCAATGAGCCGGCGGCGTTCGAAGCTCTCGCCGACACCGCCCGGGCCGCGGCCTAAGCCGGCCAGCGCCCGCGCGGGGGCCAGCCCGCCATGATCATCAGCGTTCGGAACTCGCAAGTGGCCCTGGCGCGGCGCCTACATCGCGCCTCGGTCCGGCAGCGCGACGGACTCGTCCTGCTGGAGGGCCCCCACCTGGTAACGGAAGCGGCTCAGGCCGGCATCCTCCAGACCGTCCTGGTTGCGGACTATCCCAAGCCGGATATCAAACTGGCAGCGGACGCGGCGGCCGATGCCGGAGCGCGGGTGCTGACGGCGGCACCGCACGTGCTGGCGGCGGCCGCGGACAGTGCCTCGCGACAGGCCATCGTGGCCATTGGCCGCCGGCCGCAGGTCGCGGCGCTGGATGGCACTCCGCTGATCCTGGTGATCGACGGCGTCCAGGACCCGGGCAACGTGGGCACGCTGGTCAGGTCGGGCGCGGCGGCCGGGGCGACGCTGATCGTACGAACCCCGGGTAGCGCCGATCCGTTTGGCCCCAAGGCGATGCGCGCCGGAGTCGGTGCGCACTTCCGCATCCCGATTCGTGACGCAGCCACGCCGAACGAGCTATCGGCATTGGCGGAGGGTGTCCATCTTTACGAAGCATCTGCCGACGCCGAGCGCGCCTATCACCGCACCGACTGGACGGGACCCAGTGGGCTGGTGGTGGGCGCCGAGACGCGGGGCGTGTCATCCGCCTGGCGAGCGGCCTGTCGAGACACGGTCGGGGTACCGATGGAACGCGGCGTGGAGTCGCTGAATGCGGCGGCTGCGGCCGCCGTTATCCTGTTCGAGGCCGCGCGGCCGCGCCCGGCACGCCCCCCGCGCTTCACCCACGCTGCAAGAGCGGCGTTACGCCCAGCTGAGCGCCCCCCCCGCCGAGGTGTCCAGCGCCCCGGA
>VXPS01000022.1 GCA_009839425.1 Chloroflexota bacterium
ACGTGCGCGCCCCGGTGGCGCATCGGCGTGCCCTGGAAGGTGCGGCACACGGCAAGCTCCTCCGGGAGACCCAGCGAGCGCACGTAGGCGGGAAAGTCATCGAGCCTGAGCGGCGCCTCCTGGTCGCGAAGGTATTCGAACAGCCTGAACCCGTCGGGCTCGAAGTCCTTCAGGCGAACCATCTCCTCCGCGCTCAGCCCCGAGGTGACGAACTCCCGCGGTCCTCCCGAGGCGTCCACCGTGGTGATCACGCCGTTGCGCGCGCTCGTGAGCGCGCGGGCGCCCTCGACCACCTCGCGCAGCACGGTCTCCGGATCCAGGCTCGAGGCAATCCGCCCGAGCGCCGCGCACAGCCTCGATATGCGTCCCGCCTCGTCTCTTTCCTTCATTGTTCTCCCCTCTCGGCGCCGGGAAATTCGGCGAAAAAACGCGAATATACATGAAACAAATATGAATGGAAATACAGAAGATACGTTAAAGACAGAATGGTTTTGTATAATGACTGATGAATCAAGTGGATTAATTTGCATTGTCCGGGGAGGCGGCGAACCGGGTGGAGACAGGGTGCTCCTCGCGGCCCGTGGCCGCATCCGGGCGGCGCTCTGGTCGCAATGCCGGGGCAGTTGGAATTCGGAAAGGGAAAAGGAACGGGCAACATCCTCGCAAGCCAGGAAGATTTCACCAAATACATGAACGAATTCATTGAAAAGTCGAAACACGAAACAGTTCAAGGGCGCGGTGTGCGTCCATTCATTTGTCTTCGATATCGGTTTACGCAGGCGCCGGGGGGTATCGGCGCCGGGAAAGGGAAAAGGGGGGATTGAACGATGAGAACGATTTGGTCTGACCTGTCCGCGTACGCGCGCCTTGCGTTCCGTTCCTTGCGAGGTGCGGGGATAAAAGTTACCGAATCACCTGAAGCCACGTCTTCTGTCATGAGGGCGCTCCGCCGGACTGCGCGCGCCCTCGCCGGGGCGTTCCTGCTGCTTGCCCTGGGCGCGCTTCCGGCGCAGGCCCAGAGCGTGACCCTGATCGGCAATATCGGCCAGAGCACCAATTCCGGGGTTCAACCGGCCCTCGGCACGCTCGATGTCGCCCAGAGCTTCACGACCGGCTCGAACAGCACGGGCTATACGCTGACCGGCGTCGACGTCCATCTCAATGACGTAAGGAGCACCGGGAATGCGAGCTTCACGGTCAACATCTACACCAGTTCGAGCGGCCGTCCGGGCACCCACCTGGCCACGCTGACGGCGCCGGGCTCGCTCAGCAACAACGCGGTCAACTCGTTCACCCATACCGGCGTCAACCTGGACGCCGACACGACCTATTTCGTGGTCATCGACAGCTCTTCCGCCGGCGCGATCAAAATCCGCACCACCAGCTCGACCGGCCATGACTGGCCGAGAGAGGGCGGTTGGGGTATCGGCGACAACAGGCTCACCCGGGCGCGGGCTGCGACCTCCGGAGCATGGGCCTCGGGTCGGGAAAGCGCGAAAATCCGCATCAAGGGCGTCGTCAAGGCGGGGCCGCCGTTCGTGACGATTGCTGCCAGCAACATTCCGATAACGGAGGGGCAGGGGGCGAGGTTCAGGTTTTACTTCTCCAAGGCGGTGCCCTCCGGCGGACTGTGGATCAACTACACCGTCGCCGACGCGACCGGCGGCGGCGATTTCCTGCTCTCGCTGCAGGAAGGCCAGCAGAGGCAGTTCGTCCCTGCCGGCCGGACTGAAATCAACGTGACTCCCGGGACCCAGGACGACAACGATGACGAGCCCAACGGCCAGGTCACGATCACGCTGCTGGACGGCGACGGCTACACGCTCGGCACGACGACCAGCGGCTCGGTGACGGTGAACGACAACGACCTGCCACCCGTGCCGGAAGTGGCAGGCCTGCGGGTGGTGCCGGTCAACGGTTCGACGAGCCAGCTCATGGCGGTGTGGAACGACGTGACCGGCGCCGAGAAATACCGGGTCCGGTGGATACCTAGGCTCAACCGCGGGGGCACTTGGTGGACCACCGTCGAGGCGACCATGTCGCACCACACGATCACCAATCTCGCGCCCGGCGGGCAATACACGGTCCGGGTCGTGGCCATCGACACCGACGCCGACCCGGATGCCGTGCTGGCGCGTTCCGAGGTTCACGCCCAGACCAACTACGAGGCGATCCCGAACCTGTCGGTCACGGGCAGCTCGGCCGCGCTCGACGTGTCGTGGGGCGCGTACACGGGGGCCGACTTCGACAATTACTGGATCCGGTGGAAGAAATCTTCCGAGTCGTCCTACAGCGGCGTGTGGCAGAACCCCGCGTTTCTGACCGGCTCCACTGACAGGAGCATTCGGCTCACCCAGTCGATGGACGAAACGGAGCCTCTGATACCGGGTGTGGCGTATGACGTGCAGGTCTCGGCCGCCAAGTCGCTCAGACCGGGCGGATCCATCATGGCGCTCAGCGAGGTCAAGAACACGCTGGCCGGCGCGGTGCCTGAGATCCTTCTCGAGGGCCTGGCCGCAGTGACCGAGGGTTCGCCGACGGGCTTCAAGGCCCGGCTCACGAGCGCGGCGCCCACCGGCGGGGTGACGATCAACGTCACCGTGTCCGACGTCACCAATGGAGGCGATTATCTGGCCGCCTCCGAAGAGGGCGACAAGACGTATACGGTACCGGCGGGGGCGATGGAGGCTACGTTCACCATCCCCACGGTCGACGATGATCGGAACGAGCCCGCCGGCCAGATTCGCGTCGTTCTCCACGCCGGCACCGGTTACACGATATTTGGCGGTCGAAGCTTTGCCGCCCCGACGATACGCGACAACGACCTGCCGAAGGTCGCGAACCTGAGCGTGACCGCGGTTTCGGGCAGGACGGACCGGCTTGCGGTGTCGTGGAATGCGTACACCGGCGCCGAGAGGTACCTCATCCGGTGGAAGACCCTGGGCGGCTCGTTCAACTCGCCGACGAGTATCACGAGCACGACCTACACGATCCCAAGCCTGAGCGCCAACACCGGCTACACGGTCCGGGTCGAGGCCGTCGACACCGATGCCGACCCCGACGAGACGGTGGCCCGGAGCGAGGTCCGGGGGATCCGGACCAACGGCAGGCTGACGATCGGGAATCTCAGGGTGACCGCCCCCGAGGGCACCGACGACCGGCTCGACGTGACGTGGAACGGCTTTCCCAACTGCACGGAGGCGTGCGGCGACGTGGTGTCCTACCTGGTCTACTGGCGGCGGACCGCCGGGGGATACACGTTCTCGAAACGCATTCCCGGGCCGACGAGTTCCACGCTCACCGGGCTTGCGGCCGACACCCAGTACACCGTCACGGTGGTCGCCGAGTGGTTCAAGTACCTCGTGCCCCTCTGGCAGATCTGGGACAGGCGTACTGACATCCTCAATGGCGACCTGAAAGCCTTCGAGATCACGTATCCGGCGGAGGCGCAGACCACCGGGAGGACGGGCTCGGCCGCGGTGGCCGGCGAGGCGGCGGTGACGGAGAACGAGTCCAGCTTCACCATCTATCACGACCCGAAGGCCCCGGACGGGGCGGTGAGCCGCTTCGAGGAGGGGGAGCGGCTGCTTCGCGCCGCGGGGCGGACGTTCATGACGGTCAGCGGGCCGGTCGCCGAGGACGTGGACAGCCTCGCCGGGGTGACCGGCTCGGTGCTGCCGCGCTTCTTCCTCGGCAACCCGGCGGCGGAGGGCTGGACCTCGCAGCCGGGGGTCAACAACGGCGGCCTGAGGTGGCTGCGCTCGGTGCTGGCGAAGCCGGAGGAGGCGCAACCCCCGGTCACGCTCACGCCGACGGTCAGCATCGAGGCCGGCCCGGCGGTCGACGAGGGGACGGCGGCGGCGTTCACGGTGACGCTGTCGGAGGCGGCACCGGCGGCCGGCCTGACGCTGGCCTACAGCGTGTCGGAGGACGGCGCCTTCGTGGCGGCGTCGGACGAGGGTGCGAAGACGCTTGGCGTTCCCGCGGGCGCGACGAGCGCCGCGATCAGCGTGCCGACGGCGGGCGACGCCGATGACGAGCCGGACGGCGCGGTGACGGTGACGCTCACAGACGGCACGGGCTACGCGCTCGGCGACCCGTCGAGCGCGGCGGTGACGGTGCGCGACGACGACGACGCGGCGCAGGTGGTGGCCGCGTCCGCGTTCACGATCTACCACGACCCGAACGGACCGGCCGCGGCGAAGAGCCGCTACGACACGGCAGTGGGGCTGCTCGATGAAGCCGGCCAGTCGTACACGCCGCGTACCGTGACGGGCACCGCAACCGTGGACCGGCTCGCGGGCGTGTCGAACTCGGTGCTGCCGCGGTTCTTCTACGGCGACCCGGCGGCCTCGGGATGGGGTCCCTCGCAGCCGAAGGTCAACAACGGCGGCCTGAAGTGGCTGCGTTCGAAGCTCGCGGCGCTGGCATCGCCGGAGCCCGCCGTCCCGGCGCTGTCGGTGGCGGACGCCTCGGCCGAGGAGTCGTCCGGCTCGATGGCGTTCACGGTGACGCTCTCGGCGGCGGCGAGCGAGTCGGTGTCGGTCGACTACGCGACCTCGGACGGCACCGCGGTCGCGGAGGCGGACTACACGGAGGCGAGCGGAACGCTCACCTTCGCGCCGGGCGAGACCAGCAAGACCGTTACCGTGACTCTCCTCGACGATGCGCATGACGAGGGCACGGAGACGTTCACGCTGAAGCTCAGCAATGCGCGTCCGTCCGGGAAAGCCACGCTCGCGGACGCGACGGCGACGGGCAGCATCGCGAACACGGACCCGATGCCCGGTGCGTGGGTCGCGCGCTTCGGGCGCACGGCGGCGGAGCACGTGCTCGACGCCGTGGGCGCGCGCATCGAGGGCGGCGCCGCCTCGACGCGGGTGACGCTGGATGGACACGAGGTGCTCCTCGGCGATGCGGCCGGGGCGCTGGAGGCCATTACCGCGTCCGGCAGCGGCATCGGGCCGGCTTTCGCCGGGTGGCGTGAGGATGTCGGGAAGCAGGGCGGAGATGCCCTCGCCCGGGATGTGTCGATGAGCGAACTGCTCCTCGCGAGCTCCTTCCACCTCGCTTCCGCGGAGAAGGCGGATTCGGGTCCCCGCTGGTCGCTGTGGGGCCGGGGGGCGCGGACGAGCTTCGACGGCCGCGAGGACGGCCTCACGCTCGGTGGCGACGTCACGACGGGCCTCCTGGGCGTGGACTACGAGTCGGGCCGCGTCCTGGTGGGCGTGGCGCTCGCCCTGAGTTCCGGGGAGGGCTCCTATGCGGAGGGGAACATGAAGGGCGAGGTCGAATCGAGCCTCGCGGGCGTCTACCCCTACCTGCGCTTCGCGGTGAGCGAGCGCCTCACGCTCTGGGGCGCCGCGGGCCTGGGCCAGGGCGACCTGACGCTCGAGCCCGAAGGGGCGGCGGCGATGGAGACCGACCTCTCGACCTCGATGGCGGCGGCGGGCGTGCGCGGCGCGCTCATCGCAGCTGGCGGCTTCGAGTTGGCGCTCAAGAGCGACTTCGCCTTCGTGCGCACAGAATCGGAGGCGGTAGCGGGACTCGCGGCGGCCGAAGTCGAGACGAGGCGCCTTCGCCTGGCGCTCGAGGGTTCGCGCGAGATGAAGCTCACAGGCGGCGTCCTCACGCCCACCGTCGAGCTCGGCCTTCGTCTCGATTCGGGCGACGCGGAGACGGGCACGGGCCTTGAACTCGGCGGCGGGCTTCGCTACGCGTCGGGAGGTCTCACGGTGGAGCTCTCCGTGCGCACCCTCCTCGCGCACGAGGAGAACGACTACGAGGAATGGGGCGCGAGCGCCTCGGTGCACTACGCCCCGGGCGAGGAAGGCCGCGGGCTCTCGCTGCGGGCCGCCTCGACATGGGGCGACGCGTCCGGGGGTGCGGAGCGGCTCTGGTCGCAGCGGACGGCGGCGGACCTCGTCCGCGCCGGGGGCTTCGAGCCCGGCGCGAGCGTAGAGGCCGAGGCGGGCTACGGGTTCGATGTCCGGCGCGGCCTCCTGACGCCCTACACCGGCGTGGCGCTCACCGAAAACAGCGAGACATGGCGCGCCGGTGCGCGCTGGAAGCTCGGCCCCGCCTTCGAGGTGGAGCTCGAGGCGAGCCTTCGTGAGCCCGCAGGCGGGGAGGATACCGAGAGCGGCGTCCTCCTCAAGGGGTCTAAGCGCTGGTAGAGTCCGGCCCCCCGCTGATCGAGGGCCTGCGGGAGACGATCGCGCTCTGGCGCGCGCGCCGCGGGATGAGCGCGCGTCGCTTCGGGGCGGAGGCGATGGGCGACCCCTGCTTCGCAGGCTCCCTGGCGCGGGGACGGTCCCTGCGCCTCCATACGGCGGACCGGGCGCTGGCGTTCATGGGACGCCCCCCGCTGGAGCCTCTCCTGCGGGCCGGGGTCGAGGCGTTCCTGGCGGTGAGCGGGACCAAGGCCTCGGTACTGGGCGAGGAGGCCCTGGGGAACCGTGCTTTCGTGGGCAGGTTGCGCCGGGGGGCCTCGCCGTATCTGGAGACCTTCGACCGGGTGCGCGCCTGGATGGCGGCGAACGCGACGGAAGACGAGCTCCGCGCGGTCCGCGAGAGTCTGGCGGACGTTCCGGACCCCTTCGAGGGAATACAGGCCGTGACCGGGAAGAGCGGCGCCGGAGAGGGCCCGCGCGAGGAGGGGAATCACCTCGATACACGGGAGGCGGCCGCCCGGCTGGGCCTCTCGCCCAAGACGCTCGAGCGCTGCCGCGCGAGCGGCGAGGGACCGGAATTCCAGAGGTTCGGCTCCCGGGTGCGCTATCTGCCCGCGGACCTCGAGTCGTGGGCCTCGGCGCGGCGCTGGACCTCCCTGTCCCAGGAGAGAAGCGCGTGCAGGAAAAAGCAGTGCTGGAAGACCGCGCCGGGGAAACGCCCCTGCGGCGCGTGGAAGCGGCAGAGCCACGCATCCTGAACGCCGCGGACGCAGGAACGCATCTTTGCCCGTTTACAGACGGTAGGGGAATTCCAACGGCGGGGAATTCCTTTCCCGTGTGCTGAATGACCGGTCCTTGGACAACCCCGTTTCAGCGGGATGCGCCGCCTTCTTCCATTCAACCCATGCACGGGATCCGGGTGTAGCTCGTCGAACGGAGAAAGCCGGAAATTCACGAAAGACCGTATTCAAGAGGACTCACCAGACGATGTTCCAGGAGAAATCGACAAGCAGGCTTTATGCTTTCGCGCTGGCGGCCGCTCTCGCGCTGACGCCGGCGGGCTGCGGTGGTGGCGGCGGCACGACTGCCGCTCCGCCGGACCCGCCCGCACCCGTGGACCCGGGCCCGACACCGGAAGAAATCGAAGCGCAGGCCATGAAGCAAGCCCGGGACGCCGCCATGGCGGCCTGGATGGCGGCGATGGTTGCGGTGAACGGCGCGGTGGACCCCGTGGCGATGGGCAATGCGCAGGTGTACGCGGACAAGGCCGGGGAGGCATCCGGCGCGGCGGCGATGGCCGGAACTTCGGCGACGGCCGGGGCGTACCGGGCGGCGGCCGAGGGGCATCGCGACAGCGCGGTGGAGGCGGCCGGCACGAGAGGCCTGGGCCTGACTTCCCTGGCGAACAGGATCACCAACCAGAACGCCATCGACAACGCCGATCTCGAGGGCAGGCCCGCCGTCGAGCCCGTTTCCAACGCGGGGAGAGTGGGTAGGGAACTGGCCGTGACGGCGGCTGCCACCGGCGACAGCGCCGTCGTGCACACCGGCCCTGCCGGAAGCGTCTCTCAGGGCGGCGAGGTCAGCGCGACGGTGGAATACGGCGCGAGCGGACCCGCAATCACGGTAACCGGCGTCGGCGCCGCCTTGCTGAGAGGCGAAGCCCCGGTGCTGCTGACGACCCGCGGGGGCTGGATGGGCAGGGAATTGATGGAGGATGCCGCCTCCGACTCCTATGCCATCGTCTATACGGACATCGAGGCGCCCGTGATGAGGCAGAACTATGGAGCCACCGCCGATGGTTCGGGCACGGGACCCGATGATGCCGCATTGGCAAGAGGCCAGGTCATCACCGGGGACGTTCCGGGAGACGGCTCGACCTTCACGGGAACGCGGAACGTGTCCCCCACCGACAACCTGCCGCCGCAGGCGGGGCGGTTCCATTGCGCCTCCGGTACAGTCGGCGGTTGCGCCATAAGCGTCGATGAAGACGGCAGGATCGTGGCGGTTCAGGGCTACGGGTGGCAGCCCGTCGCAAGCGGCATGACTCCCGTGCCCGACGCCGACTGGCTGGCCTGGGGCGTCTGGCTGAGCGTTCCGGACGCTGCGGGCGCCACGGACCCGGCCGCGGCCGGCGCATTCGCGAGCGGCAGCGACGTGTTCGAGGTCAGGGCCGAGCTCACGGGCACGGCGACGTATCACGGCGTCGCGACAGGCATGTATTCGGCGGGCGGCATGGTCGAGTACTTCGACGCGGACGTGAGCCTGACGGCCAGCTTCGGCGTAAGCGCAGGGGCTGATTCGACTCCGGAAACCGGTACCGCCCCGGCTGTGAATGACGGGCGGCTCCTGGGCGCCGTCACCGGAAGCGTCTCCCGCATCAGGGCCGGCGGCATGTCCGTGGCGGGCTCGCTGACGCTGGGCAGGGCGCCCGTCATCGCGGGCGCACGGGACGGCGACAGCACGACCGGCTTCGAGGGCGCCAGCCGGGGCATCCTGGGAGGCGCCTCGCTGAAAGGCGCGTGGGGTGGCCAGTTCTACGGCCCCAACGATGCCGCGGCGGATACGGACGCTGCCCGAACCGAATACCCCACGACCGCCGCGGGCACCTTCGCCGCCGCTGCGGGCAGTGCCGCTGGCCCGGACCCAGTCAGGATCCTGGGTTCTTTCGGCGCGTGGAAGGCGGAGTGAACGGGTAGCCCTTGTTTGCAACAAGTCAAGGTGTTGCGCCGCCTCCCCCGGCGTGTTCCGAAACCTGAAGGACTTGTTGCCCTCATCGACGGAATCGGGATTATGACCCGGAGTCTGCGTCAAGACTCCTGGTGCGACGGTCTTGTGTCCCGTCTTTCGGCAGTCGACACAGGGATCGGTGGGATTTGACAAGCGACAAGTCGTCGCGCGTATCACGGGCCCGGGAGGAATCGCATCGGGTAAGGTCAACGCAAACTGCCTTCTACGGGAAACAGTTCAGCAGGCAGATGGTTCGCCCGTTTACAGACACCAGGTTGTTTCCAACGGCTGTAGAATTCCATTATCCCGTTGACATCATTGAGAAAAACTAATTCTTTTCATTCTCGTTCGGGGTTTGCTTTCGATAAGAATTAATCAAAGCGGAAGTGGATGACTTATAACTCCAGCGTAGCCCGGCGGGTTTCTGTCGGGGCCGGGCCTTCCGGGGCCTTCCTATTCATCAACGAAATCCCGTGTGATACCATACGACCATGTTTAAAACGCGAAATCTGTTGGACGCCATTGACGCATCCGGACACGCGAAGATGAAAGAAGAGTTTTGGCGTGCACGCCTATTGGATCCAGACCAAACGTTCTTTGACCAATTTTCACAACCCCCACAGGTGCTCTACAAATACATTCCTGCACATCGATTGGACAATGTTCTTCCTGACGAGAAGCCGTGCTCGTTCCGCGTCACGCCGCCCAACGAGTTAAACGACATTAATGAGATCAATTACAAATCCTTGTTTGTTGATGACGAAAAGAATCGGGAGAATATCAATCGAGAATATGCTTCAGCCCTGACCGAACTATTCCCAGAATCGCCAGTTTCTGTCGACGATGTGGAAAGATTTCGTCAAAAATATCCTCGTGTCTATGGGGCCGAGTTGACTTGCGACCAGTTGTCGAAGCGATACGGGATCACATCGTTTTCGACTAGAAGAGATGATGTGAAGATGTGGTCACATTACGCTGACAACTGTAAAGGCGTTGTTATTGGCTACAACATTGATTATTGGGTGAGGCACTTGATTGGCACTTCGATAATCAGACAGGTCAGATATGCGGATAACCTTCCCCCAGTTATAGGTCCGCGGGTTGTCAATCAAGAGAACGCATATGGATTCATGTCTAGCAAAGGAGTCGCTTGGGAGTATGAACAAGAGTGGCGTTTGATTACCGAATTGTCGAAAGTACAGCAGTCCGGAAGTGGTATTGCGGTCATTACGGTCCCTCAAGAATCTGTGTCGTCCATCCTTGTCACTGATCGCACCTCGGAGGAGACTGTGGACATCATTGTCCGACGACTGAACAATCCGTCGAATAACTACCGAATTTGGCGGATTGACAGAATGCAAAGAGGGCACGATGCCACCACATTGGCTTTTATCGGACAAATGAAAACGCGCTCGCAAGCCAGCAAAAAGACGACGTGACAGATTTCGTCAACGCTTGCAACTGACACATGGCGGGAGACGAGCTTGTAGTGGTACCTGCCGTGCGCAGGTGTAGTTCCAAGACTTTATCCGGGGGGGGACGAAAATGTCGTTCGCAGCAGCGTTCTCGGCGGCCGTTGCGTATTCCGGCAAAGCCGATGACTTACTCGAAGGTCAAGGTGATTGCCCCGTCCGTGATCCCGGATCAGCGCCCACTAGTGGCCCAATTGCCCGGACAAGGGTGGCTCCATTCGGGCGGTCAGCGATATGCGCGACGCCGAGTGTGCTGCCGGGCGAGGCCGTAGATGCCGCTAAGTGCTGCGCGCAAGCGAATCTGGAAAGGATGCGCCTATGAAATCGGAGGAATTCGAGGCCAAGGGTTGGACAGAGCGGCTCGCGCGGGCGCTCTCCGATCTATCCAGGGCGCAGGAGCCGTTCCTGCAGGAATATTGGCGGCGCACACCGCGTAAGCATGTCTTGGTCGATGGGCGGGACGAAACGCCCTTCCCTCTGGACGATCTGCAAATGCTCTATACCCAGGCCTGCCACGGGGGAGCCTTCGGCGAGCATGAATACTATGCAACGCTGACAGCGGCGATCGACCCGGTACGCAGCACCTTGCGATCTCATCCCACGCTGTGGCGCGCCGTGGGCCCACTCATCGACAACGACGATTTCTGGATCCAGATGCGCGGTCAGGGCAGTCTGACGTCCCTGAGCAACCTGATCGGGGGACTGATGGCGCGCGCAGACGAACTGCCGGGGGATGGTTTTCATGCCGCCGCACGAGAGCTGCACGCCCTCCTCGGCCCCGCCGAAGGCAAAGACACAACCGCTGTGCCGGGCGATTTGGACATCGGATACGATGTGGTGCTGTTCCATGGCCTGTGCCTGGAGGAAGAGGTCGGCATCGGAGGCGGCCTGACAATGCTGCCGTTCGAGCGAGCGCGGGCATTCGTCGATGAATCGGTGCTGAAGGACACGGCGCCGGATGTCGTCAGGTTTCGGGATTGGCGGCTGGTCGGGGCCGTGGTGAGGCCATTTCGGTGGAGGCCTGTTTTCCGGCGCAGTGGCCGCATAAGGGAGATGAGTGCAGAACCACCCGAACCGTTCGTCGGGGATGCATGGGAGTTTCTGGAACTCCTGGCGGTATCCCACCGATCACCAATCGTGTGTCTGGCAGCGGTTCAGGAATGTCTCAACCGGTCCGCCTGCCATCTGCTCGGGCTGGCGCACAGGCACGGATTTTTCCAAAGGGGGCCTTCGGCGTATCGGTTCTCCCCGCTTGCCGACCCCCCGGGGCTTCGGACAGAAGCCCTTGAGGAAGCGAGGGCCGTTTTTGAGGAAAGAAAAGGCGATCGTTACGGGAAACTGGCGCCGGTCGTGGCACGGCTCGCCGAAGCACTCGCCAGGAACGGACGGTTCGCGGCGGAGGACCGGATCCTTGACGTCGCTATCGCGCTGGAGCGGATGTATGAGCTTAGCGGAGGAGAGATATCCCACAAGATGCGCATCAGGGCGTCGTGGTTTCTGGGCCGCGGTGCGGGAGATAGGATTTTGATCATGCAATCAGTGAAGAAGTTTTATGACGTACGGTCGGAAATCGTGCATAACCGAAAGCGAAAGACTTCGTCAGAAAGATATCGAGAGGCCTTCGACACGGGATTCGACATCGCGGCAAGGACACTGTTCAAACTGCTGAAGGACGGCCCCCCGGATGATTGGGAAGAAATGGTGATCGCGGGAAGTTACAGTTGCCCAACCTCGTACATCTTCCCGCTCCGCGCCATAACCGAGAAAAAACCATAAGTGGCATATTTTGGCATGGAGCATTATTCCGTCGCCATTTACACAATGACACTTGACGTGATGATCCGTCGTTCTGTGCCGGTAGGGGTTCGGATCAAAGCAGCGGGAAATGCTCAAAGAAAACTCTGGCTCGGATCGACCACCATCTGACAGGACAATTGGTTACTACTAGTAACAACATTCTCACCACCCCAAGACTGAACGTGTGTGGGCGTCCATGTACGTCATGCACGTTCGGCCTGCGCGGCAGAGCTGATCGTGCTGGGGGGAATTTTGATCATGAGTTTCAGGTGAGGGAGTCTGGTTTTATCTCAGATAACCCGACACACCGTTCCACAGGAGTTTCAGGGCTGTAATCACCAGCAACCCGTAGCAAAGACGGTAGAGTTGTTTCTGCTCAAGCCTCTCATGCAATCGCCAGCCCAGCCAGACCCCGAAAGGGATGACAGGTAGTGAAATCGCCATGAGCCACCACAACTCATTCGACGTGCCAGCTACCCACAGCCAGGGCACCATCTTGATAATGTTTCCCAATGTAAAGAAAATGCTGGTGGTTCCGGCGTAGAGCGCCTTCGGAAGCCCGAGGCTGAGCAAGTAGAGGGCCAGAGGCGGCCCTCCTGAGTGTGCCACCATCGTCGTGACGCCGGAACCGACGCCTGCTGTGAGCGCTTTTGGCGCAGAGCGCGGGCGCACAATCACTTCCCCGCCGCCTTTGAACCATAATCCTGAGAAAACGAGAGTTATGAGAGATATGGTGATAGCTACCGCACGTCCATCCAGGACGTTCAACAGAACTGTTCCCAGAGCGATGCCTGCTAACAGCCCGGGCACCAGCACCACCAGCTCCGGTTTCGACCAGGTCGTCGGCTTCCAGTATCGTAGAGCGAAGAGGTCCATCACGACGAACAATGGAGCCAGCAGGGCTCCTGCGGTAAGCGGGTCCATCACAAGGGCGAGAAGTGGGATACCGACAATGGCGAAACCGCCTCCGAACCCGCCTTTTATGAAGGCGATGACGAATACTCCAATCAAGGTCAAAGATATTGTTGTCGGTTCTAGCATGGTCGTCCAAAAATCGGCAAGAAACTTATTAATCCCTTACAAGCCTTGTTTCAACCTTCTACCCTTTCACAATCGCAGGGGCGTAGCAAACGATGCCTCTCTTATGCGCCAATTGTTCTCCTGAAAACAAAGTGGTTGTGCTGGGCGGATTTCTGATGGCGAGTTTTCGGTGAGGAGCCGATAAGCTGAACTGCCTCGGCTGCTTATTCTTCATTCGGCAAATTGGAGACGATGAACCATCGTATTTCTCGCAGAAAACTTGCATGACAACTTTTCGTCGGAGCGCCCACGAAATACAAAACCGCAATTTCTGCGAGAATACGCGGGACCTCTCTCAATCCGTGAGTAGTTTGACAAACATCCCGGTCTGACAGAGTCGAGTTGGCTCAGGATTTTCTATTCGTTGAACATTTCGAATGGGCATTCCGGATTATTTCAAGAGATCGTAGTTCACTCGATATCCGTTTTCGCCCGTTTTCAGGCAACGGGGGGGTTTCAGTGGGGGTGAAATCTTGCTAGTTTGTTGAAACTACCGTAGATATTTGTCTTTGTGAATCTGGTATTGGATTAGCTCTTAGCAATACGTAATCAAATCGGAAGCGGATGAATTCAAACCCCTGTGCATCCTAGAGTTCGCTTGTCGGGATACGTTTGGTCGCATGGTGATGAGCATCAATAATTTGCCGACTCCAAACGGATACCCCATACCATATCAATAACTGCCTCTGAATCTAGCGGAATTATCATCCCACCAGCAAACGGTTACTTCTCACCCATTCGCAGGCAAGCGATGTCGTGTTTATGATCGATACGTCGTGTTGCAATAGTGTTGACAATTATTATTCAGAAAATATTTTATACTTGATGTAAAGTATTGAATACATGTTTGAGAA
>VXPS01000057.1 GCA_009839425.1 Chloroflexota bacterium
GGGTATGCGTCGCTGTGGGGCCGGGGGGCGCTGACGCGCTTCGACGGGCGCGAGGGCGCGCTCACGGTGGACGGCGAGGTGACCACCGGGCTGATCGGCGCCGACTGGGCGTCGGAGCGCTGGACCGGCGGTCTGGTGCTGGGCCATTCGACGGGCGCGGGCGGCTACCGCTCCCCGGCGGGCGCGGGCGCCATCGATGCGGTGCTGACGGGCCTCTATCCCTATGCGGGGATGGACCTCGGCGAGCGCCTCTCGGTCTGGGCGGCCGCGGGCTGGGGCGCGGGCGAGGTGACGGTCAGGCCAGAGGACACGGCCCCGATGACGGCGGATCTCTCGCTGGCGATGGGCGCTGCGGGTCTGCGGAGCGAGGTGTTCCGGCTGGCCGGCGACGATGGCCTCGGGCTGGCGGTGAAGGGCGATGCGCGGTTCACGCGGACATCGTCGGATGCGGTGCGCGGCGACGCCGGCAACCTGGCGGCCTCGGAGGCGGACGTGTGGCTGGTGCGCGCGGGGCTCGAGGGCTCGCGGCGGTTCATGCTCGGAGCGGGCGATGACGGCGCCGGCGTGACGCCGTCCTTCGAGCTCGGCGTGCGCTTCGACGGCGGCGACGCGGAGACGGGCCTCGGCGCGGATCTCGGCGGCGGGCTGGCGTATGCCGACCCGCGGCATGGGCTCTCCTTTGACATGAAGGCGCGGGGGCTGGTCGCGCACCGCGCCTCGGGGTTCCGGGAGTGGGGCGCGAGCCTGTCGGCGTCGTGGGACCCGCGGCCGGAGACCGACCGAGGCCTCGCGCTGTCGCTCCGGCAGAGCTGGGGCGCCTCGCCTGCGGGCGGGATGGACGCGCTCCTGGGGCGTGGAACGCTGGCCGGCCTTGCCGCCAATGACGGCGGCGGCGGCCGGTTCGAGGCGTCGCGGTGGCTCGAGGGCGAGCTCGGCTACGGGCTTGCGGTCGGAACCGGCTTCACGGGCACGCCGAACGTCGGGTTCGGTCTCTCGGAGGCGTGGCGCGACTGGCGCGTCGGCTGGCGGCTGAGGCCGGCGGTGCCGAACGGTACCGGCTTCGAGGTCACGCTCGACGCGACGCGGCGGGAGCCGGCCAACGACGATGCGCCGCCCGAGCACGGGGTGACGCTGAAGGCCGCCGTCCGGTGGTGAGCAAGCCGGTCGCGTGAGGCTGCCGTTAGGCATCAGGCAGCGCATGCAGAAACCTGGTGACGCCCGCCGGGTGCCCACCGGGGCAGCCGGGCACTGCCGGGTGGCGGGGTTACGGGTCCCGTGGCACGGCGACCCGCCTTCCGGTCCGCCGTCCCGTTGCCGGTCGGCGTGGGCCGGCCGCCCCCACCCCGAAGGGGTCGGGTCCGGAACGGGGCGGTCGCGCCACGGTAACGGTAGGCGACGGGTGCGGGGCGGCGCGGTCGCTGCCGCCGACCGGGCCGGACGGGTGACCCGTGCTGGGACATTCCGCCCCCGGCGGAGCCGGCGACGACCGCGTCCATGAACCCCCTGGCGCCCGTCGATCTGCCGGAATTCGGCCACGCGGTCAGCTGGGCGATGTGCCGCAATCCCCGCTGCGAGCACTTCTGCATCCCCTACGCGGGCCCCGCTTCCGCCGACGGGGCGGGCGCCGTCCAGGACGCGCGCTACCGGATCACGCCGCGCGACGGCCGCATCCGCTGCAAGGGGTGCGGGCAGTCCTTCACCCTGAAGCCGAACCGCGCGGTCCGCGCCCTCGCGCGCCATTTCCTCTCGCTGAGCCTCCCCTTCGCGGACTGCCCCGACGCGGCGTGCGAAAACCACGGCCGGAACGTCTTCGAGCATTTCTTCGAACGCCCTGACGTCCGCGTCTCCCGGTACCGCCGGTTCGGCCTCCACCGGATGGCCTGCCGGTCCTGCGGCAGCATTTTCCATCTCGGCGAGCCGCTCGCGCTCAGCCGAAGCGCCGACGTGCGGGAGTCCCTCGGCGCGATCATCGACGGCGTGCGGACCACCCGGGGCGTCGCCGACACGATCGAGGCCACGGGGATGACCTCCAGCGCCTACTACGGGCGCCTGCGGCGCGCCGCCGCGCGCCTCCGGGACTACCACGCTTGGCGGAACGCCCGGCTCCTGCATCGGGACGTCGCCCGCGGCACGGGGCCGGTCCGCGTGTACACGGACACGCTCCACGTCCCGCTCCGGCGGCTCGGCGACGCCGAACGGTCGCAGGACCTGGAGGTCCTCATCTCCGTGGTCGAGCTCGAGCGCAGCTGGTTCATCCTTGCGGCCCATGCCGGCTTCCTGCCGAAGGCGCTGTGCCCGGACGACCGGACCCTGATCGGGGACATGCACACGCCCGCCTGGCGGGCGGCCTGGGACAGCGTGCGGCATCCGTACCGCCTCGACCTGGCCGCGGGCGTGGCGGAGATCAGGCAGGGGCTCCCCAACATCGGCCGGGACGGCTGGTTCACGACCCCGTTCCACACGGAGCTCGCCCACTTCCTGGTCGTCCGCAAGATGCTCGCGCGGTTCCGCGCGGTGCACCACGTGATGGACGGATCGGTTCCGCTCTACGCCGCCGCGCTCACGGCCATGGCCAAGGACGTCCGCGACGGCCGGGTCGAGCTCGTGCTGTTCCAGTATGACAAGGAGAAGACCGCGGAGGGCGATGCCGGCCGTCCGGCGGGCGGCAGCCCGCGCCGGGAGAAGACGCTGAAGGCGAGCCTCGACCGCGCCTGGGCGGAGATGGAGGCGCGCTTCGGTCGACGGATCGAGGCGGACCGGCCCAAGCTCATGGACGAGACCGGCGGGCCCCGGCAGGTCGCCCGGCTGTTCAAGCGCGCCCTCGGCGGGGCCTACTCGCAGCCGGGCGGCTGGGCCTGGCTCACGTTTCCGCCGGAGGGCGGCGCCTACCGGAAGCCCCGCGTGCTCTGGCTCACCTGGATGCCGGGCAAGCGCTACGAGGACACGGGCCGGGAGCTGCTCTGGCGGTCCTCGTTGTACCCGGTCGATTCGGCCGCCAACTTCCTCCGCCAGCGGGTCCGCTCGTTCCAGCGGCCCGCGGCGCGGGCCCAGTCGGGCCGCGGCTACCTCCACAGCTACCTGGAGCCGCGCGTCGCCCAGGCCGAGCTCTGGATCCAGCTGCTGTGGCGCAACTTCGGCCGCCGGGTCCGGACCACGACCCCGGTGCCCCCGGCCGAACCCATGGGCCTCGCCAGGCCCGGCCAGGCGCTGCCGGATCTCCTGGACGAGGCCTGGACGTTCCGCCTTGACGCCACCTGCGCCAGCCGCATGAGCCGATGGTCGCGCCGATAGCCACGCAGGATTGCGCGCTGGCCTCGGCCTTCATCGATTTCGGGTGCCTCCCGGACCTGCTCGCGCGCCTGCCCGGGCGGTCCGGCGATGACCCGCCCGACCTCGTCTCCTTCCTCAGTCCGGCGCACGGCATCTTCGGCCCCCGGGAATGGACCGAATTCTTCGAGGGATACCCGCCGAACCTGGATCACATCCACTACCCGCAGTACGAGGAGGAGGCGCGCCTGGATCCGCGGCTGCTGGTCTCCGTGGGCGCGGATGCCTGGGCGCTCGCATGGCGGCTTCGCCTGGTCGGGCCGGCGGGGCTCAGCGACGCCGGGCGCACGCTGGCCGACATCGGCCGCGCGAGGCCGCGCTTGCGGCGGACGAAGCGTGACCATGCGGTGCTGCGCCGGGTCCTCGCCGAGCAGGTGGCGCACGCCTGGAGCGGGATCGGGAGGCCGCCGATCGTGCCGCTGCTGCAGGGCGCCGCGCGCGACTTCGGGCGGGCGGACGCGCCTGGGGCGGACCCGCTGCCGGGCCTGCTGCTGGCCGAGGTCGCCTACCTCGCCGAGCTGGCGCACGGCGGCGGGATCGACGTCCAGGCGGGCCGGGACCGTCTCGCCGCCGTCCGGCGGGAGGCCTTGGAGTGGCTTGAGGAACCCGAACCCGGGGAGGACCCGTCGTGGTACCGGATCGACCTCGCGGACGCGGTGAACGCACGCGTGCTGGACCTCCGGGAGCAGGGGTTCCTCCCGGGCATGACGCTGACCGAGCTTCGCGCGACCGCGAGCCTGCTCGTGTTCGCCGGCCTCCTGCGCGAGGTCTATCCCCTGGGGCCGGTGCAGTGCCTCGCGGCCCGCCCGTGACGGGCGCGGCGCCGCCGCCGGCCCCGATCACGCTCGGGGACGGGACCGCGTGGGACGTCGACCTGCCGCCGGCGGTGATCGGGCTCCATGTCCTGCATCTCCTGAACCACGATTTCAGCGCGGCGGAACAATGGGTGTTCCCGCAACTCGGGATCGACCGGGGGTCGCGGCGGCGTACCGGGCGGGCCATGACGAGCACGCTGCACGACTACCGCTGGCGGAACAAGGCGCTCGCCATGGAGCTGCTGGTCGCCCTCCTGTTCAGCCGCATCGACAGTCCGGTGGGCGTGCAGAGCGCGTGCCTCACGGATCCCGCGACCGGCCTGCCGGACACGTTCGCGCCCAGCGGCCGCGCCGACGTCAGCGTGTCCTACCGGGTGCGCTCGCCCGAGCGGACGGTGCGCATCGTGGTGGAGGCCAGCGCGATGCGGTTCATGCCGATCGACAACTTCCGGGCCCAGCTGACCCAGGCGGTCAAGCACGCGCGCGACCTGCAGGAGCCGCCGGTGGATGCCACGTACGCGCTGGTGGTCAACACCGCGCCGATCCTGAGGTACAAGGGCTTCCACGAGATGTACCGGGCGATCCTCCAGCGCGAGGGCGTGGCGGACGACCCCTCGATCCGGCTCGTCGCGATCAACGCGGCGGAACTTGCGCTCGCATTGTGCGACCTGGCGGCCAGTCTGCCGGCGGACCAGTTCCCGTTCCGCACGGAACAGCTGTTCGACGTGCTGGACACGCTGTACGAGGGGCTGCGCCGGCGGCAGTCGAGTCCGAATCCGGAATGGATGCGGAAGGTCTGGTCGGACATCATCGTGGACGGCGTGGCGCCCGAGCTGGCGCTGCCGGAAGAGCCCGGTGACGACGCGGCGGGTGGACCGGCCGGCGAGGCGTCGTAGCGCTTGACCCCCGTGGGCAGCCCGTCGTGGCGCGGTCTCCTCGCGCCGGTGGAGCCCGCGCCGCGCCGGCGGGATCGCGCCTCGACCGGGTCCGGCATTTGCCGCCGTTTCCGTCGGACACCGGCGCGGTGCCGGCCAATGCGATTGGCGCCCGCGGGCTCGACGGGGAAGCGTCCGACCGGGGTTGACCGGACCAGATCCCTGCCGGTGCTCGGCCGTGGCAGGCACTGGCAGCGACCCCGGCGGGACGGTGCGGGCCGTTCGGCGGCCGCACGGAAGGCGGAGCGGGCCGGTCTCGCCGGGGAACGGGCGGACGCCGCGGCCGTTCCCGGCGCGTCTGGAGCGGCGGTGTCGGCGCGCGCGACCGCCGGTGCAGCGTCCCCGGATGCGCGGACGGAAGCCAGCGAGGTGGCAGATGCCCTCAGGCGCGAATCGATGGGCGCCACCCGGCCCGCGCCATGAAGGCCCCTCGGGTGTGATGAGCGATCTCTCGAAGATGAGCGTGGAGGAGCTCGTGGGCCTGCATGCGGACATCATGCGGGCGCTCCGGCGCCGTGAAGTCCTCCGAAGCGGGGCCAATCTGACGGCGGAGCTTGCGAGGTTCTTGTTTTGCGCCGCCTACGGCTGGCAAGCGGCGCCTCGTCGGGAACGGGGTTACTCCGCGGTGGGCGCCGAGGACATGCGGTATCTGATCAGGGGACGGCGGCTCCATTGGTACAGCCCGTCTCGGCAACTGTCGGCAATCCCGGATGTCGGGAAGTTCGATGGCCTGGCGGCGGTCTTGCTGGACGACGGCTATCGCGTGCTGCGCGCGGCGCTGATCCCGCATGCGGTCGTCCTGGAGTGGTGCAGCTTCATCCGGGGGACGAACAGCTGCAGGTTTACGCTGAGCGACGAGGTGTGGCGCGATGCCCGGGTGGCGGATGCCACCGGAAGGTTGCGTACGGTCGAGTCAACGGGCTGAGGTCTGCGGTCGGCGGCGAATTCGGCGTGGCCCTGGGATTTGTGGGCAGCAGCTGTAGTGCACTCGGCTCGATGGCCCGCAGGAACGGGAGGAAGGGGACGCGATGTGTGAGTTTGGGGGTTCGGTTCCTCGGCAGACCGAAGGCATGACCTGCCTGCCATTTACCTGCCAAGACCCTTGCGTGTGCATTGCACGTATGCATCGCAACTTGGACCGCTTGGTCGGTGGCAGCACATTCCGGCGTGAACGAGCGTAGGCTCTGGAATAGATGCCTGCTTTCGAACGACAGCGAGCATCGCACCGAGAAGGGTGATGGCCTTCACCCAGAGTTGCTGGTGCAGCATCGTGAGCGCGTGCATAAGGCCGTGGCACGCCAAAGCTGATGATCCGCCCTTGCTATTCCCGCCGTGCTGGATCTTGGTACTTTCCTCGGCATACGTCCGTACATTGATGGCACCGATGGCTTGGAGTAACGCTTCCGGCCGCTCCACGGAGAACCTCCAGCATGGGGCGAACAGTGCACGCTCGCTATCGCCCTCATTGGAGGAGACCTGTGTGCGCAAGGCTGCCTGATCCGCCCGCGAGAGTCTGATTGCTGATGTAAGCGACTCACTGCGTGCGTTGCCGGCCCTGCCGAAAAACCGACCGATGTGCGCATCACCCGGTGCGTCCGCTTCTCAGATTGCGAAAGGCAAAGGGCCAAGACCGCGCCGGAACGGCGCAACGTTATGGTCGCAGAGTTCGTGCGCAACCAGATACGGGAAATCGACCGTGGCCGACTGAGCTGCTCCCCGGAAACCGGTCCACGGATAGCGAGAAAACCCTCGGACAGTTGGCAGACTTCACGTCGTCAGCTGGAGAACAACACAACAATTGTCTACTGTTAGTATCTATGCTGGCATCAAGCTGAAGGTCAGCACGGTTTGGTGAGCAAGCGTTCCCAAGACATATGCTGCGTTCCGCTGATAGCAATGACAATCCCGGGCACCCGTTTATCGACGGGCTCGGAAATAGTGCTACTCCCGCTTCGGGTCGAGGAATCGTACTCAGTATTCGCCCAAAATACTCCTTGTGGATCCTAATGGGATGCAAGACTGTCGAGCTTCGACGCCGCTTTCCGGTTTCTGACCCAGGAGGCGCGATCGCCTATATCTATTCTACGTCACCGGTAAGTGCGATTGTCGGGTGCGTAGAAATCCAAAAAGTTGTGAGGCTTTCGCTTTCTGGCATTTGGCGGAAATACAATCAACGTGCTTTCATCGAAAAGGAGGAATTCGACCGATATTTTGCTGGCTTAGAAGAAGGATTGGTGCTTGAATTTGTCAACGTGCGGCCATTGCCGCGCGCCGTGCATCTCAAGGAACTACGGGAGCGGTTTGGGTTCCGGCCTCCACAGTCCTTTGTTTACACCAAACCCAATTTACGACGGATGCTGCAACGTGAGTACTCAGCGGTACTTGATTGACACGAACGTTATCATTGGCCTTGAGGACAACCAACCAGTCCAGCCGGCTTTTGCCGAACTGCATCGTATCGCCACCCGTCACGGAATTGGTATTTTTGTACACGAAGCGGCACGCGATGACCTTACGCGGGATGAGGACAGAGACCGACGACGCATTTCACTGAGCAAACTGGCTAAATTTCAGACCCTGTCGAAAGTGCGCGGTCTCGCCAAGGCGGATCTGGAGCATGAATTTGGCCCGCTCCACCGACCGAACGATGTCGTGGATGCAACGCTGTTGCACGCTCTAGACATCGGAGCTGCCGATTTTCTGGTGACGCAAGACAAACGTCTGCATGAAAGAGCACGACGTCGCTCATCTAAACTTGGGCGCCGCGTCCTGGCCGTCGCTGATGCCGTTGAATTGTTGCGGACAACATTCGAACAAAAGGACCGTCAGGTCAATTTCGTTGAAGAGGTTCCGGCGCATACAATCCCGATAAGTGACCGTATTTTCGATGGGCTACGTAAAGATTATCCGGGGTTTGACACTTGGTGGAAAAGCAAATGTGTTCGCGAACATCGAAGTTGCTGGGTTGTGGACGACGACGGCCTCGCAGGACTGGTCGTACGGAAGGAAGAATCTTCGTCTGACACGGATGCAACGTTGCCCGGCACGAAATTTCTGAAGCTGTGTACGTTCAAGGTTTCCGCAGAAAAGCGTGGCATCAAACTTGGCGAACTCCTACTAAAGAAAGTCTTGTGGTTCGCGCAGTCCAACAACTACGACGTTGTCTACATCACTGCCTACCAAGACCAAGAAACGTTAATTGACTTGCTTGAGTACTATGGCTTCCATGTGACCGGAACCAAGCAGGATGGCGAATTGATTTTGGAAAAGAAGTTGTCTCGATCCCGTCTGATGCCCTGCGCCGATGAAAGTACATTTCTAACAGACCGGTTGAACTATCCTAGGTTTGTCAGCCGGCCAAATGTAGATGCATTCGTAATCCCCATTAGGGAAAGCTACCATGACACGCTCTACCCAGAGTTGCGGAATCCAATTCAGTTAGAACTTGTAGAACTGTTGGGGGAGCAATCGCGTCCAGGTGAGCCTGGCAATACCATTCGAAAGGTTTATCTTTGCAGGGCGCAGTCTAATCTAGGCCCGGCCGGATCGCTTCTGTTCTTCTATAAGGGCAAGTCAATGAACCCTCCATCGCAGGCACTCACAGTCGTGGGTGTATTGGAGGAGATGGCTATTGCCCGGTCGACACTTGAATTAATTCGCCTCGTCGGTGGTCGCTCTGTTTACAACGAGTCAGAGTTGCTACGTTGGGGCGCATCGGAAGCACGCCCGGTCAAAGTCATAAACTATCTGTTGAACGGATATATCGACCCACCTGTATCCCTCGATAACCTTCGTGATGCAGGAATCATTGCGTGCCAACCTCCACAATCAATCTTTCGTATCGATCAGGGCAAACTGGCGTACTTAATGACGCGCCTGAATCTAGGCTTTGATACGTGACCCAACGAATCATCGCATTGACAGGGGTGTCTGGTGTTGGCAAGTCCACGCTAGTTGAGGAGCTGCAACGCGTTCATCGCATCCAAGCGTTGTGCGCGAGCGATATTCTGGCAGCTGATGGGCGCCAAACCAGCTTACTTCCGCATGGTGCTCGTGGTAGGGCATTGGGTGCGAACACGATCAGCATTAATCAAGAGCACCTGATTGCCGGGTTCCACGACAAGCGGGATCCAAGAGCACCCTGCGTTGTCTTGGACTGCCATGTGCTAATCGATGCTCCGACCGGTTATGTGGGTATCGACGCGTCAGTATTCTTCAAGTTGGGCATTACGCACATCGTGATGCTCGTGGACGATCCAGAACAGATCACCGCGCGGCGCAAACTAGATGGAAACCGGCAACGGCTTCGGAGAACGCCGCAAGAAATCTCCAAGTACCAGGATGAGTCTCTATTACAAGGCGCCAGAATCGCTCTCAAACTCGAAATTCCTCTAGTCGTACTGCCAGTGGCCAGGGCCCACGAACTTGCGTGGTACTTTCCGAGATAGACCTGTCGGATCCATGCAAATCTGCAATATCTGACCGCCTTGGTGCTGTCTTCCTTCCGATCTCGGAGCGCATCGATTACATGGCCGGCATGACCTGATGCCGGTGAGGGCTGTGGCCTCGCTGAACTTAGGCCCCTCGGCAGTTGAGTTGCCGCCGCCAATTTCGGGTAGGTGGTAACGTGACATTCGTGGCAAATGCGACACTGGGCGTGAACTGGTGCCCAACTTCACCTCGTTCCGGCCCGCCACGGAGTTTTCTGATGAAACGTGGACTTAGGCAAACATGGCGCGCGTCCGCGGACACACACGCACCATGCGGTCGATGACCGTAGTTGTTCTGCGGGAATTAGTCTTCGCGGAAAACGTGCTTCCACATAGGGAGCCAGAGAAAACGTTTTGACCGGCAAAGTTCACTTCTGGACAAACATCGGACGACTGTACACTTCCATTACGCGAGACAGCGCGGTTACTTCATCGTCGATATGCTGTTGTTTCTGAGAAAATCCCAGCAGGTGAACTGGCGGTACTCCGGTTTCTCTTTGCGGCATTAGGCTGCCCAGTAGTACTGCAGCTTGGCGGTTGTCTTTGAAATTTTGCCTCAGAACACGCCGTACCCCGGAAGCTAGCAAGTCAGCGATTTGAATGCCGGGGCTTCTCGTTGAATCTGCAAACTTGATGTCTTCCCCGATGATTTTGCCAATATTCAGGCTAGGATCGTCACCGATCTCATCGATTCCGTAGACCGTCTGAAGGTAAGTCGGGGCTTCTTTGTCAGAGTATTCAAATCGCGAAAACGCGGTATAGTCGGCGCCCTTCAGCATTGGAAGAGGATCACGCACAAAGATGGTCTGCAATATGCCTGGGGTCAATGAAACGAATGCTTTCTCGAATTCCGTTCTAGTGCTGTTCTTTTGGTCAATTCTCCAACGGAAATGCCCAAGTTCTCTTGGGCATCGTTGCACAAAGTACAGAGTCCCGTATGTTATCACATTAGAAATGAGCAGCATTTGGCATTGTAGTTGGATGTAAAGTTGTGGAGATAGGTCTCTGACTTGATCGGATAGGGCTTGTACGCCCTGTCGACCACTTTCATATAGCATTTTATCCTTGTGTTCGGTAATTTTGTCGGCTTGATTCGCCTTGTGTATGTTGATTTCAGTATCATGGTTTAATCCAGCATCCGCTGCCACCGAGAAAAGTGCGCCGTGCAGTGTTGCGAGGCTTCGAAGAAACGAGAAATAAGCGTCTTCCTGCACATTCCTGAGCTTTAGTTCACGTGTTCGAGGAGCACCACTTCGGTGTTTCAGATGTGTCAGGATTTCATCCAAACGTCTCTGTTCGAATTCCGGAGCCATGTATGCAGCGATTGCGTTCCACGAATTCACCTTGGTGGCACTGGCGAATGAGCCGGATTCATCGAGGAAGATGTTCACGGCAGCGTTCGCTTATGCTCATGGTGTATCGTTTGCACTGCTTTGTTCCGAAGAGAGTTGTATTGATTTTGACAGCACCAGATAGGCATAACAGAAGAGACGGTGGGCAAGGTGGCCGAAACTCTCTCCAATTCGTGAATGAACCGTTTCCTGTGAATTGGTCCGCCGTTAAGGAGGACAGGTCAACCTGGGAGCGGTTGACCGGCTTCCGCGGGATGCGCTAGCGAAAACTGGCAATGCCCACTTCCGAATCCGGCTCACCGTGACCGCCGACAATCTGACTCTCATTTGCCAACTTGCTCGCCGCCGGACAGCACTCCCGGCGCGCCGGCATCGGCGTATCGGTACACCATTACCATCCGATAACCCGAACCACCTCTTGAGTCCCGCATTGACACCATGGGCATGCATCGGTACGGCAGTACACGAATGGTCGTGCAGCCCGTCCACCGCGGCCAGTATCACGGGATATCTTTGGCCCCACAAGGTAAATTCTTGACCGCGCACACGTCCTAGCAGATTGGGGGTAGCGCGGTATGAACGGCCGCGCTCGCTGACGGGACTTGGCGGCCCGCAAGGGCAGTTCAATGGTTTACGTAATGATCCTTTCCTGTAAACGCCCGGCTACAAGGAGAGGCCGACCGGTTGTGTTGTGCTCCGAATTGTGAGGTCTCCCCGGCACTAGAACGTCAGCGTTTCCTGTGCGTTCGCAATGACGCGATCACTACGCCACGGATGTCCAATTGTTCCTTCCATAAATTTACAGTACGGTCTCTGGGTGACGTCTCCGACACAGGTGTGACCCGTCCATTGTTGAGGCGCAAGACTCTGATAGTCGATTGATTGTTGGAGTAAGCAACGACTATTTCTCCTTTCCGGGCGTCGCTCGCCTCGCGCACTGCGACGAGATCCCCGTCGCGCAGTCCGATTTCGGCAGCGGATTCGCCGTGAATCCGGAGGAAGAAATCCGGTCGTATGCCCAACAGCGCGATCACCGATTCCACGGAAATGGTCTGTTCGACATGATCGTCCGAGGTCGACGGGATCCCGGGCTCGACATGCCTGACGATCGGCACACGTTCCTTGCTCAGCGACCCGTTAACGATCCTGATCCCGCGCGCACTTCGGGGCACCACCTGAAGGCGCCCCTTGCCGACCAGGATCTTCAGGTATTGGGTCACGGTGTTGACCGACTTCCAGCCAAGCGCTTTCCGCAGCTCCTCGCGGGTGGGAGCGCATCCTTGTGCGATGAAGTGGGCCCGGACCGCTGACAAGAAGTCCTCTTCGCGTCGCGTGAGGTCGCCCATCGCCTGTCGCTTGTCTCTGCTGTATCGGCCAACTTACGTACGGTTGGTACGTTAGGCATCGACCGCCAGATCGCAAGCACTGTGCTTGACGACATCGACAGAAAAGGTATAAACATACCTGTTCGCGCGTGAACCACGGCGAATTTCGAGCGGCTCCCGCCAGCGATGGCACGCCAGCGGGAGCCTTTGACGAAGACGCAGAGGGTCTTCGTCACGGGCAGCATAGCGCGGGGGGCCGTGCAAGCTGTCCGTGGGCCCTCTGCATGCAGAGGGAAACGTCTCATGCCAACCGAGAACTTGAATGCGGGCCGTCAGGGCCTGCGCGCGTGCTTCGATGCTGTTCGGATACGTCCCTGCCGGCTCTGTGGAACCGGCCCGGATGGCGTGTTCGCCCGGTGCACCAGTCGGTATCGCGAGCTGTCGCCGCTGCTGGTCGTGGCGCTGGGGCCAAGCCACGAGGTGGCCCTGGCTTCAGTCGCGTGGGACGGTGCCGGCGAGGTCGGTTGCGTGCATTCGACCGAGCTCTGCCTGGTGCGGCCCACCGCGGTCATGGAAGGGGATGCGGAGACCGAGGAGGTCGTTCGGGCGGCAGGCGGGGAGCTGCGAATCGCGTCCGGCTTCAATGATCCCGCGGTCAAGGCGATGATTTGCGGCAGCGCCATGGCGATTGCCTGGCAGGTCAGCGGGGTGTACCCACTGGTGGAAAGTGCGGTGCTCCGGGAGACGACCCGCCCGCGGCGGACGCTGGCGCATCCGGACGCACCCAGCTACGGGCGCTGGCCGGCCCCCTGGCTGCCGTGGGCATCGGTTTCCAGCGCCGTGCCATGGTCGGAGCCGCCCTTCAGCGAGCAGGTTCAGAACGGCACGGAGGGTTTGCCCAAAGACGCGTTTGCCGCGGTCGGACTGCCGCCGCTGACGATCGGTGCCCACCCCATTGCGAAGGCCATGGTGTTGGCCGCTTTACTGCGGAGTGTGCCCTGGAAGGGCGACGGAACGTCGCTCGGGGGACGCCTGTTACCGCCGCCGGATCCCAGCATGGCGGTCGTGGGCATCTATCGGGGACACGTGTACCGCGTCCGCAACAACGGGCAGTGCGAGGAGCTGTTTGCCGACGGCGCCGATGTCCGGACTGTGGGGGTTCGAGAGATCGAACTGGCCGTGGCGCACCTGCGCGTGGCGGAACAGTGCGATGGTAGGCAAAGCCCCGCAGCGGTGGACGGCAAGGCAGCCTTGGCGAGCCAAAGCAGCCAATGACAAGTGACCGGCGGAGAAACTCTCCGCCGGTTCGCGCCGACACCCAGGCCCGCCCCCAAGTTCACCTTGTCGAACAGGCCTGGCCGGCCGGTTGGGAGGCACTTGCTGACCGACCGCCTTCCGGCCGGCGGCGCACGCCGGCACCGCGGCCGTCAATTGGTCAGGCCCTGCACAACCGGACAGGCGAAAAGGCCTGCAGCAGCAGTGCGTTCGGTATCCCGCCAGGCAGTCCGACTAGTGCAATGACAAGAACGAATCCCTTGCAAGACCGTCCGATTTAGTCGGGCCTCTTTGCAAGCCGAATATCTAACTCAGTCCTGTCCGAATCACTAACTACCTGTTATTTCTCGAAATAATGGAATCGATCCCCAGGTGAAACAGGAGAACAAACCAGCAAGCACGCACCAAAATTGGAAACGGCTATGGCGGAGGGAGAGGGATTCGAACCCTCGGTACGCTGACGCGCACAA
>VXPS01000180.1:0-7933 GCA_009839425.1 Chloroflexota bacterium
CCCCCCCCCCCCCCCCCCCCCGCCGCCCCCCCCCCCCCCCCCCCCCCCCCCCGCGGCACAAACCGCCAGCTAGCCTGAGGCGCGGCCCGGCGGCGAATCACCAACCGACTACAATTCGGGCGACGCCGGGGCGTCGGGCACGGTTTCCGTCGCACGCTGAACCCGTCCGGACCCTCGAACAGGTTTTATGTCCACCAGCCGCGCGCTAACACTCGCCGCCATCGCCGGGACCATCCTGCTGATCCCGGTGCTCGTGATCCTGGCGCTGGGCGTATACGGCTCGTCCATCACCGGCGACTTTCCCCTGGCCGAGGATCACGGCCCCGAACTGCAGATTGAACCTCCCAGTGGCGCGGCCGGATCCGATATCACCATCCGCGGCGTGGACTGGGTGCCGCGAACACTCGTGCGGGTGGAGATGATCGTGGCTTCGGGCCGTCCGTCGCTGACCGCTGACGGCCAGATCGACACGGCGCGCATGTCCTCGCCTGCCGTGTACGTCGGCGAGGTGATCGCCTCACGGGCCGGGACGTTCACGGTCGAGACGCAACTGCCCACCACGCTGCCGCTCACCGTCCACTCCGCCATCAGCTTTCGCGCGGAAGCGAGCTATCGCGGCGGAGAGTTCGCGGGCGCCTCGGAAACCGAATTCGACGTCATCGCTGGACCCGGCGTCATTGAAGCCACGGTCGTGGACGAGGTGAGCGGCCAACCGCTCACTCGTGGCTTTGTGGACCTGCTCGGCCTGCGCGGCGATCTGCTGGCCATCCAGCCAGTTACGGCCGACGGCACCGCAGCCTTTATCGGGCTGGCCCCAGGCCAGGGCTACGACGTTCGAGCCCGCGTGCCTGGCTACCAGGTGCTGCGGTCCGCTGGGGTCACCGTGGCGGAGACCGAGCCGTCGACCGTGCGCTTCGAAATGCCGCCAGGCACGGCCGGCCGGATCGTGGCGGGGGGCGTGCCGATGGTCGGCGCTCCCGCGGCGGCCACGATGGCGGTGATCGACTTACCCTCGCTGACGCCACTGCCACCGGCGGCGGCCAGCACCCTGCCGGCGGCGTGGGCCATAGCGTCGGACCCGGATCGTGGGCGCGCTTTCGCCGTGGACGAAGTCGCCACGCACGTCGAGGTGATTGAGGCCGATGCCGGCTCTGCCGGGCTGTCGATCCCGCTCACATTCTCGCTTGAAGTACGCGTCGTCGACACAGAGGAAGAGCCGGTGGCCGACGCCTTCGTGCGGCTGTTCTGGAACATTCGCGGCACCCGCGTCTTCGTCAAGTCGGAGCGGACCGACGACCAGGGTCGCATCCGTGTCCCCGACCTAATCAGCGGCAGCCGGTACGAGGTGTTGGTAACCGCCCAGAGCCACTTTCAACCTTTGGGCGAACGGACGGCGGTCACGATCAAGCCCAACGTCGTATCGACCGCCACCGTCGTCATGCGTAGGGAGCCCCGGACCGAACAGAGCCTCTGGTCCGGAGAGCCAAGCAGGGGGTCCGGCGAGCCGGGGTCGGCCGGCGGCATTGGATCCTTGTTCCGGCTGGCGCCCCTTGCCGGAACCGACCGCGCGCCGGCCACGGCCTTGGTCACCGCTGACATCGCCGTGGAACCTGCAAATGGCCGCGTATACGTCTCCGGCTCGGACCTCGACCGTGGTCACCTCTTCGTGCTGGATCCCAACACTCGCCAGGTCATTCACGACTGGGAGGTCCCAGCCGGAGTGGGCGACATCGTGCCGACGGGCGACGGCAAAACCGTCTATCTGGCGAACCGGCCGTTCTCGTCGGTGGCTCGTTTTAACGTTGAGACCGGCGAGGAAGAGGCGCGAGCCGTGGTGCCTTCGTGGCCCGAAGCCCTGATCCGAGACGCCGCCGGCCGGCTGTTCGTGGCCAGCCTGCGCGACGGCAGCGTAAGCCGGCTGGACCCTGAAACGCTTCAGGTGCAGCAGACCCGCCGCCTGGAGGAAGGCGTGAACCGGCTGGCCGTGGACGAACGGACCTCCACGGTCTTTGCCACCAACCTCTGGACCGACACCGTGACCGGCTTGGACGCCGAGACCTTAGACATGCGCTTTCTTTTGCCGGTGGCCAAGTCGCCGCGCGCAGTTGCGTTGGATCCCGCCAGCGGATCGCTGATTATCGGTAGCGCCGATCAGGGCACCGTGGCGATCTATAGCCCCGAGACGTTCGAACTGGCGCAGGCTCTGCAACTGCACATCCCAATCAACGACATCGTGACCGTCGGAACGGCTGACGCCTGATGGACTGGCAGTTTGTGGGCAACGCCCACGCCGTACGGGCCATTCAGGGCTCGTTGCGGGCTGGCCGGGCCGCCCAGACCTACCTGATCGCCGGACCGCCGGGCGTTGGACGCCGCACTTTCGCCATCCGGTTGGCGCAGGAGATCTGGTGCGCCGATGGACCCGATCCGGTCGAGGCGTCCGACGCCTATCAGTTCCTGGACGACGCCAACGCCATGTGGCGAACGGCCGTGCGGCGTGGCCACCCCGACGAAGAGCCCGATCCCGACAAACTCACGACCGGGGAGGGACGTCGCGTGGACCTGCGCTTCGTCCTCACCGCCTACAACGACCTGCACGTGCTGCGCCGAGCCGATCACGCGCGGGACATAGTGATCGACGGCGTGCGCGAGTGGGGCGCCGGGCTCTACCGCACCCCGGCCACCCAACCCATGCGCATCGGCATGATCGATGCGGCGCACGAGATCAACGCGCTGGCCGCCAACGCGCTGCTGAAAACGCTGGAGGAGCCGGGCGCGCACGCCATCCTGATCCTCATTGCTCCCCGAGCCGCCGACGTGCTGCCGACAATCGTATCCCGCTGCCGTGTCATCGAACTGGGGCCAGTGCCGGTAGCTGAAATCGCGTTGCACCTGACCGCGAACTACTCGCTAGCTGCCGACACGGTGGGCCAGATCGCGCAAGCATCCCGCGGACGCCCCGGCTGGGCGATTCGCATGGCTCGCGACCCGAAGGCTTGGGAGGCCTACCAGAGCGCCCGCCAAGCGGCCTCAGCCTTCGAAGAAGCGCTCGTGCCAGCGCGCTTTCGGGCCGTGGATGACCTGCTGCCGCGTGGCCGGATGGTGGCGCAGACCAACGAGGCCCTGGCCTGGTTGGGAACGGTCGAGGAGACGCAGTCGCATACACTGCGTTTGGCGATGCGGGGCCATCCGCGCAATGCTCCCGCCGAGCGTCGGGCTGCATTGGCGCGCGCCGTCGGGCGTCTGGCCCGGCTGCGTGAAACGCAGCGGGCGCTGCTCGCCAACGTTACGCCGCGGCTCGCGCTGGAGGATCTGGCCCTGCGGCCGGAGCCCGACCCGGGCGATGCACAAGGAGGTGGTCGTGGTCGTCGCTGATGCCCCCGCCACGGCCGCCAGCGCCATTGGCGTCCGGTTCCGCCGCGCCGGACGGCTCTATTACTACGACCCTGGCGACGCTGACCTAACAGTCGGCGATTACGCGATCGTCGAAACGCCACGCGGCCTCACCGCCGCCCGCGTGGTCATGCCCCCTACCGAGGTCAACCTCGACGACCTGCGCGGCGAGCTAAAGCCGATCGTCCGGCAGGCCACCGACGACGATCTCGTCAGCATGACCAACTACCGCAAGGAGGAAGTCGAAGCGGAGCGCGCGTTTGCCAAAGCCATCATGACGAGCCGGCTGCCGATGCAGGCAGTGAAGGCCGAATACACCTTCGACGGCGCCACCCTGACCCTGCACTTCTCCTCGCGCGAGGCGAGGCTTGAGTTGGGCGACCTGGTGGCCGAGATGGCCGCTCGCTTCCGCACGCGTGTTGAGCTGCGCCAGGTCGGCCCACGCGAGCGGGCCGCCATGCGGACCGGCATGGGGCGCTGTGGTCGCGAGCTGTGCTGCGCGACGTTCCTGTCGGAATTGGACACCGTGTCGATGCGGATGGCGAAAGACCAGAATCTCCCGCTGAACCCCGACAAAATCTCCGGCGCCTGCGGTCGGCTGCTGTGCTGCCTGCAGTACGAACATGCTGGCTACGTGGAAGACAAGCTGGCCGAGGAACAGGCGCAGGGCGGGGGCGGCTGTGCCACCAGCGGCGCGTGCGATAGCTGTGGGGTGCACGAACTGAAGGACGTCCTGGGCCAGGCGGTGGCGCCGGGCTACGAGCCGGATCCCCAGCCTGAAGCGCCCAAGCCTGAGCCTGAGCGGGCGGAGCCCCGACGGATCCGCAATGGCCGGCGCCCCGCCCGTGGACGGAAGGCTCGGGGCGAGGCGTCGGAGTCCGGCGAGGCCGGCTCGGAGCAGGAAGCGAAGCCTGCCAGCCCGCGGTCCCGACGGCGCGCACGGCGTCGGCGGGGGCGAACGCGGCAGCGGCCGCAGTCCGGTTAACGCCCCGCGGGGGCCCGGGGGGGGGGGGGGCGGGGGGGGGGGGGGGGGGGTTGCGGGGGGGGGGGGGGGTCCCGGGGGCGCGCGCGCCTCGCCGGCCACCGCCCGCGGCCCCGGGTGGGGGGGGGCCCCCGGACGCTGAAGCTGAGGCTAGACCTTAGGCGTCGTAGTAGAGCATGAACTCGTACGGGTGCGGCCGCAGGTTGACCTCGTCGGCCTCGCGGGTGCGCTTGTATTCCAGCCAGGTGTCGATGACGTCCTGGGTGAACACGTCGCCAACCAGCAGGAACTCGTGGTCGGCTTCCAGCGCGTCCAGCACCTCGTAGAGGGAGCCCGGCACCGACTGGATCTTGGCCGCTTCCTCGGGTTCCAGCTCGTACAGGTCCATGTCGGCCGGCGGGGGCGGCTCGATCTTGTTGCGGATACCGTCCAGCCCGGCCATCAGCAGCGCGGCGAACGCCAGGTACGGGTTCGCCGTCGGGTCGGGCGGGCGGAACTCCACGCGCCGCGCCGCCGGGCTGCTGGAGTACGTCGGAATGCGAATGCAGGCGCTGCGGTTTCGCATGGAGTAGACCAGGTTCACCGGCGCCTCGAACCCGGGCACCAGGCGCCGGTACGAGTTGGTGGTGGGCGCCGCGAAGGCCAGCAACGACGGCGCGTGCCGCAGCAGGCCGCCGATGTAGTGACGGGCCGTCTCGCTCAACATGGCATAGCCGGTCTCGTCGTAGAACAGCGGCGTGCCGTCCTTCCAGAGACTCTGGTGGACATGCATGCCCGACCCGTTGTCACCGAAGATCGGCTTGGGCATGAACGTGACCGTGTACCCGGCCTTCTGCGCCACGTTCTTGACGATGTACTTGTACAGCATGATCCCGTCGGCGGCCTTGACCAGCGGCGCGTACACCAGGTCGATCTCGGCCTGACCGGCGGTGGCGACTTCGTGGTGGTGAACCTCGACGTCAAGGCCAACCTCGCCTAGCGCCAGCAACATCTGCGTGCGCAGGTCTAGCAGCTTGTCGTTTGGCGGGACCGGGAAGTAGCCCATCTTGTGGCGCGGACGGTGGCCCAGGTTGGCCACGTGCATGTCGTCGGCACCGGTGTTCCAGACGCCTTCCTCACTGTCAATGAAGAAGTAGCCGGCGTTGGCCGTCTGGTCGTACCTGATGCTGTTGAAGATGAAGAACTCGGCCTCCGGACCCCAATAGCTGGTGTCGGCGACGCCGCTGTCGACCAGGTGCTGCTCGGCCTTCTTGGCGATGTTGCGCGGGTCGCGCGTGTAGGACTCGCCGGAGATCGGGTCGCGGATGTCGCAGGACATCACCAGGGTCGGGACTTCCGGAATCGGGTCCACGAATGCGGTGGCCGGGTCCGGCACCACCAGCATGTCGCTTTCCTGGATCTGCTGGAAGCCGCGGACGCTGGAACCGTCGAAGCCGAGGCCGTCGTCGAAGAGATCTTCTTCGAGCTTGTCGATCGGCAGCGAGAAATGCTGCCAGGTGCCCGGCAGGTCCGTGAACCGGAGGTCAAAAATCCGGCAGTCGGCGTCGCGCGCCTTGCGCATGACGCTCTGGATGAGATCGTCTCGAGAGGGCTCAGACATTGCGATGCCGCTCCTCGCGTTGGCAGCCCGCCCGCCTCCTGCGGTCTGACCTGCCGGCTATATATGAAAAACGCCCCGCGGCATCGCTGCCATGCGGGGCGGGAGGATCAACGTCCCAACGCTCCGACGCTGGAGCGCTGACAGCCGACATGCGTCGCCGGCGTGCGGCAATTGTAGGCGGGGGGCCGCCGGGCTGTCTACGCCATCCGACCGTGACGCCCGCCGTGCGATACGGTGATTCGACAACGCCGCACCCACAGGACGAGCCGTGAGTTTCTGGGACCGCTGGGCCCGCGAAAGCCGGCTGGCCCTGGCCATTGGCCTGCTGGGGACGCTGGCGGTGCCGGTGGTGGGCATCGTGATCCTGCGCTTCCTGCTGTCCGGACCCGAGGTGGAGGCTGCGGCCGGCCAGCGAGCGGCCCCGCCGCGCCCGGCCATTGACGTGGGCGTGACGAACCCCGGGCCAGTGCCCACCGTGCTGGCACCCACCCCGCCGCAGACTCCGGCGCCCGACGGACCCGCGGCAACTCCCACGCCGGCGCCGACGCCAACTCCCACGCCGTCGCGAACCGGCGAAGTGAACGCCACGGACGGCCTGAACGTGCGGACCGAACCCAGCACCCAGGGCCGCGTGCTGCGCATCCTGCCCTTCCAGACCCAGGTGGACCTGACCGGCCGGTCGCGGCAATCGGAGGGGCTGACGTGGGTTGAGCTGGAGGCCGGCGGGTGGGTGCAGGAGCGGTACCTGGACCGGCGCTGATTCCGGCCGCCAGGCCGCTGGCGGGTGCGGCCGGACGGGGTGGAATTCGGGGCCCTCGCGCGCAATAAGAGTTTTTTCCAAAAAACTCTTGAGCTGCCGCGGGGTGCATTTCCGGCGGATTCGGGGCGTGAGATCGGCTGGGGCGGATACCGGCGAATGCGGGCATGTGCGGAGTGGGTTGCGAGACTTACTCCGGCAGTGTACACTTGCTGAGGACGAGCGGCAAGCGACGGCTGGGTGGCTGCTAGCAGCCGAAGCCGAGGGTGAAGATGCAGAGCATGCCCTCGATGAACTTGTCGATGTTGGCGAGGGCGTTCAAGCCGAGTTCGGCCAGGGTGAACAGCGCTTCCGCGGTGAGCGCGCCGGCTTCGAGCAGCTCGAGCAGGTCGGCGTTGCCGGATTTCTGGACGAGTTCCGCGATCCCGGGGCCGTTGGGATCGGCGCCGGCCGCCAGGAGCAGCCGCACGACCTCGGTGTTGCCGCGATCGACGGCGAGGGCCAGGACCGTCAGGTCTTGCTCCGCCAGCGTGTTGGGGTCGGCGCCGGCGTCCAGGAGCAGCCGCACGACTTCGGCATCGCCGGCAATCGCGGCTGGCACCAGGACCGCGACGCCGGATTCGCCCCTGGCGTTCGGGTCGGCGCCAGCGTCCAGCAGCATGGCCAGGATCCCGGCATCGCCGGCGCTGGCAGCGAGGGACGCGGCAGGCTCGCCGTCGGCCGTGCGGCCGTCCGGATCGGCACCGGCATCAAGGAGCGGCAGCACGATTTCCGGGTCGCCGAGCTCAACGGCCACGGGCAGAGCCGAGCGGCCGTCGTCGTCCCGGTAGTTGGGGTCGGCACCGGCCCAAAGCGAGAGCTCGACGAGGGGCGTGCGGCGTTCGGCTACGTGGTCCAGCAGCAGTGCATCGTGGCTGAGGATCAGCCGTGCCAGGAAAAACAGCAGCACAGGCCCCGCCAGCACCAGGGCCACGGCGGCGAACAGGACGAACCGAACTCGGGGCGTCACAGCGTCAGTCTCCTGGACCGGGTCCGCAGCGGTCCGGTTCGGATCGAGGTGCGACACATATTCGGGACGAGGCGGCGAACAACCCAGGCCGGCCCGGACGCAATCCGGGCCGGCCCCGGAGTCGGGGCGCCCCCGGCGGGGGCGGAGGGACCAATGCGGAACACCCCCCCGAGCACCCCCCCGCCAGCGCGC
>VXPS01000180.1:7943-13741 GCA_009839425.1 Chloroflexota bacterium
CAATCCGGGCCGGCCCGGGTGTCGGGACGCCGCGTCGGCGTCCTACGTCACATCGTCGAACGCCCACGCGAACACCCCGCGCACGTCCTCGCGGTGGTCGTTCTGGCAGCCGGCTTCGGCCTGGACGCCGAAGACCTTCTGGTAGATGCCGACGTTGTTGTCGTTGCCGAGGTGGCCCTCGACGATGTCGTTGAGGTCGACGCAGGTGGTGGGCCAGCCGAGGTCGGGCCCCGCGGCCAACGCTTCGCGGATCATCCGTACGATTTCCGATCCCTCTCCAGCCCAGAACAGGGCACGGTTTAGCGGAGATCGGCCACCAGAGTCGGTGGCGGTCACATCGACCCCGGCTTCGATCAGGATGCGAACGATGTCCGTGTGGCCTCGAAAGATGGCTTCGAACAGGAGCGGATCGCCGTTGTCTTCCGTGGCGTCTACGTCCGCGCCCGCGTCCACGAGGATCTGCACGACCGTCGTGTGCCCCCGCCAGATGGCCGAGTGGATCACGGGGTCGCTATCAGAGTCCGTGGCGTTCACGTTGGCGCCCGCGTCAGCAAGGATCTGCACGATCTCGGGGTAGTCGCGCCAGATTGCCGAGTGGATGAGCGGGTCGTTGTCCGAGTCCCGTACGTTGGCGTTCAGGCCGCTGGCCACGAGCGCGCGCACTTGCTCGGTCTGGCCTCGCCAGACGGCTCCGTACAGGGCATCGTCGGCCAGGGGCAAGGATGATCCCGCGACGGCCGGTGGCGGAGCGGGCGGCGCGAGACCGAACGCCCAGGCGAACACGCCGCGCACATCCTCGCGGTGGTCGCCCTGGCAGGCGGCTTCGGCCTGATCGCCAAAGACCCGCTGGTAGATGCCGACGTTGTTGGTGCGGCCGAGATGGTTCTCAACGATGTCGTTGAGGTCGACGCAGGTGGTGGGCCACTGGGCGAGGACCGGCGTGGAAAATGCCGCGGCGGCGATTACCGCCACCACGGCTGCCATGAGGATGGTTCGTATTCGTCGCATTTCGACCCGCCCTTCTACAGTCGCGCCTGGCTCGTAGGTGTGATAGTACCTTCTGAGAGATATATACGCACCAGTACTATCGGCCCCGAGTCGCCCAGGCGGCGTCCGAAGGTGAGGCGTCAGGGCTAGTCGCTGTCCAGCAATCCGTTACGTACAGCCCAGACAACCATCTCCTGGCTCGACCCGGCCCCCAGCTTGTCGCGGATGCCGTAGATGGCGTTGCGGATGGTCAGGGGGCGATTGCCGCGAACCTCGCCAATCTCCGCATACGACATCCCTTCGGCAAACAGCGTGAGGATCTGCCGCTCACGCTCGGTTAGCCGTGCCACTTCCGAGGCGTCGTCCTCGCCGGAACTGTCGTGGACACCCGCGAAGGCCCGCCGCACCACATCACCCGGCACGCGGAACTCGCCGTCGGCCACGTCACGGATCGTGGCAAGCAGTTCGTCCTTGCCGGTGAACTTTTGCAGATAGCCCGTGGCGCCGGCGGCAATTGCATCAATAACAGTCTGATCGTTAGTCGAGGCCGTCAACACGAGCACGCGGGTTTCCGGCACGGCAGCCATGATCTCGCGGCAGGCGTCGACGCCGTTCTTTACCGGCATAATGACGTCCATGATGATGACGTCAGGCTTGAGACGCAGAGCCACATCGACAGCCTCACGGCCATCCCGGGCCTGACCCACGACATGGAAGTCATCAGATCGGTCCAGCATTTCCTGCAGGCCGTCGCGCATGATGGAGTGATCGTCGACAATCATGACGCTGGTTGGCGGTCTTACAGACACATTAACAACCTCCTCACGTTGGATCATATTCGATTTCGCACATGACGGTGGTGCCCGTGCCGCGACTCCCGGATTGAACGTGGAGGCGGCCGTTTATTCGTTCCGCGTTGGCGCGCATGTACCTGAAGCCGTGCCCGCGCTCGGCATAGTCATCCGGAAGGCCGATGCCGTCGTCGGACACGGACATGCGGAGACCCTCGTCTTCAAAGTCAACAACGATCGAGACCTTGCTCGGCCGCGCGTGCCGTAACGCATTCGTCAGCGCGTTGTGCGCGATCGAGAAGAGCCGACTGCGGGTCACGGACGGCAGCGAGGGCTCCGTGCCGGTCAATACGACCTCGGCGGGAATCGAGGTGATGGTCTCGAAGGACGCGGCGTGCAGTTGCAGGACACGGCTCAGCGTTCTGCCCTCGAAAATGAGACCGGCGTCAATCGGATGTCGAAGCTCCCACATCGCCGACTTCGAGAGCGCCGACGTCGCCTCCAGCTTGGCCTCCAACTCACCATCGGGCTTTTTGATCAGCTCGCGCGCCGTGTCGATGCCGATCCCAATCATGAATACCGACTGGGCCGTCGTGTCATGAATGGTCTGTGAGAGCTCGATTCGCTCCCGCTGCAGTTCTCGTTCTCGCGTTACCGCGCGTTGTCTGCGGATTCGCTCGGCCCTGGCAAGCAGGTTTACCGATGCCACAACCGCATACATTACGACGATTCTTCCGAACAATATCTTCTCTTCCTTAGCCTCAAAGTCGAGCCCCGCGCCAACGCTGAGGCACACAATCGCATAGGCCGCGGCCACTACCGTGGCCCACCCAAAACTCAACCGGAATGAGCCGAAGAAGACCGCGAACCAGGCCAGCGAGGGGTAGTAGAGCAGATAGAACAGATTGTTGTTCAAACCACCGCCGACTGCCGTGCCTGCTGTTATGATGAACACATCCAGCAGGCTAAGACCAAGCATCCAGCGCAACGTCACTGAACGACCTGCGACAACCCGATAGTGGACGACGCCGTTTATTGTCGCGAGCAGCACGAGAAAACTAATGTAGACGGAATATGTAAGAAACGTAGCCGTTGGCCGATAGACCAATTCGAGAATACTGGCCCCGTGAAGAAACCAGCGAACCCAGACAAAGATCTTCGCCGGATACCTGAGCTCTTCGGGATCGGTTGAGTACGGCTGCCAGTTCTGTGTTGAACCAGCCTCAGTCACGGCAGCCAGCAGCCGCTGCGCTCGCCTCCTGACTGCCAAACCGTTGCCTGCCGACATCACGAAACAGACACGCTCTTCAGCCCGCAAAGGCTTCAGAGGACATCGGCAAGCCCGGGTGAGACCGGCCGACGGCGCACAGGCGATCCGGATGGGCGGTCGCTCGCGGCCACAGGCGCGGCGTTCCAAACGTCAGGGCTATGACGTACATAGACCGATGCGTCGATTCGCCCGATGGATACGTAACCACTGTTACGTTAGCACCACCTGAGGAGGCAGAGCGCTCCCAGGGGGTCACGCTGTCCTGGCAAGGCATCCGGTACAGCCGACGGCGTCGAGCGAACATGGCCTGTCGTCCGGCGTCGGGAGACGTGGTGCGGCAACATCGCATCGTGGCCGAGGATCAGCCGTGCCTGGAAGTCGGCGAGTACCTTCATCCCGTACCGTTCGTCATGCAGACCGACGGCACTCGCTTCCTGAAAACGATCATTCCCAGCCGCAAAGCGACGCGCGACTATCGGAGGAGGCGATCAACGTGAGCGACACGCTGAGCGCGGAAGAGCGCGACATTCTTGAGCGATTCGAACGGGGCAAGCTTCGCTCCGTCCCCGGCGTCGAACGCGAGATCGAGGCGGCCCGCCAAGCGGCTCGCCAAACGTTCAACAAGACCCGGCGCGTGAATCTGCGGGTCACGGAACGCGACTTCAATCTCGCCCACTCGCGGGCCAGGGAAGAGGGCATCCCCTACCAGACTCTGCTGTCGAGCGTCATCCACAAGTACCTGGCCGGCCGGCTGACCGAGAAGCAATAGGCCACCGGTCCTGACGCTCGGCGGGCGCGCAGCGATCTTTGGCGATGGTCGCCTGCGACTTAGTCGAGGCTGCGGAAGAGGCGGTGGCTGTCGGGGGCGTAGCCGAGCTTCTGGTAGAGCCGCAGGGCGGGTTGGTTGAAGTCGTAGACGCTGAGCCCGACCTGGGTGAGGCCGCGGTCGCGGGCCCAGCGGTGCGCTTCGGTCATGAGGCGGGTTGCGATGCCGCGGCGTTGATGCGTTTGGGCCACGACGAGCTCCTGGACCATGGCGTAGCGACGCGGCGTCAGGGCGGGGACGTCTGGCACCTCAAGCCGTTCCAAGGCCTGGACCCGCACCAGGCCCACAACACAGCCGTCCACTACAGCCACGAAAAGCGCCTGATCAGGATCGGCCAGGTGGGCGTCGAACAAGCGCTGCGAGCGGGCTGGCCGGTCGGTTGGCCGGAAACGGTCGGGACGCTCCCGGGCGTGGAGGGCATCGGCTTCGGCGTATAGGCGACAGGCGGCGGGGTGGTCGGCGGACTTAGAGCGGCGGACCCGGCAGTGCATGGGAGGTTCAGGATAGGAAGGCGGGTGGTTGGCTGAGGCGCGCTCGATTCTCCGGCGTCGAAGACATTGCGCCCTGGATCAAGTCCGTGGCAAGTGCCCCTGAGTCTCCACCGGCATGACTGGGTGGGAAGAATCGACTCACCGGTGGTGGATGGACAGACTACAGTTGTCGTAATGGATAGCGGAGAGCGCTATCGGCGCCCTCGCTTTGCGAGGGCGCTTTCAGTCTTAAAGGGGCCGAGACGCGCCGGAAGCGTCTGGATCCATCTCGCGCTGCCGAATCGTCCTCAAGCTGTGGGGTCCGCGACCGCGATAGAATCACGGTGATTGGCGCGAAGGCACCGGTGAGCATGGAGACTTCGTTAAACGAAATCGTCGGGCTCACGCTCATGGTGTTCGGCCTGGTTCTCTTCGGCGTATCACTTGCCGGCATGTTGGGATTCGTACCGCCGCCACCCTGGGGGCGGGACGCTGGCCGCACTCACGGCGAACGCTCCTAGAATCACGGCGCTCGGGTGAGCCGTCGGGAATTTCCCGCCAGCTGGGTTTTCATTGGCCTGTTCGCTCTCGTGATCATGGGCATCGGGGTAATGGCCTGGCTCGCTGAAGTACCGGCTGACGACTTCACCCCGGCGCAACGCAATCTGCTGACGGTTGCCGACTGGATGGTCAAGGCTTCGATAGGCGCCATCCTGGGTTTTGCGGGTGCTCGGGTGGGATCCGGTCCTTCCACTCCGGAGTCCCGTTAGCCAACGCCCACACAAGCTGTGAGACCGTCGCGCGCGAAGGCGCACGGAAGTAGGCGGGTCTGAGACTCCGCTACGTCGAGTCGGAGGCCTTGTCGGACTGCTCCAGTTCCGAATCCAGGCGGTCGGTGACGAACATATGCCCCGGCGCGTGCGTGATCATCAGCGCGGGGCGGCTGGCCTGGGCGACGGCCTGGGGGGTGACACCGCAGCCCCAGAAGACGGGGACTTCGCCGGGGCGGATTTCCACGGGCTCGCCCCAGTCGGGCCGGTTGATGTCCCGAATGCCAATGGTGAGGGGGTCGCCGGCGTGGACGGGGGCGCCGTGCACGCCGGGGTAGCGGGCGGTGATTTCGCAGACTTCGGGTACCCGATCGGCCATGACGGGGCGCATGCTGACCACCATGGGGCCGGCGAACGCGCCGGCGGGGCGGCACGCCAGGCTGGTCCGGTACATGGGGACGTTGACGTCCTGGGTCTGGTGGCGGAGCTCGAAACCGGCGCGGGCCATGGCGCCCTCAAAGGTGAAGCTGCAGCCGAGCAGGAAGCCGACCATGTCTGCCTGAACCTGGTCCAGCACGTCGGTGGGTTCGCCGGGATCCTGCACGCCGTCGCGGTAGACGCGGTAACGGGGGGCGTCGGTGCGCAGGTCGGCCCCGGGGGCAAATTGGGTCGGTTCGAAGTTGC
>VXPS01000393.1:0-5926 GCA_009839425.1 Chloroflexota bacterium
ACCCCCTTTCTTCTAGGCTCCGTGGGCTGGTTTATGGTTATATTATAATTACCTTACTCTGCTCGGCCTTGTAGAAGTCCGGGGCTTTCACGACGCTCAGCATGATGTTCAGGCCCCTGCCGCGCATCGTGTTGACGAAGCGGTCCGTGGGCCCCCAATTGAATACGCCGGGACGGGTCTCCACTTCTTGCCAGGGAATCTGTTGCTTGACCCAGTTCAACCCAGCGCCGGTAACCAAGTCTGCCAGCCGGCCATCGTCGGGGCGTCGAAATTCCCCTTGAATGCCGTAGCCAGTCAGCCCGCGCGGGAGCGTTCGCGGCCCGGGGATCGAAGCCACGGGCACGGCCGTCGTGGCCGGGGTAGGTTCGGTCGACCTTACGGGCGGCGGCGCGGCCGTTGGTGCCGGAGTTGGCGCAGGCGGCGAAACCGGCTGCGGCGCGGCCGTTGGTGGTGCGGAGGCGGGGCCAGCGGCCTGACCAGCCAGAACAGGCGGCTTGGCCGCGTCTGGAATGATGACGTTGCTTAGCTTCTTCACCTTGTCCGGCACGTTCTGACGACCCACGGCGCCCAGCGCAGTCCCCGGCGCGGGCACGTTCCAGACCTCGAACACGATCCGCTGGGCGCGGAGCAGCTGGAGGCCTTGGGGATTCCCGTTGACTTCCCGTTCCTCGTAGCGGATGGGCAGCCCGTAGAGATTCAACCAGTCGGGCTCGGCCAGGAATTCGGCCTTGATCTTCGGATTCGCGTCAAGCAGCGCCAGGTGGTTCTGGACGATCACCGAGAAGTCCGTCACACCTTGATCTTCCGGCAGGGTCTGATGCGGCGGGACGTTTGGCAGTTGGATCTGGGGATACCGGTTGGCCAGTGCGTCGAGCGTGTTGAACCAGTTCATCCGGCGGTTCGCGGAATCCCATTGAAGGATCACCTTCTGGAACGCCTGCAGCGTGAAGGGGCCTTCCACCCAACGTCCGCTGATCGGGTAGCCGAGCGCCTGGAGGTCCTTGTCGCGCACGAAGTCCCACATCGGCACGCCGCCGAGGTTGGTCACAGCGTAGCCGTCGTCGGGCACATTGGGCGTATCGCCACCGGTTTTGGTGAACAGGCAGCCGTCGCTCAGCCGGATTCCGTCACATTCGAGGGCTTGAACCGGCGCAGCCAAGGCAACGACGACCATCGCAACGACCAAGCCAAGGACCAGCTTGCGCATCTCGACTCCCAAGGCGATCACAGAGGCAGCAGTTATGTAAATATACCCCACGACTTGCAACGGCGGCCTAGCTAGGCCGTTACGCGAGCTTTATCGGCGCGACAAGGGATCTGCCTCCACGTCACTCGACGGGCTGACTCGTCGCAAGGCACCCGCCCTGGATCCCCGGACGACAGACATCAGCGTCAACGCAACGCCTAGTTCGGGTGAAAGTGCGTGCGGATGACGTGGTTCAGCAGGTCGGCAGTGCATTCGGCACAGAAAATGGTGCGGGTTTCGTGTTCTTCCCGCGCGAAGTCGAGCAACTGTCCCGCGTCGGGGGCGAAGCGGAGCGCGCAACGGTTCAGGCAACTCAACCTGCCGAGGGCCATTTCCACGTTGGTCTGCCGGTTGGAGGCGGGCAGTTCCAGCACCTGGCCAAAGGCGTTGATGGCCAGCCGCCGCAAGGCCATCTGCCGCTGCGAGGCCTGGGCAATCACGCGCAGGCGATGCACGGACATCACGGCGGCCAGGTCCGGCCGGCAGCTGACGAAGACGTGTGGATCGCTCTGCGGCGAGAGGTTGTGCTCGGGATCGTCGCGCAGATCATGGTCCAGGATGGCCACGTCGTAATGCGGTCCGGCCTGCTGCCAGGGTTCCTGCTCGAGCGTGCGAATGAAGCGAGGCCCGACGATCTGGCCGTTGTCCTTGTCGAGGCTTTGTTCCACGTACCAGAGCGTGCTCCAGTAGGGGGAACCGCGGGGAAGCTGGGGAATCACCCAGGTCCCGAACGGCCGCAGTTGGCCGCGCTCCACGCTGAAGCCGGCGCGCTGGCCCAGGACCAAGGCGACTTCCTGCAGGTGCGCGACGGTGGAGACGACGGTTTCGGCCTCCCAGCTCTCCACGCCGGGCGTCCATTGGAATGAGATGGATTTCATGGATCAGATCGACACAGGGCGGCTGGCCGGGAGAGTGCGCGCATTCCTGAAGTCTCCTTCATACTGACGCGAGTATGCGATGCCTGCCGCGATGCGTGTGAGACCTGACGCGCCTGAACGCCTGATGGTTATGGACCTGGGGCCCTGGGTCCGTGCCGGCATATACGCACGCAGCGCGGGCGGTTACCGAATCCTGGCCGCCGGCTCGGCACCGTCCACTCTGGATTCGCCGCATTTCGATCTCACGCCGGCTTTTGAGGGGGCGCTGGCCGACGCGGCCGCGCGGGCGGGCAGCTTCGCCTTCCCCTCCCCGCCCCACGATGGACCGCTGACAGAGCGCGCACCCGTGATCGCCGCCGTCACCGGGGAGCAGGTCGGCGGCGGACCGACGGCATTCCTTATGGGCAACCTGGTTCAGCGCGATCAGGAGGCCTTGACCCGTACCATCGTCGAGGCGGGGTTCGAGCAGATCGGCCACGCGACCACCTCCGGCCGTGCCTTCCGCGACCGGGTGGACGGACCGGCCACGCTGGACGTGATGGCGTCGCGCCCGCCCGACACCGTCGTGGTGGCGCTCACCGGGGACGACACCGGCGAGAGCTTGGCGTATCTCGCGGACTTGCTGGTGGGCGGGCTGGCGGGTCACGAGTCCGGCCACTTGCCGCGCGTGGTCGTGCTGTACGGCGGGCTGCCGGACTCGGCAGCTTGCGAGCGCCTGCAGAATGCGATGCCCACCACGGTGTTTCAGACCCACGGCGGCTCGCCGGACGAGCCGCTTGACATGGGAACCCCACTGGCGGCCCTCCAGGATGCGGCCCGCGCCGTCCAGCGCGGCATGTCGGACGACCGCCTTGTCCCGTCCGCCGTCAGCCGGGCGGCGCACGTTTCGCGCGCCGCAGCGTTGGACGCAGCGGCCCAAGGGCTGAGCGCAGGCCAGGAACTCGACTGTGCGGTGATCTCCTATGACTACGGCGCCGTCACGGCCGTGACAGTGCATGGTGAGGCTTCGGCGGTCGCACGGCTTGGATCGGAACGCCCGCACGGGCGGCCGTTCCATCTCGGGCTGCACACACCCGTCGATCGGGTGGCGCGCTGGACGACCGACGAACCGCTCCCGGAGGCTCTGCAGGTTTTTGTCCTGGAACGAACGGCGCATCCGACCGCGTTGCCCGCCACCCCCGCGGAGTTGCAGCTGGCTCACGCCGTCTGGACTGCGGCCGCGCGCGATGCCCTGGGCGGGTCCGGCCGCGGCCAGGATCAACTAGCGGCGGTTGACCTGGCCGTGATCACCGGCGACATCGTCCAGACCCTGGCGCGGCCGGTGCAGGCGGCGCTGGTGCTGATCAACAGCCTGGAGACGGCAGGCGTGACGCAACTGGCGTTGGACGCCACGAACGCGCTGGGAATGAGCGGAAGCCTGCTTGAGGTCGGGCAACCGGCGGCTGTGGAGTCGTCACTCGTCCGGCTGGGGGCCTGCGTGGCATTGCGAGGCGACGCTTCGCTGGGCAACGCGGCGGTTGGCGTGGAGGTGCAGCCGGCGGGCGCGGCGGTGATTGAGCGAGAGGTGACGGCGGGCTCGATGGACGTGATTCAATGGGAAGCGGATGTCGAGGCCCAGGTGCGCATCTGGCCGGCGCCCGAGTTCGACGCCGGGCTGGGCTACGGCCGCCCGGTCCACCTACGCGCGCCGATTATGGCTGGCAGCATTGGCCTGGTGATCGATGCGCGCGGTCGCCCGCTCGTGTGGCCGGATGCTCCGAATGCCCGGCAAGCCTGGGTGGGACAGTGGCACCGCGCCATCAACGCCTATCCCGCTGCGCGACCGCGACGCGAGGAGGCTACATTTGCAGCCTGAGCCGGCGAACCGCCCGGCACTGCCGCGCGGCGTGTTTGTGGGGCGGCTGCGCCGGCGGCACGCTCTGCCGTTTCCAGGGCGGATCCTGGTGGACGTTGGCGATAGCGTGGTGCCAGGCCAGATCTGGTGCCGTGGGCGTCTGCGGAGTGGCGTGGCTGTGGTCGATCTCCCGCGCCTGCTCCAGGTTCAGCCCGCCGACGTTCCCGACCTGCTGGCAGTCGAGCCTGGCGTTACGGTCGAAGCAGAGACGCTGCTGGCGGGGACGCCGGGCCGCTTGCGCACAAGTCGTCACTGGCTAGCGCCCACGCGCGGGACACTGACTGAAGTCAACGCACGAACCGGCGTCGCGGTCTTCGTGCGCGAGATTCGTGACGCCGCGCTCTATTGCCGCCTGGGCGGCGTGGTCGTGAGCGCTGACCCGGACGGCATCGTGGTCGACGGTGACGGCGTGGCGCTGGCCGGAGCGCTGGGCGGCGGCGGCCGCGCCTATGGGCCGTTGCGGTTCGTGGAGTCCGGCGAGCGCCCGGATTCGAGGGCCGATGGCGCTGAGCCGAGCATCCTGGTCACACCGGACCCGCTACGCGCGGAGTGGGTGCGCCGGGCGCTGGAGACGCGCACGGTCGGCATTGTGGCTCCCTCAGCCGACGCGGAGATGGCGACGGGATTGGGGCTCGCCCCGACCATCGCCGGTCTGTCGCCTCCGGACGGAAGCTACGGGCGACCGCCGCAGACGATCGTGTTGACCGCCGGCGTCGGAGCGGCGCGAATGCCGCACGCCGTGCAGGACATCTTTCGAGCGGCGGAGGGCGAGGTGGGCGCCGTGATCGGGGCGCGGCGACCAGGCCAGTCTGAGATTCTGCTGCCGCCGACGGCGGCCGAGGGTCTTGCGCAAGTGGCCGCCGACCACCTCCCCGTGCAGCTTGCTAGCGGCCCCGGGGCGGGGGCCGAAGGGGTAGCGCTGGGTGACGCGCCGGACGTGGGCCGGATGAGCTCGGGGATCGCGACGCAGTTCATGCGCGTCCGGTTGGCCGAGGGCGGGATAGCGACCTGGCCAACACCTAACCTGACGACGCTGGCGTAGCGTCGGCTTACATTCGCTCCGGCGCGGCGATACCCAGCAGACCAAGTCCGTTCGCCAGCACCAGTTGGACCGCACGTACCAGTTCCAGTCGCCGGGCGGTCCGAGCCGCGTCGTCGGTCACAACCCGGTGTTTGTTGTAGTAGGAGTGGAAGAGGCGCGCCAACTCCAGCAGGTAGTGCGTCACCCGGTGCGGCTCACGGTTCAGGCAAGCGTCCACCACGATCTCAGGGAATGCGAGCAGGCGGCGGGCGAGGGCGACGTCATCCGGCGTGAGGCTGGCCGCTCCGTCAGCGGCGCGAGCCGTGGCGGCAGTTCGCCGGATGCCGGCACAGCGAGCGTGCGCCATCTGGATGTAGTACACGGGGTTTTCCGGGTCTTCGCGCTTCGCGAGTTCCAGATCAAACTCCATCTGGCTGTCGATGGCCTTTGAGAGAAAGAAGTAGCGAGTCGCGGCCGGACCCACCTCGTCGAGGACCTCGCGCAGGGTCACGAACTTGCCGCTGCGCTTGCCCTGGCGACCGAGTTCGCCGTCGGTGCGGATGCCGACCATCTGGGTAACCAGAATCTCCAGCCGGGCGGCGTCGGCGCTAGTGTCCAGCGCCTGCATAGCGGCGTGCATGCGGGGCACGTGGCCGTGGTGGTCGGCTCCCCAGACATCAATCACGCGCTCGAAGCCGCGAGTTGCGAACTTATCCTGGTGGTAGGCGATGTCCACGGCGAAGTAGGTGGGGTCGCCGCGCGAGCGGACCAGCACGTTCTCGCGATCTTCGGCGCCAGCGCCGCCGATGAACCAGACGGCGCCGTCGCGTTCCGCCACGAAGCCCCGGCCGTCCAAGGCCTGAATCACCTCGTCCACAGCACCGCGG
>VXPS01000393.1:5936-13446 GCA_009839425.1 Chloroflexota bacterium
CATCCAGGTCGCGTCGAATCTCGGCGAGACCGATCTCGACAGCCCGGGCCTCGAAGGCCCGCGGGTCGCTGGGAGCACCGTTGCCAAGCCAACGCGAACCGTCGTCGCGCGCGATCCGCGCGGCCCAGTCGGCGACATATTCGCCCTGGTAGCCGTCCGCCGGGAATGGCGCCTCCTCACCGAGCGTCGCGGCATAGTGGTGGTAGACGCTCAAGCCCAGAATCTCGACCTGATGGCCGGCGTCGTTGACGTAATACTCGCGCGTGACGTCGTATCCGCAGGTTTCGAGCAACCGGGCCAGGGCGTCGCCAACGACGCCGCCGCGGCCAGCGCCAGCGGTGAGCGGTCCCGTGGGGTTGGCGCTGACGTACTCCACCTGGACGCTGGAGCCGTCGCCGTGGTTGGACCCGCCGTAGGCGGAACCGGTATGGACGATTTCCCGCAGCTGGCCCAGCACCCAGGCGTCGTCTATCCAGAAGTTAATGAACCCCGGGCCGGCGGTTTCAACGCGGCTGACCTCCGGTGACGGGGGCAGATGGGCCACGATGGCTTCGGCGATCGTGCGGGGCGGGGCGCCCACGATCCGGGCCAGCCGCAGGGCTTCGGAGCTTGAATAGTGGGCGAGGTCATCCTCACGCCGCTCAAGGCTGAACGTCACGGGCGGCGTGGCGGCAATCGCCCCAGCGGCCTGCGCCGCGGATAGCCCCTGCGACAACAATGCGGAAAGCCGACTGCGAATCATGGTGGTTGGCCCGCGAGTGCGTGGGTCGTGCCGTGCAGGTACGCGCGGGATGCTTTCGAAGTATAACGAGACCGTCGGCGACGGCGCGCCCGCCCGCCTGACACGCCACCAGGGATGGCTGGCGATATGTCGTTGTCCCTCACACGCTTGCCTGAGTTATGTCATCTTGTTAACATCTGTAAGGCGCGCCTGGGTTGGCCTGAGTCGGGTTGAGCAGCGGCCGCCAAGGGAGTGGCGCGAGAGTTGCAGTGTCCGCGATGTTGGACGCGGCAGTATGGCGCTGTCGCCCGCTGTAGTAACTGCAGTAAAGATCTCTTGCCCGGTCGGTCGCCTCGCATGCGGTACTACGCGCTGCTGGCGGCGGTCTTCGCGTTGCTGGTGGCTATTGGCGTTCTGCTCAGTGCCGAACGGCTGCCATTTGCCTATCCGATCGTGGGGCTGGGGTTGGTGACTGCCGGAGGCACCGCGGTGTACGCGCTGTTGCCCGTCTCCATGGCCAGCCGCTATCAGCAACGTGCGTCGGCTCACCTGCGCAGCGACCCCGAATTTGCGGTGCTGGACTTGACCCGGGCGATTGAGCTGGACGCCAATGACCGGAGCCTGTTGGTTGACCGGGCCCGGGTGTATCGCCTGCTGGGGCGGCACCGTGAAGCGGCCGCCGACCTGCAGGCCTACCTTCGACAGACGCGCGGTGAGCCGCCGGCCCGGGTCCGCCAGGCCCGGACGCTGCTAGAGCGCGTCGAAGCCGGCGGCGGTCTCCGTTTGTGGGAGGTCTGAGGGCGCCCGACCTTCGGCCCACGCGTCGGCGATTCGCCGCACGAGGGCCGCGGTAGCCGCCGGGCCTGACGCACCGCTCTTCACTTCGAACGTCCAGGCGCCGTCGAATCCGATTTCAGTGAGCGCCGCGCTGACCCGAAGCCAGTTGATATTGCCCAGCCCCGGGGGCCAGTGCCGGTCCTCGAGGGCATCGGTGTCCTGCAGATGCAGGGCAATCAGCCGTTCACCGGCGATGCGCGCCTCGTCGGCCGGATCCAGGCCGTTGTTGTTGGCGTGGCCGGTGTCCAGGCAAATGCCGACCGTTGGCGGGTATTCGTCGATCACTCGCCGCAAGTCCTCCATGCGGCAGAGCGGACGCGGCTCGCCCTTGTGTTGCAGGTTTTCGCAAGCCAACCGGATGCCCAGCTGTTCGGCCTGGGCGGTTAACGTGTCGAGCGAGCGCCGAAACGCGTCGATCCTGGGCTCCAGATGCTGCGCAGGACTGTCACCACGGCTGGGATGCACGATCACCGCAAAGCCGCCCAGTTCCGCAAACGGCTCGAAGCACAAAGCCACGGCCGCAACGGCCCGGGTCCGCTCGTCATCGTCAAGAGCCGCCAGATCGACGCTAAGATCCGAGTGAACCGTGCGGGCCCACACGCCGTGCCGGTTGAGGCTGCCGCGGCGCTCGCCGGCCGTCCGGTCGTCGGCCAGGTCCTTGGGCCCGAAGAGTTCGCACTGGGTGAATCCGGCGCCGGCGAGTCCGGCGATGACCTGGTCAAAGGGCACGCCGTTGGGCCAAATGGTGGTGGCCAAGCTAAAGACAGGCATGGATCATCGCCCCCAGTCACGCGGATAGCGGAAGTCGCGGTCAATCGTACGGTTTGAGAGCTTGGCAATCAGCGGCAGCCGCCGCTTGAACTGCGAGCGCACTACCCGGCGCTGCAATTCGTGCACCAGGTCGGCGTCGAACCCGTCGGCGATGAGATCGGCGGTGGCGTACATCTCGTCAATCAAGAGATACAGCACCTGGTCGGCCGTCTCGTAGTCAAAGCCGAGCTCATCTTCATCGGATTGCCCAACCCACAGGTCGGCGCTCGGCGCCTTGTCTCGAATGGCGGCGGGTACGTCCAGCGCCGTCGCCAGGGCGCGCACCTGCGTCTTATACAGGTCGCCGATCGGGTTCACCGCACTGGCCATGTCGCCGAACTGGGTGCCGTAGCCGAGCAGCAACTCCGTCTTGTTGCTTGTGCCGACCACCAGGCCCCCAAACGCTTCCGACTGGTCGTACAGCGCGATCATGCGCGCCCGCGCCATGATGTTGCCGCGACGCAGCGGGCTGGGATCTTCGTCCAGTTCGCCCAGCAACCCGTCAACCGCCGCTGAGATGTCGATCAGCGTGGACGGGATCCCCAGCTGAGCCACCAGCGTCTCCGCATCGGCGCGACTGGCCGGATTGCTGGTGCGGTACGGCATCAGCACGGCCAGCACCCGCTCGGGGCCGAAGGCTCGGGCGGCCAGCGCGCAGCTCACCGCCGAGTCGATCCCGCCCGACAACGCCACCACGGCGCGTTGGATACCGAACTTCTCGATTTCATCGCGGATAAACGCTTCGAGGACTCGGCAGGTCAGGCCTGGCTCAAGATCCAGTCCGCGCTGCGCCCGCTCGCGCAGGTCAACCTCAGCCGTCATTCTGCCAATGCCGCTGGGCCGCAATGCGGGCGAATTCCCGCCCGTTGAGCGACACGTCTTCGTCGCGGCGGAGCGGCAGGCGCGTGCGTTGCCGCCGCAGCGGCGCATCGGCCAGCGTGGCCAGCACCAGGGCCTCCTCGAAGTCGGGCGCCCGTGCCAGCAACTCGCCGTCCGGACCGATGACCTCGGACCCGCCCCAGAAGTTCACCCCGTCCTCGAAGCCGACCCGATTGCAGTGCACGACGTAACAGACGTGCAGACTCGCGTAGAGCCGGTTGATGGCGCGCCAGGTTTCGGCCGAGCCCAGTTCGTGCGTGCCGCCCGCCACGCCGCGACCCGGGCTGCTGGACAGTCCATAGATCACGTCCGCACCGTCGGCTGCTGCGATGCTGGCCGTGGTGGGATGCCACAGGTCTTCACAGATCAACATGGATGTGCGCCCGAATCGTGTGTCGAACGCCCGCACCGCCCCGCCGCCCGCCAGGTCGCGCGCCTCGTCAAAGAGGCCGTAGGTCACCAGGTAGACCTTGTGGTGCACGTGAACGAACTCACCCTTGTGCAGATACCCGGCCGCCGGCAGAAACCGGTGGTCCGTGGTCTCCTCCACGAACCCGAAGATCACGTCAATCCGCTGGCTCGCCTCCCGTAGCGGATTGAGCCTGGGGTCATCCCGCGGGAGCGCCACGTCCGGCACCAGGTCGCTGAGGAAGTAACCCGTCAGCGACTGCTCGGGAAACACCACAACGTCGGCGCCAGCCGTCACCGCTCGCTCGATGTAGTCCAGGTGCAGCCCCAGGTTGTGATCCAGATCCCCTAGGGCGGGCCGAATCTGCGCCAACGCCAGCCGAATGTCCCGCACGGCGCCTCGCCGTCACGTCGGTCGCGGTCAGTCTAGCCACGACCGTCGGCCGCCACCGGCATCGTAGTGATTCGCACAGAAGCCCAGCCCGCCGTGCCTATACTCAAACAGTCGGAATCCGGTTGCTCTACTCGTGTCGCAATCCCCACCGCCCCGGCAATCGACCGGAGTATCGCGCTGGGTCGTGGGCCTGCTGGCGTTGACGGTCGTGCTGGGCACCGGCGGCGGGGCCGTCAGCGGCTACGTCGCCGGGCGCGTGGCGGCGCCGCCGGCGCCACAAGCAGCGCCGCCAACCGCAGCAGCGACCGCACCGGTCGTTGCTGCCTCGCCGACGTCCTACGCGGGCCTGCTGGAGACACTGATGCCGGCGGTGGTGACCGTCGAAGTCCGGCGCGGCGCGCTCAACCGAGGCTCGGGCATCGGCACCGGCTTCTTCTACAACACCGACGGGCGCATCCTCACCAACGCCCACGTCCTTCCCGAGGGAGAATCCGGGGACGTGCGGGTCACCCTTTCGGACGGCCAGCGAATCCCCGCGAAAATCGTCGGCCGCGATGTCTGGGGCGACGTGGCCGTGTTGCAGGCCGAAGGCGGTCCCTTCCCGGCACTGGAACTGGCCGGCGATACCGAGGTGCGCGTCGGCGAACCGGTCCTCGCCATCGGCAGCCCGCGCAACTTCCGCAACTCCGCCACCTCCGGCATCGTGAGCGGCCTGGACCGGCTGATCCCGCGTACCGTCACCACCGACAGCGGCCCCATGGCCATTCCGCTACGCGGATTGATCCAAACCGACGCCGCCGTTAACCAGGGCAACAGCGGCGGGCCGCTCGTCAGCACCGACGGACGCGTGGTCGGCATCAATACCGCCGTGCAGTCCAACGCCAACGATATTGGGTTTGCCCTGCCCATTGCGGACATCATTCGCCGCCTGCCCGAGCTCGAGTCCACAGGAACGGTGGCACGCGGCCTCTTGGGCGTGCGCTACCAGTTGATCGACCCCGAACTGGATCGCTTCGACGGAACGCCCTACCCGTATGCCGTGGCGGTAAGCGCGGTCATGCCGGACACCACCGCGGAGGCGGCGGGCGTGCGATCGGCCGACGTCATCGTGGCGATCAACGGCCAGTCGTTGACCCGCGACTTCAACCTGTCACATGCAATCGACGGCGCCCGCGTGGGCGAGACGATCACGCTCTCGGTCCGGCGCATGGGGCAGCCGCTGGACCTCCAGGCAACCCTGACACCACGGCCACAGGCCATCAGTACGACACCGCTCAACATCAACCCGAACTGACGCGCCAGCTCGCGCTGCGCGCCCGCAGGGCGGCTCACGGCAACGCTGGGTGGGCGAGCAGAACGGATGAGGCCTGGTGCCTGTGAACAGACATTCACGGCCCTGTGGCAGCCATGCGCCCCCTGGTTCACGTTCCACGCCTGGCGCGGGTCGAGTCAGGCGCTGAGGCCGGCCGCGCGTCGTCGCTTACTCACGCCCGGCCAACGGTGCGCCGGCAAACGGAATATTCTCCAGACGGCCACCATCCATTCGCCGTACCTTGGGACACAATGAGTCCCGCAACGCAATGGCCGGGCAGCACGGAGGCGACGTGGACGACCTGAATCTCAAGCTGGGCATCGAAGAAGAGTTCTTCCTCGTCGACCCGGAGTCCCGCAACCTCCTGGCCGACCCCGACCTCCGCATCTTTGACGACTGCGAGACGAACGGCGGCCCCCACAAGTTCGTGCGGGAATTCCTGCGCACCCAGATCGAATCCAACTCCCGCGTCTGCGACTCCGTGGCCGACGTCCGCACCGCCTTGCTGGAGACGCGCCGCGTCGTCATCCGGGCCGCCGAAACCTACGGCGCCGCCGTCATGGCCGCCTCGACCCACCCGTTCGCCGACTGGCGGGAACAGGCCCCCACGCCGCGCGAACGCTACGAGCGCTTTACCGTCACCTACCAGGACAGCGTCCGGCGCTTTCTCATCGGCGGCATGCACGTCCATGCCGGGTTTGGCGACCCCGACTCGCGCGTTCGCGTCATGACGGCCATCCGCCGCTATCTGCCCATCCTGCACGCGCTCTCCGCCACGTCGCCCTTCGTCGAAGGCCGCGAAACCGGCTACAAGTCCTACCGCCTCAACCTGTTGGGCAACCTCCCCCGCACCAGCCTCCCCGGCCCCCTGCGGTCCCGCGCCGAGTTCGACCGGCTGGTGGCCGACTACCAGCGCATGGATTTCATCACCGACGCCAGCGAGCTCTGGTGGGACATCCGCCCCTCCGGCAAGTTCCCCACCATCGAGATGCGCATCTGCGACGTCTGCACCCGGGTCGAGGACGCCGTATGCATGGTGGCGCTCTACGCATCTCTCGTCCGGTACCTGCTCCGCCAGGATCAGGCCGGCAAGCTGCCCCCCGAGCCGCCCACCGAGATCATTGCTGAGAACCGCTGGCTCGCCCAGCGCTACGGCGTCCTCGCCTTCTTCGGCGACGAGCGCGGCGGCGGCCGCAAGGACATCATCGACGTCACCGAAGAACTCGTAGACACCCTCGCCGAGGACGCCCGCGCCCTCGACTGCGAACCCGAGCTGCGCCACGCCCTCACCATCATCGCCGAAGGCGCCGGCGCCGACCGCCAGGTCGACCACTACCGCCTCCGCCGCCTCGAAGGCGACTCCCACGACGAAGCGCTGCTCAAAGTCGTCGACCTCGTCCTCGCCGAAACCCGCGCCAGCATCGAACCAGCGGCCTGACCCTCCGCCGCTGCGTCAGGTCGTCATTTCGTGGCAACCACCACGAAATGCTTGGACATTCCAAGCAGGGTCGGCTCCTGTTCGACGCAACGAATCCAGTCCAGCAACCGCGCTCGCTTCACAGCGTCGGACATCCGCTCGTCAACATCGCTGGCGGCAAGTCCAGGCCCCTGGACCGCGTAGAGATCTGGCTGGTCGAATCCCGCCTCACGCACCTCGGCCTCGAGTTCCTCCGGCCGGTGAAAGAACGACGTGGTGAAGTAGCCGAAGTCGTCGGGGAGCCCGCGATGCTGCCCGTCCGCCAGATCGCGACGCAGGATCGGCGCAAACGCCGGGTCGTCGATGTGCCCCCGGCTCAGCGCGCTCAGCAGCGAAGCGAACCGGTTGATCGCCTTCGCAATCACCACGCCCCCCGGCTTCAGCACGCGGTATGCCTCCCGCAGTGCCGCCAGCCGGTCGTCTCGGTCCGTCAGGTGGTACAGCGGCCCCATCAGCAACACCGCGTCCGCGCTCCCGTCGGCCTGATCCAGCGAACGCGCGTCGCCCAGCGTCACTCTGGCCAGTGGATGCTTCGGCTGCGCGCAGGAAGCCTCCCGCGCATGCTCCACGTGCTTCTCGACCGGATCCACCAGGTGAGCCTCATACCCAAGTCCCGCCAGCCAGCACGCATACCGCCCCGGCCCGCCGCCCGCCGCGCGGGGGGGGTTGAGC
>VXPS01000250.1 GCA_009839425.1 Chloroflexota bacterium
TGAAACGCCTTCCCAATGGCGCTTGAGAGCGCTGGCAACATCCGATACGGCGACCCGACGTCCGCCGATCTCCCAGCGCTTCTGGTGTCCCCTCCCTTGCCAGAACAGGAGCATCACACCGTAACGCTCGTTGCCTTCTCGGAGGTAGTCGCGTGCCAGTTGGTTGCGAAGGCGCTCGCAGAGCTTCGGGCCGCTCCAGCCCTTGTCGAGGAGCTTAAGCTCGAGGGGCACGGGCAATGGGACGCTTTGGCTATCGAGGCAGATGTCCACCCGCTGGTTGTTCGCGAGTACCGGCTCTCTTGCGATGGTGAACGGGTTGCGCCAGCGGTGGTTGAGCCAGTTGGCCACGAGATCACGGACTTCGGCTTCGTCTTCCGCCTTCGCCCAGGTTCGGTACAGGCTGTCATCGCCCTGTTCGAGCCAGTTCTTGAGATCCGCAACACGGGCGACCGTCAGGTCGAACAGCTGCCGCTCGGTTGTCGGAGTCGCTGTGAGATCAGACGCGAAGTCGCGGACCTGTTCGTCAGTCCACGGCTGAAGATCGCCATCCACTTCCGCACGCTGGTAGGCGCGGCGTGCCATCCACGGCCGGTGACCCGGATCGGGATGATCTGCGATGAGTTCAGTGAGAGCGCTATGGGCTTCCTTGCCGGAAATGTCGGAGAGCATCTGAAACAGGGTGTTGCGGGCGTCCTGAGCATTGTCCCGCAGCTCGGGCGAATAGACGCCTTGATTCGCACGATCGATGTCCTCTTCGACGCGGATGTGCTCGTGCATGAGCACGTAGAGCCGCTTGAGGTGCTTTGGCGTCAGGAAGTTCCCGATAGCCGGCCCCGAATACGCACCCCGGCGCGAGCCAGTCAGCGCCGCAACGAAGAGTTGGGCGGCGCGGGAACCGTCTGGCCGATCGAACCCGGCAAGCCAGTCCTCCAGAGCCACGATGCCTGTCTCCGGGGCGGCGTCGACCCACATGGCATACCAGTACGGGTGGTGGTCGGTCGGGGTCCGGCCGGTTGCCTTTGCGCGCGCAAGGGCGGCCAGCGCCGCAGCATCGGAGCAGCCGCCCCACAGTATGCGGAAGATGTAGTCCAATGCCGTCTCGCCCGGCGGATCGTTGTCGCGGAGCCACTCCAGGAGTGGCGTTATGAGTGCGCCGTGTAGCCAAGGCGCGTAGGCCGCCAGGTCATGCAGGATGTAGTGCATGGGTTCGTCAGGTTTGGTGTGCGCCAACTCCCAGTAAAGCTCGGCTTCGATGGTCGGCATGACCTCCCTCGGATGGGCCTGGTACATGGGCTCTAGCCAACTGGGGAAGCCGTTCAGTTCCAGGACGATGAATCGCAATGCGAGGCGCCGCTCCGATGGCGAGAGATTCGCGGGGAACCCCTCGGTCTCGTCGGACTCTATGGCGAGTCCCGCTAGGCCGAACATGAGGGAAGCCGAGATCGTGTTGGTGTTCACGCCCTCCGACCGGAATCCGGGTCTGCAGTGTCGCCAATGCGCGACAGCCGCGTCCCGATAGGCAGTGGCCACCTCCTCTCCGAACTCTTCGATCAGCGATCGCCATGCAGCTCCCTGTGAGCGATGAGCGCGTAGTCCTTCGCCTTCGATCTCACACAAGAGTCCCTCTTGGTCCGCACTGATTTCGCTGGGCTCCAACCCCGGAGGATTGCGGACGATGGCGGGATCCGCCTTGAGGCGCGAGATCCAATCCAGCCTCTGTTGCTGGCGCCTCTGACGTTGGCGCTCGAGTCCTTGCCGCTGGGCGGCCACGCGCCGTTTGAGCCGCAGGGCCTGCTCGGAGACGGGCGGTTCCAGCAGTTCGTCGAGTCGTCGAGTCAGGACGACGTCGCCGCTGGTGGCCTCCCGCAGCCTGTCCAGCGAGCCGGCGGGCTCGTCTGTTTGTTTGTGAATCTGGAACGCAAGCGAGAGGGCCACCAGCCGGTCATCCTCCAGGTCGCGTCGGCGAACCCAGTTGAGGACGCGCGGCAGGCTCTCCGGTCCGAAGGACCAGTAGTGCTCGACGACCAGCACGGGCCAGTCCTCATCCAGCGTCTCACCATCCTCCGCGCGCCGGGCGCGTACGGCCTTGACGCTGTGCCAGAAAAGAGCGTCGTTGAGGTCGGGCCAGGCGGGCACCGAGTCACCAAGCTCGTCCCGGTAGTCGCCGACGGCATGATCAACCCATTGGCGGGCGGGCGGAGCCTCAAGCATGATCGCCATGGCGTGATCCTGCATGGCCGTCGCGGCCCGGCCCGCGACCAGTCTTCCGACGGCATGGATCGCCGGGTCCAGCAACCAGGCGAACTCCGCCGAGATGTGGCAATGCTCCGATTCGACGTAGGGCGGTTGCCGCAAGACTGCGTCGAGGCCGGCGACCAGCATTGAGAGCGGTTGATCGCCGTTCGCATGCATAGGAAGCGGGAGGCGCTCGATGTAGCCATGTAGAGCCGTCGTCAGTCCGGAGACCTTGAAGCGTTCGTATGGTTCCAACCGACTTATCGACTTCAGGACCATGGGGACGGTGTGTGCATCGGCTTCGGCGCCCTGCACAAGCTCGGCCAGTAGTCTGCGGGAGAGCTGCGGGGTGCCGTTCAGACGGGCCCAGAGTGTCGACTTCTGTTCCTCCGTACCGCAGGTCATCACCGCGCGTGCGGAGACCATCCTCGCGTACACCCCGCGAGTCGAATCCGCGGCCAGGTCAAGCAGCGGCGGCACGCACTCCTGCATCTCGCCCTGCCACACGAGCCGGCCGAGAAAGAAGACTGCATCGTCGTTGTCGGCATGGCGATCGATCAGCACGCGGGCGTCGGGGCTGAGATCCGGTAGCGCGATCCGTGCGAGCGCATGGTTGTCGCCTGCCGTGCCGTTGGCCTCGCCCTCGACGATGCGAACGAGGATGTCGGCCAGGATCTTCTGTCGCTCCGGCAGCGGCAGCTGCGCCGGGTCCCCGCCCTCCACCGCGATCCCGGGATACGTTGTCAGTACCCGCGTCTGGATGCCGCGGTCGTCGAGAATGAGCCAAGGCAGGACCGTGCGCAGACGGCCGGAGACGATCTGCTCGCCGTACTGCTCGCGGAAAAAGAGCATCTCGACGGCCTCGCGCGAATGGCCCGTCCGCAACAGCTCACGGAACCACTCGGCCGCCAACAACTCCCGGGCATCGCGATTTCGGAATCTGACGGCGCCGTACGTGACGTCGTCGAAAATCGCTCTGCTCAGGAGATTTCGAACATCACCGGGATCCCAATCCGCCAACACGACCTCCGCATCAATGGCCGTCTGCGCCTGCACGCTGTCGGGACCCCGGATGCCGGCCTTGCCGGTGAGAACAACCGCGGCCGCCAGTGCTCGCGCACCGGCTCGCGCCCTTTCCAGATTGAGCGGCTGCCGGACGGCCCGGTCCGGGTCCAGCTCCCTGAGCCTGCGCCCGATGTTGTGATGCAGCAGTTCGCGTCGGCCACTGAGCGTACGGTCGGTTGCCCACTTGTCGAGAATCTCCTCCAGGTCGAAGGGGCGCCCCGCCAGAGGAATCATGCCGAGTCGGTCCAGCTCCTCAACGAGCTTGTCGACGTCCGGCACCGAGCGATAGGCCGCGAACCGGCGGATGTCGTCTTCCTCCAGGCGTTGCAGGATGTAGACCTCGAGCGCGTCTTCCGGTGGCCCGGAGGACTCCGCCGGATTCGGATCGACATGCCAGCGAGCGGCCTCGAGGCGCGGCTTTAGAAACGGGAGATGTTGCTGGATCAGCTTGCGGTCGGACTTCGCACGCCAGGCGTAGGGGCGGCTGGAAATGTAGACGTGGGCACGCAGCTGCCCCTCCTTGATCCTCTCCGAGAATCGACGAATTGCCTTTTCGAAGGTGGTCGGGTTGTCGATTCGAGCTTCATCCACCGAATCGAGATAGAACCAAGCCTGATCCTGAGAGCCTAGCCACTGCGCGAACGATCGAGGACTGCCGACCTCGAACGCGTTCTCGAAGGCACCGTCGATGTCCTCGATACGGATGAAGAAGGCGTGACGGCCCCGCTGCTGAACGTGCCGCGCTCGCGCCTTCATTTCGGTTGTCTTGCCCGCACCTGCTTCGGCCAGAATCACGCACCGGTACTCGTCGTCGATGTCTGACCAGGTCTTGGCGTTGCGGTATCCCAAGAAGGCCCTGAGTTCCCGTTCGTCGGAGTCGTCTGGAGACTCGAGAACGCTGCAGAACTGACGTACCAGTGGTACGAGATCGTCGACACTCACACGCACACCTCGTTCCGTTGTGCCGAGCGACAATCGGGCGCGCCGTCCCTCAGTCGCGGTACTTGCTGACGACCCAGATGAAGCTCTGGATGTCAATCGTGTCCCGAGGCTCGAGTTCCGAGATCTCGTGCTCCGTTCTGGCGAGGAGGTCGAGCAGCGACTCGTACACGGCGGGAACCAGCCTGGCTTCGTACACATGGGGGAATTCGTGGCCGACGCTCGAAGCGAATCTGGTCGTGGGTTCATGCCGCAGGATGACGTGCGGCACGGGGGTATCCCACAGGAAAGGAAGATAGGTGATGAGGGGCCATTTGGCCGCGTCGTACTTGCGGGCGACTCGGGCGATGGCCGAGAGTTGCGACCTGTCTCCGAGCGCGAACGCCGCGAGGCGCTGGATCAGATTGTCGCGATCCTTGCTCCGTAGGGCTTCCACCATGCGGGGCACTTCCCACACTGGATGGACGATGTTGGTGGTCCGGTAGGCGTTCACGACCGATGCCGCGAATCCCGTAGCCGTCAACGCCTCCTGGACGGGTACCGTGCTGTTCAGTAACTCGCGGGCATCAACCTTGTACTTGCGCTCCTGTTGGAGATAGGCGGCGTCGCGGAACCCTTCGGGAAAGATGGTGCGAAAACGCGACACGGCCCCGTCGAAACCGAAAAACGAAGGATCTCCCCGCAAAGCCGCAGCCTTGAGGCGTTGCCACAACTCGTCTTGGGTCTCGTCGGGCTCTTGAACGATGATGGCGCTCTCGTCGTCGGCGCGCGAGTACCGCCCGGCCAGTGTTCCGTCCGGGCGGCGGACAAGCCGCAGGCCGATTCCGCCGAGTCGCTCGTCCCTGAGTGTCTTGCTTGCCATGGTGGATGGGGTCAGCCTATTGCGGGGCGGGCGGTGCGCCGGCTTGTCGCAGGCCGGGTCCAGCCACAACCAAGAGTCTGAACTGCCCGGCAGCGTGGAGGCAAGTGCATGCGCGGGTCCGGCGACTGCGATGCGAGGACACTTGGCGGGCCCCGCCGCCCTGCTAAACGGACGGCCGTGACAGCGCGACAGAAGGGAGCCCATTAGGGCCGAGACTCGGCTTCGCCGAGGCTCGGTGCGTAGCACGAGAGCCCGGCCCGAAGGGATCGCCCAAACAGACGCTGTATGGTGGCACTAGGAGAGGACGTGCGGTTGCATGAAACGCGAGGGCTACGACCATGGCTTCCCGGCGGCGCACTGGCCAGCCGCGAAAGAGGAGGCGCGCCAGGCGATGAGCGCCAGGGCGCGACGCAGGAAGCTCATCACCTACTCGGAGTTGGTTGCTGCAATACAGGCGCTGGACCTTGAGCCCCAGAGCCCGCAGCTCGCCCACATGCTGGGCGAGACCTCGACGGACGAGCACGCGGCGGGAGGTGGCATGCTGAGCGTCGTGGTGGTGCACAAGGCCGGCGAACAGATGCCGGGGTCCGGATTCTTCGAGTTGGCCCAGTCGTTCGGTCACGACACGCGGGACCGGGTGGCGTTCTGGGTCGGCGAACTGGCGAAGGTGCACGGGACATGGGCGTAGGCGTGGCAGACAACGTACCTGACACAGTGGAACGGGACCGTTGGCAGGCGCTGGAGAAGTATCTGCAGAGCGTCGCCGGCGTGACCTGCGTCGTACCGTTGGAGCGGATCCGGGAATTGCTCGGAGCCGGTCTGCCGGATGCGGCGAGGTCGCCGGGCTGGTGGACCGATGCGGTTGGTTGGGAGGCGTGCCCCGCGTCGGGTCTGTGCCGGGAGGCGGGCTGGCGGGTGGAGTCGGTGCACCCGGCCGGAGCGGTGCGGTTCGGGCGGGTCGCAGGGAAGTGAGCGGTCGCGGACGCCTGTGGGGGCCTCGGAGCGTTGGTCGTCTGGCGAGCCCGCCGGCGCCCGGCGAGCGGTGCCCCGCGATCGGATCGGTCCGCCGGTGGGGCGTCCCGTCCCGGTGCGCGGGCACCGCTGGCGTGGGCTCAGTCGTCGGTGTCCTCGGTGTCGTCGAACCAGTGGATCTGGAACTCTGGCGGCAGCGGCTCGGCGTTCGCGAGCCGGGTGCCCATGCCGCGGAGCTGGTCGAGCATCATGACGACGTAGGGGTCGCGCGCGGAATTCGAGCCGCGCATGTCGCCCAGTTCCTCGAGGATCGTGACGCACCACCAGAAGACGTCCTCGCCGGGCAGGGACGGACGCCGGCCGGGCTTGTCCTCGACCGTTTCGAAGTCGGCGTGGAGGTGTTCGAGGAAGCGATTGGCGGCCTTGTCGCCGAGAAGTGCGGTGGACGCGTCGTTCGCGATCTCGACGAGACGCGGGCTGTGCTGGTCCAGAAATGCCTTGGCTTGCATGTGATCGTTCTCCGTGGTCGGAAACCCCTGCCCAGGGGGCGTTGCTCGGGCACACATCTCGGCGCGCGGCGGGGGTGGCGGGCCAAGGCCGGCGCGCAGCGCCGCCCGCCAGGGCTTGGCCTTGGGCCGGGCGCGCGCGCCGCGCGAGGGTGGGACGGGGACGAGCAAGACACCGCTTTGCGGACAGATCTTCGTTGCGCCGGCGGGGGAATGCGACCCGTGGCGGAGCGGCATGCCGTCCGCGCCAAAGCGAGCCCGCATGCCCATCCTCGTCTGCGGGGTCGCCCGTGGCGCCATCCGCTGCTACGTCCACGTCGGGGCGCCGTCCGCCGTTGCGCGCAACAACTGTTCGAATGTACAGTTTCGTGCATGGACCGCGACGCTCCCGTCATCCTCGCCCGCGCCCGTGCGCTGCGGCGCATACCGGGTATGCCCGACGCGCTGACGTTGCGGCTGGAAGTGGGCGTGCCTCCGGGGCTCCACGGGGCGCTGGTCGTGGAGCAACGCCTGAGCCGGCGCGACGTGGTGCGGATGCTGGCCGCGTTCGACGCCGGTCGGTGATCCCGGAGTCGCACGGCGTGGCCCTGTTCGGTGGCCACCGCGACATCGGGCACGGCTGCGGCGGGCGCGTCGCGGCGGCGGGCGGGCAGGCGCGCCCGCGATAGGGATGGAAGCCCGCAGGGCCGAGACTCGCGTGCGAGGCTCGGTGCGTAGCACGACAGCCCGGCCCCGCAGGGGATCGCCCCTCTCCCCTAGGGTCCAGGGTCGCGAGTGGATGGGCGGATCGGAAATGCCTCCGGCACGAACTCGGTCGGGGCGGTCGTGGGTCCGTGAGCACGACCCGTCGCCGGCCGACACGCCGGCGCCCTGCAGCGACACCTCCGGCGGACGCGGCACTGCGCTCGGGATCGAATCGTCGACGGAGTGCTGACGCTGACGGCGCGCGAGGCCGCGGACGGCGGCGCGGTGGAGGTGACGGTGATCGCCACGGGCGGCGGCCGGCTGAACGTCGCGCGGACGAACCTGATGCCGCCGGCAAAGGCTGCCGGATCCGGGGCTGAAGTGTGCACCAGCTTAGCCCAAAGGCAGCAGGTGACATAGTGCCTACTAACTCTTGTGCTAGAATGGTTGAATGAACCCTGCCCAGATCCGAAGCCTGCGTCGCGCGCTGCGTCTAAACCAGGCGGAGTTCGGGCAGCTGTTGGGCGCCCATCCGGTGACCGTATCGCGGTGGGAGACGCCGCGCTCGAGGTACACCCCCAGCGCCTACCAGTGCGCCTTGATGCGGGATTTCGAGAAGGCGGCGGGCGCGCAGGAAATGGACCAGACGCTCAAGAACCTGTTGGTCGGGGCCGGCATCGCGGCGGCGATCTACTTCTTGTTGAATGCTGCTCGCGGTGGTTGACAGAACGATGACGACGCCGGCGCCGGGCGACCTGCTGTCGCGGGCGGCAGGTCTTGTAACCCACTATGGGATCACCATGGCATCGGACCAAGTGCTCGACATCGTGCCAGGTGGTCCACCGCGCGTCGTGTCTTTCGGGCAGTTTGCCGACGGCAGGACCGTTAACGTCCATCGGCCGCATCCTGAGGACCTTCCGGCGGTACTCTCACGTGTGTGGCAGGTGGCGGAAATCAAGAGCCCTTACAACCTCATCACGTTCAATTGCGAGCACTTGAAGAACTTGAGTCTGTCCGGAAAACGGTACAGCGAGACCGTGCTGATCGTCTTGGGATTGGTGGTCATCGGAATCTGCTTCGCGCGGGGCCGCGGGAGCTAGGTTCGCCCGGCCCTTCGTCGTCGCGAACCAGCAGCGAGCCTCGCACTGCGCCGCACGAAGCGCAGGCGAGTCCAGAGGGACTCGCGGGGTCGGCACTGGGGAACGGATAGCCATGGCCGGTGGCATAGCGGTCGCCCTTCCGGGGGGGCCGCCGGCCGCGGCGAAAACCCGTCATACGGAAGGAGACAGAGCATCCATGTCATCGACGGACGACATCTTCGGCCTGGGTCCGATTCGTACGGTGGATGCGCGGCGCCGTGCCGGCGACCCCGCCCAGCCGCGCACCATATCGGCGATCTACGCCTGCGATCTGGTCGAACCGATCCTGCAGCACACCGCGCAGCTTTTCTTTCTGCTCGAAGCCGCCGAAGGCATGGCCGAGCGGGTGGCCAGGAAGGAGGATTGGCGTGCCGCGCATGCGCCGGCTGGACTGTCGCTGGCGCTCAAGTCGACCGTGTTGGGCGAAACCTACGACCTACGCTCCGAGATGGGCAGCGAGGGGCGTCTCGTGCAGTTGGCGTACCGGGGTTGGGTCGCCATGGTGGCCGGGACCTGGGAGCGGTTCCGCAAGCGCCCGCCCTACGCGGGCAAGGCGTCCGGCCTGCCCATGGGCATGCAGACGGGCGTGTTCGGCGACCTGCAGAAGATCCGCAACGACGTGCTCAAGAACGGCGCCGTGGCCGCCAAAGGCGCGCAGGAGAAGTGCGAAGTCCTCAAGTGGTTCGCGGCCGGCGAAGCGATGACGTTCCGGCTGGACCACGTGATCGAGTTCCTGCACCTGAACGCGCTGCTGTCGACCGGGACTCTCGTGTTGACGGACGACGCCGGTAAGGCACGCATGGGCCTAGCCTGGCATGCGCGGCAGAAGGAACCCCCGCCGCCCTGGCGCGACACGCCCTGGCGTGTGGTGTCCACGGGCCTGTTCGTTGACCGTGTGGAGCGTGCGGACCCCGCGTCCGACCACGGCCTGTTCGCGCGGCTGGCGTTCGCCGACGCGGTGACGGAGACGGTGCTTGTGGAGCGGAGCCAGGATCTGCAGCGGTTGGTCAGGAAACAGCGCGCCATCGAGGCGGCCCCGCCGGGGGGCCTGTTCGGGCTGCCCGATCATCCCGACTTGCGCTGGGATGTGCCGGTCACGCACGCGCGTGCGAAGGCGCGCCTGGCGCAGGGATTGCAGTACCGGGGGCCAGACAGCGTGGGGCCGCCGATACGGTTTGGCGTCCCGCAAGGCGATTCCGGCGGCAGGGAGTCAGCGGCAAGCTAAGCACGCTACGCTGGCGAATCCGGCCGCCCGCTCTCTTGACCGGGTCTTGACGCCGACCTGTTCGGCACGACCGCGGGGCAACCCGCAGCATTGAAGCTCGGTGCCGGTCGCAGCCGTAGCGTCGCACACGCTCCACCTCGGCGAGGGGACGTGACGCAGAGGTGCACTAGCCGGTGTGATTGCCGGGGCTTGGCGTTTGACCTTGGTCCGGTCGGCAACTCGGTGTCGCGGAGCAGCGGACCGGATTTCATGCGATCTAGGGATGCGGCACTCTCTGGGCGGCGCAGGACGCCGCAGGCGGTCACTCAGTCGAACGCGAAGCGAAAAAGTTGTAAATGCGTTGTAAGGGCGGAAGGCCCCACCAATGAACGAGTGGCGGTGTCGAACGATGTAAGTGGTTTTAAAACAGTATGTTATGGATGACGTGGTCGTTGAGGGAGGCGGCGTAATCCGTAGGTGCTTCATGAAAAACGAGAGCGAACCCAGAGTACGCCTCGCCCGCGCCAATGCTTCTGGATCCTCCAGGAGCCGCTCACGTCGCTTCGCCTTGCCCCGCGTTCTCCGACGGCTCTTCGTCATGGGTTCAGAGGCTTCCGCCCAACGCCGCGCCACCTCCTCGTCCGTCCAGGACGCGCATGCCTTCGGGTCGTAGTGCAGCACGATGTGGAAATGGTTGCTCATGACGGCGTAGCCGAAGATCTCGACGGCGAAGCAGCGGGCAAGGCGCTTCATGCGGTCGATCAGCCAGCGCTTGCGGTGGGAGTAGTTGCGTCCTGTCAGGGAGTCGTAGCCGCACAGAAACGCCTGCCGAACACACCGCGACGTTACGTGGTAGCAGGCTGCATGCTCTTCGTCGACGAGCTTGTGCCGCGGGGTAGCCATGCAGGCCACCGTCTCATGTCCTCGATGCTGCTCCCAGTCGGTGTGATCTGCATTACGCGTGGGATTTTCTCCCCGCGTGCTGTGCGCCCAGTCGACGGTGTGCAGATGGAATCCGTGTGTGTCCAATACAGCCCAGTCCCATTTGGCCCGCCCGGTCGGTGTGTGTCCGTGTCGTTGTCCGTGTCGTTGGAGTCCGTCCGCGTGGTCGGTGTGTGTCCGATGCGGCCTCCCCGCGCATGGCACCTGCGTTTGCGATCAACCGGACGGGTCGGCGATCATCGAAAGACGACGTGTCGGGGGGCTCGATGAGGGTGACGCGTAGGGCGGCGGGGAGGGCGTCTCTCGCGGCAGGCGTCCTCTGCGTCGCGGCGGTCGGCTCCGCCGCCGAGCCGATCACGCTCCGGCTGCACACGTTCAACTCGCCCAAGGCCATCGTGAACGAGTTGTTCCTCGAACCATGGGCGCGAGAGATCGCGGCCAGTTCAGATGGCCGCGTCACCATCCAGGTCTTCCCGGCGATGCAACTGGGCGGCAGGCCGGCGGACCTCTACGGGCAAGCGCGTGATGGCGTGGTCGACCTCGCCTGGACGTTGCCCGGCTATTCGCCGGGACGGTTTCCGTTGACGGAGGTGTTCGAACTGCCCTTTGTCTGCAGCGACGCGGTGGCGACCAGCCAGGCGCTCACGACATTCCATCGGAAATGGATGCGGCACGAGTACCGGGACACACACCCGCTGGTGTTTCATGCCACGGCGCCCGGCCAGATCCACACCGTCGACGATCAGGTCCGGACCCTCGCAGATATGAAGGGACTGGAGGTCCGCGCCGCGTCGCAAACCGTCGCCGCGATGCTCGAAGCGCTCGGCGCCGTTCCCGTTGGCATGCCCGTCCCCCAGGTTTACGAGGCGCTCGCCCGGGGCGTCGTGGAAGGCGCGATGGTCCCCTGGACGATCATGCGCCCGTTCCGGCTGCACGAAGTGACGCGCCATCACACGGAGGTTGGTCTCGGCTGTACCCCCTTCGTGCTTGCGATGAATCGAGCCCGTTACGAGGGGTTGCCCGATGACGTCAGGCAGCTCCTCGACGACTCCACGGGCATGGCGCTGGCCCGACGGCTCGGCCGGATCTGGCAGGAGGACGAGGAGGCCGGGCGCGAGATTGCCAGACACCGTGGACATCCCATCGTCCCGCTGCCGGACGTGGAGCGTGCGCGATGGCGGGCGGCGACCGCCCCGGTCGTGGATGCCTGGGTGCAGAAAGTCGACGCCATGGGATACGACGGGCGGGCGTTGCTTGCGGACGCGCGGCGTCTGATCGCCCGCTACGCCGATGCGTCGACCCCGTAGACCGCCCGAGCCCCCGGCGGGTCCCGGGTCGCCCGCCCTGGATGGTCCGCGGGGCGACCGCGAAGCCAGTGGTCTGGGACGGCTGGCCCGCGGGCTCGCGCTGTCGGGCGGGATGCTGCTGGTCGCCGTCGTGGGAATGACGGTGGCGAGCGTCCTCGGCCGCTACCTGTTCGGCGTGCCGATCCCCGGGGACTACGAGCTGACCGAACTCGCTTGCGGTATCGCGGTGTTCGCGTTCTTCCCCTATTGCCACATGACCCAGGGGAACGTCGTAGTCGACTTCTTCACGAGCCGGCTAAGTCCTCGCTACCGAACCGCGCTGGACGGCCTGCACAGCATCGCGTTCACCGCCATGGCCGGTCTGATTGCCTGGCGCCTGTTCGTCGGCGCCGTGCGCAAGCTCGAGGACGGAGAAACGACCCTGTTCCTCGAGATTCCGATCCACGTGGCGTACTTCGCGGCGTTGGTCACGGCAGGGCTCTTGACGACGGTGTGTGTCCAGGTAGTCCACCGCCACCTGCAGGCGCTCCGCCGATGACCGATATCGGGTTCGGCGCGCTCCTGTTCGGCGTCTGCGTGCTGCTCATCGGGTTGCGGATGCCGGTCGCTGTGGCGATGTTCGTGGTCGGCGGCTTCGGCTTCGCGGCGCTCGCGGGATGGTCGGCCTTCCTGAACCTGCTCAACACGGCGCCGTTCGGACGCGTGTCGAGTTATACGCTCTCGGTGGTGCCGCTGTTTCTGCTGATGGGCCAGCTCGCGACCCGTGCCGGGCTCAGCCGCCTGCTGTTCGATGCGGCGCGGGCGTGTTTCGGCCATCGGCGTGGCGGTCTGGCCGTCTCGACCATCGGGGGGTGTGCAGGGTTCGGCGCCGTGTGCGGGTCTTCCCTCGCGACCGCGGCCACGATGGCGTCCGTGGCGCTCCCGGAGATGCGGCGGCACGGCTATTCCGGCGCGCTCGCCGCCGGCACTTTGGCGGCCGGGGGCACGCTGGGGATCCTGTTTCCGCCCTCGATCATCCTGGTGATCTACGCGGTCATCACCGAGCAGTCGATCGGCAAGCTGTTCCTCGCGGCACTCGTGCCGGGCGTCATCGCGACGCTGGGGTATGTTGCCGCTATCGCGGCGTACGTCCGAATGCACCCCGGGGCGGGACCGGCCGCACTCCCCCTGCCGGTCGCCGAACGGCTCCGCAGCGTCGGCAAGGTGTGGCCGGTGGTGGCGATCTTCTTCGCGGTCATCGGTGGGATCTACCTGGGGGTGTTCACTCCGACGGAGGCGGCCGCGATCGGGGCGGCCGCGATCGGGCTGGTGGCACTCGTCTCGGGACGGCTCGGCTGGAGCGCCTTCTCGGGCAGCCTGCTGGATACTGGCAGGACGACCGCGATGATCTTCCTGATCCTGATCGGCGCCGAGGTCTTCAATGCATTCCTTGCCCTGACCCAGATTCCAACGGCGTTGGCCGAGGGGCTGGCGACTTCCGGTCTGGCCCCCATCGTGATCCTGCTCGGCATCCTGCTGGTCTACCTGGTCCTCGGCTGCGTGATGGACAGCCTGGCGATGATCCTGCTGACCGTGCCGGTGTTCTTCCCC
>VXPS01000175.1 GCA_009839425.1 Chloroflexota bacterium
CTGCTGAACCTCGCATTTGGCCGCTGGGGCAATTCGTTGAAAGTCGTGGCGCGGCGCTAGCCGCTCCAACCATGCGCGTGGTCGTCATCGGCATCAACTACCCGCCCGAAGTGGCTGGCATTGCGCCCCACACCGCCACCCTCTGCCGCCATCTGGCCGCCCGCGGCGACGACGTGAATATGGTCACCGCCAAACCCCATTACCCGGCCTGGCGCGTCTTTCCCGAGCACGGGCAATCCGGCTTCCTGCGCCAAACGCTCGACGGAGTGCGAGTCATCCGTGTGCCGTCGTACATCCCGGCAAAGCCCGGCTCACTCATCCGTCGCCTGCTCTACGACGGATCATTTGCCCTGATCGCTGGCCTCAAGGCCCTGCTACTGCCGCGCGCGGACGTCTATCTCTACGTCGGTGCTCAGCCAGCTGTCGCGGCGGCCACGGCACTCGTGGCTCGAATTCGGCGTCGCCTTTGGGTCGCCAAGGTTGCCGACCTTGCTGTAAACGCCGGCGCCGCCGTGGGGATCATCCAACACCCCTTGCTGGTCCGGCTCCTACGAGCCGTCGAGTACACGGCCTACGGGCGTGCTGACGCCGTTGTCGTCCTCACTGAGGGTTTCGCCGAGGAGTTGCTTCGCCATCGGCTGAGCGAACGGAAGCTGCATGTCGTGCCCGATTCCGAGGACCTAGACAGCTTCCGGCCAACCAGACCGGGCGCCGAAACCCGGCGGCGTCACGGTCTGGACCCGGATCAACCGCTCGTCACACACATTGGCAGCATCGGCCGTAAGCAGGGTTTGCAGGTCGCTACTCAAGCGGCCAGCGAAGATCAGACGGACGCCTGCTGGCTCCTCGTGGGCGATGGACCCGAGCGACCTGCCATCGAGCGCTCGGCGCCGGAAGGTCGCATGCGCTTTCTACCGTTCCGCCCATGGCCCGACCTAGCCGACATTCTGGCCGCGTCGGACGTGGCGCTGCTGACTCAGCGCCGCCACGTAATCGATGCCGTCGTCCCCTCGAAGCTCGTTACCTACATGGCCGCTGGCCTGCCCGTCGTCGCCTCCGTGCACGCCGACAGCGAGGCCGCACGCCTGATTCGCCGAGCTCAGTGCGGACTCGTTGTCGAGCCCGAAGTGCCCGCTTTGCTTCGAGACGCGATAGCCGGCTTGCTGGCCGACCCGGATCGCCGTCGCCAGCTTGGTGCCGCGGGGCGCGCGTTCGCCGAGAGCGAATTCGACCGTTCCAGAGTTGTGGCCAGGCAGGCGGCGATTCTCGAGTCGCTCGCCGGAGTGCCCGGGCGATGAAGGTGCAGTCCGTGAACGACCAGGACCACCGTTCCCAGGAGGTAGCCCAGGCATTTGCCGGCCGCCCCGTGCTGGTCACCGGCGGCGCCTCGTTCATCGGCTCCCACCTGGTCGACGCGCTGGTCGCGGCCGGCGCTCGGGTCCGAGTTGTCGATGACCTGAGCAGCGGCAAGCTCGTCAACATCAGCCGCCACGTCGACTCCGGCGCCATAGAGTTCGTGCGGGCCGATCTCCTGAACCCTTCGGTCGCGGCGGACGCCGTGGCCGGCATGCGCACCGTCTTCCACCTCGCCGCCAACCACGGCGGACGCGGGTACGTCGACCTTCGCCAAGCCGACTGCGCGACGAATCTCCTTCTGGATGGTGGCGTCTTCAGGGCATGCCGCCTCGCTGGCGTCGAAAAGGTCGTCTACGCCTCCTCGGGCTGCGTCTACCCGAACCATCTTCAGACAGACCCGACCAAGCAGCTGTACCTCGGCGAGGACCGGGTCGGGCCGCCCTACGACGCCGACAACATGTACGGCTGGGCCAAGCTGATGGGCGAGCTCACCCTCCGCGCCCTGTACCAGGAGCACGGCCTCAAGTCGGTGAGCTGCCGCTACTTCACGGTTTACGGCCCGCGCGGCCACGAGAACCAAGCGGTCATGGCGATGATTGCCAGGGCGTTCATCCGGCAGGACCCGTTTGAGGTCTGGGGATCGGGCCGGCAGGTACGCAACTGGACCTACGTGAGCGACATCGTGGACGGCACACTACTGGCCGCCGCCCATATCGACGACTCCCGCGCCGTCAACCTGGGTGCCCGCGAACGCATCCGCGTCATCGACGCCGTACGCCAGGTGCTCAAAGTGGTGGGGCACCGGCCTGAGATCCGGCTGCGCAAGGACATGCCCACCGGGCCCATGAATCGAGTCGCGGACCCCTCGCTCGCCGAACGGCTGCTGAACTGGACACCCCGCGTCCGGTTTGAGGACGGACTGCGCACAGCCATCGACTGGTACGTCAATAACCACTGCCCGAACGACGTCGCTGCCCACCTAGCACACCGCCTCACGGAGCGCTAGCGACGCCAGATGTGGAGGGCCACGTGAGCCGCGGACAGTCCCGGAGGACCCGACTGGCAACGTACGTTGACGCAGCGGGACCACTGATACTTCTTGCCGCAGCGCCACCGATTTGGCTCGCCGGACTCCCCGGAGGTTTCGCCCTCGCTTTATTGCCGATGCTTCTGGTCGTACGGCGCGTAGTGCGACTGCCTGGGGGGCTGAGGAATACGGATGGACTAGTCATCGCCTGCGCACTGTGGATTGCGGTGACCGCTCTGGCAGTCAGGGACTGGAACGCCGCTGCCCCAAAGCTCTTTGGGGCACTTCTGGGGCTGTCGTTGGTATATGTCATGGGGGCATACCCAATCCCAGCAACCAGGCTTCGCACCCAGTGGCTCGGTCTCGCCGTTGGCATAACCGTTCTGGTCGTACTCGCCGCCCTGTTTCTGACTGAGTGGCCGCAGCGCAAGCTTCTGCCGCTGGACGGCATCTACACCGTGCTCCCCGCAGGACCACGCGTGGTGGATCACGGCGGTCGCATTGGAGGCATCGGGCCAAATCAGATCGGCGGCGCGTTGGCCCTGCTGGCGCCGCTTGGACTGGCACTGTCGCTAGACGAAACCGGAAGCAGTAAAAACGTCCGAAGGCTCGCCGCCGTAACTGTGGCGTTGGCCATAACCGTCCTCCTACTCACCCAGTCGCGCAGCGCCTATGTGGGTGCGCTGCTGGGCCTGACCCTTGTGGGCTGGTGGCGGGTTGGCCGTACAGCGTGGCTGCGGCGGCCATTAGGCCGGACCGTGTTGCATGTGGCACTCGGCTTGGGTCTCGCGCTCCTGGTGGCAGTCATTACAAGCACCTGGCTGGCGCCGCTCGACTCCACCTCCGACACCCTGACCGGCCGCCTCCGGATTTGGACGGCCAGCGTTCTGCTGATCGGCGAGTATCTCTACACCGGCGTTGGACCGGGCCAGTTCACGCTCGTCCTCCGGGCCGCCTTTCCCGACATCGGCGCCTCAGTCGCCCCGCACATTCCCCACGCCCACAACTTCGTGCTGCAGGCGCTGCTGGACCTCGGCCTTCCCGGGAGCGTCCTTCTGGGCCTTCTGATTGCGCTCGTCGTGCGTGGCCTGATCCTCACTGCGCGAGATTCCAGGGACAGTTCAATCCAACTGCTTGCGGTCGGCCTGGCAGGCTCGCTGCTCGCCTTCTTCGTGTACGGCCTCACCGACACCATCGCGCCCGGAGCGCGTGGCGGTTTACCGTTCTGGCTGGTACTCGGCCTTGGTCTTGCCTGCGGCCGTCTGCAACGAGAACCCCAGGTCACCGAGTGAACATCCGCCAGCTACTCGGGCTTGGCGCGTTGGTCGGTACTCCCCTGGCCGCGTACGCCGGCTATCCCGCGCTGGCGTGGGCGGCGAGGATCCTTCGGTCCCGCCCGTACCTCACTGACCAGCACCACAAGCCAGTCGTCACGGTCGTGATCGCCGCGCACAACGAGGCGGAGTTGATCGAGGCGAAAGTACGCAAGACTCTTGACCTGGACTACCCGACAGATCGTCTCGCGTGCGTCGTGGTCTGCGATGGTTGCACCGACGGCACGGCGGACGCTGCCCGCGCGGCCGGTGATGAACGCCTCCGGGTCGTCGAATTGCCTCGACAGCGGGGCAAACTGGCCGCCATCCGCGCAGCCGTCCCGCATGCGCGCGGGGAGGTCATCGCGTTCACCGACGCCAATGTGCTCCTCGAGCGCGACGCGCTTCGCCACCTCGTTGCTCCCTTGGCCGATCCATGCGTATCCGTGGTCTCGGGGGCCAAGCACATTGGCGGCGGTCCCGAAGCGACCTACTGGCGATATGAACGCTGGATCCGCGCCCTAGAAAGCGCCAGCGGCTCCATCGCCGGAGCCGACGGTGCCCTGTATGCGGTCCGCGCGACGGGTGTTGACGCTACGGCCTGCGCCGGCGCAGCCGATGATCTGCTGATCTCGCTTCGAGCCATTCGGGCGGGCGGACGTATCGTCTTCGCGCCAGGGGCACGAGCGACTGAAGCGCCGTCGCCAGGTACCAGCCAAAGGTTCACCGCCAGAACCCGAACGATTTCCGGAGCGCTATTCGCACTGGAGAGCCTGCCGGGACTTCTTTGCGCCACGCGTGGCGACCTTTGGTGGAAGCTCTTCGGCCACAAGCTGTTGCGCATCGCCACGCCGTTGGTCATGGCGGCCGGTCTTGCGCTGCTCGCGCTACCACTCTCACCGGCGCGACGCCGGGTCTGGTCCTCAGGCCTTGTTCTCGCAGCGGTACTAGTGGCGCTCCCAACCAGCGGCCGGCCGGGCCGACTCGCGGTGTGGACACGGTATGCCCTGCTGGCGAATCTTGCGGCACTTGCCGGCCTGGCACGTTTCGTAACCCGACAGCCGATCGACGCCTGGTCGCCGGCGCGCGGCAAACGAGACGCAAGAAGTGCCATTCAACAGTCCCTGAACTGATTGGGAGCGGGGGTGCCGCCGGCGATGGGACCACGCTGGCTGATGACCTCCAGGCCGCCGCCGGCTTCGATGCGCCGTGCCTGGTCGGCCTTTGCGGTGCGGTCCATGGCCTCCGGGTCCACGACGGTCCGGAGGTGCCGTTCGAAGCGACCCAGCAGCGGGTCCGACTCCGGGTCGCCAGCCAGATCACGAGTCTCGTTGGGGTCGGTGGTCAGGTCGAAGAGTTGGGATGGGTCGCCGACGTGGTGGACGTACTTGTGGGTCGAGTCGCGCAGCATGTACATGGCTTCGCGGCAGCCCGAGGCGTGGTACTCGCTGAAGATCGTGCGTTCGGGCAGCGGGTCGCCGTGGGCGGCGGGCCACAGGGACATGCCGGGAAGGTCGGCGTCCTCACGGGCCAGCGGAGCGCCCACGCCTTCGACGATCGTCGGAAACAAGTCGACCAGCGAAACGGGCTGCGGAACAACCCGGCCCCGCGCAATGCCGGGTCCCGCCATCAGGAACGGCACGGCTGAGGCGCCTTCGTACATCAGGTTCTTGCCCCACATGCCGTGGTCGCCCAGCATTTCGCCGTGATCGCTGGTGTAGATGACCCGCGTGGAAGCTTCCAACCCCTGCTCGGTTAGCGTCGCGAGCACCACGCCAATCTGGCGATCCAGGTACGTGCACATGGCGAGGTACGTGGCGATGGTGCGTCGAACCAGCAACTCGTCGAGCTCCTCGTCGGGCGACTGAATGCGCTGTTCGCGGATGTAGTCGATGTGCGGATGACGAGGCCAGTTCGCGGACCGAAAGTTGACGGGCAACTCCACGTCCTCCAGCGCATACCTGGCGAGGTCCTCCGCTGAGGCAACGAAGGGTGAGTGGGGCAGCGTGTAGGAGACCCAGAGGCACCAGGGCGAGGTGTGCCGATGGGCATCGGCTGCCAGCCAGTCGATGGCCTGCCGGGTGGTGGCGGCGTCGTAGCGCATGTACTCGGACTCGCCCTCGCGCGGGTTGGCGGCGGTGGTGAGGTAGTTGCGCTGGCGGGGGACGTTGGGCCGCAGCGAGCCGTAGAGGTCGCCGACGCCCTCCTTGACGTGCATGGGAATGCGCTGGTCGGGGAACCCGGTGTCATCGTCCGGCCGCCGGAAATGCAGCTTGCCGATGGTGGTGACCGCGTGGCCGTGCTCGGTGAGGCGGTGGCCCCAGCTGGGCCGCTGGCCCGTGTAGGGCGCGGCGTTGTCCCAGACGCCCAGTTCGTGGGCGTAACGGCCGGTGGCCAGGCTGGCGCGCGACGGCACGCAGATGGGGAAGTTGCAGTAGGCGGAGTCGAAGCGGACGCCCCATTCGGCCAGCGCGTCGAGGTTCGGCGTGTGCGCCAGGGGGTGGCCGTAGCAACCGGCTGCGGTGCGCCGGTGCTGGTCCGACGTGATGAGGAGGAGGTTCAGCGGATCGATGGTTGCCATGCGGATGTCCTCGCCGCGCTCAGCCCCACGTGTGGCGCGGCCAATGCTAGTACCGCTCGATTCGGCGGGCTGCGAGGAGGAGGAGTGTGCGCCAGGAGAGGAGCATGGCGGCGACGAGGGAGATTGAGGCGATGGTGAAGGCCCAGGAAAACGTTCGGTCAGTCAGCCAAACGCGCAGCATGACGGCCGCGATGCCGCAGCCGAGCCAGATGAAGGGGATGCGCCAGACGGCCATGCGAAGGCGGGTGAGGGTGGAGATGCGGAAGGCGCCGAGCCAGGGCGAGACCAGGAGCCAGACGCCGGCGAACGGCAGGCCGGTACGCCAGAACGCCGCGATCTCGACGCTGCCGTGCTCGATGGGGGTGAGGGCAATGAACAGCACAAAGACCAGGGTGTCGCCGAGGACGGCGGTCGCGACGAGCACGCGGCTGCGATCAGTCAAGAGGTGCATACCAAGGTTCCAGCTTGAACTCGGCCTGACATCCGGATGGCTTCCCGCGACGCGCAGGACGATCCGGTGGCCGGTTCCTGGTACCGGGGATGGGATTCGAACCCATACGACCGAAGTCCCGGGATTTTAAGTCCCGTGCGTCTACCGTTCCGCCACCCCGGCGCCGCGTTGCCGTCCCACCAGGGACGGAACGCTTGTTGCCGTCAATGCTAGCCCGATACGTCCAGCAGTCCCGGGTGGCGTTGAACGGCAAGGTCGTGACGCGACGAACTCATATTTGTCGGCATCCGTTCGCAGACGGGCGGGAGGAGAGGTATGGCTACGCAATGCGCAGCATCCCCGGCTCGCAGGTTCCGGCTACGCCAGTGACCCGGGCCTAACTGGCTGAGCCCTCCTCGGCGAGGCCGGGTTGGCCTTTGTACATGCCGATGCCCAGGGTCAGGAGGCAGATGGAACCGAGGAACAGGAAGATGTTGTTGACCAGGAGGAGGCCAACCGGATCCTCGATGCCCGCAAACATGATTATCATGAAAATGCCTAGCCCGCCAAGTCCAAACAGGGCGAGTCCGTAGGATGCGATCTTATTTGCATTGAGGTCCTGAAATCGGCTTATCAGACCGGCGCCGAGGAAGAACGAGGCAAACGGGAAGAGCGTAACGAACACCACGAGAACCGCGGACATACTTGTATGTACCAGAAGGGCGGATTGCTGCAAGGACGCCTGTAATTCCGACCCGGCCGGCGCGTCGGCGGCGCGTTGCGCGAGGTGGGCGACGTAGTGGCGCATACCCAAGCCGACGACAATGCTGCACCATTCGACGATGGAGACAAAGATGCCGAACCTGAGAAAGGTACCGCCAAGCCCTCCTTGCCTGGTGGCAAGCGGGAAGAGCGCCAGGACTCCGAAGCACATGAGCAACATCCCGAGCACGTTCAGGAGGGTCATCAAATGCGCGAGGACTGGCGCATCGCCCATTGCGCCAACGGCGGCCGGAAAGTCGGTTTGTTCCACGGGATTAATGAGGGCAATTCCCGGGTGAAACAACGAGGAGACAACCGTGAGAATCACACCGACGATCAAGGACATCCCCGAGTACCTGGTAACCACTGTTGATCCGCCCTTCTTATACGCCCAGCGTCAGTCCGTCCGATTCCCGTCTTATGGCGAGGAGCCTATCACCCACACCCGACCGCAACAACAGCAGGCAGGGTGCCCAGACTTCGTCCCGACTCAGTCGAATTTCCGGATTGGGCGCGTGCAGACAAAGCCCCGGCTATTGAAGACCCGCGGTCAAATGTCGTAAGGCAGGCGCCATCGAGCGTAGACTCCTGGCGCGGCGCGCTAACGCGGGGTGGAGGCAACGATGGCCGAGCCAAGGATCGCGGTAGTGGGGTGCGGGGGCATGGGACACAACCACACGCGGGCGGCGGTGCAGGAGCTGGGCGCGCGAGTGGTGGGCGGCTGCGATATCAGCCCCGAAGCCCGCGAGCGTTACCGGCAGGCCTGGGAGACGGACGACGTATACGAATCCTGGGACGAGCTGTACGACAAGACGCGTCCGGACGTGGTGTTTGTGACGACGCACGGGTCATTCCACGCGCCGGCCACGATCGCGGCGGCGGAGTCCGGCTTCAACGTGTTTTGCGAGAAGCCAATGGCGCTGTCGCTGGCCGACTGCGACGCGATGATCGAGGCCTGCGACCGCAACGGGGTGAAGCTGGCGATCAACCACATCAAGCGGGCCAGCGGATACAACGGGCTGGTGCGGCACCTGATCGCGTCGGGAGACATTGGCGAGGTATTCGCGATCCAGGCCTACAACAAGGGGGCGCGTCCGTCGGCTACCGAGATGACGGAAATGGGCACGCACATCGCCGACTGGGCGCGGGTGTTCGCGCCGGACGTGCAGTGGGCGCACGGGCACGTAACGGTGGGCGGACGCGAGGCCACGGCGGCGGACATCACACCCAGCACTGAGATTCACGGCCGGCACGTCGACAGCGGGACGGTGATGGGCGAGCGGATGTTCGCCACCTACGGGGCGGCGGGCGGCATCAACATCAGCATTAACTTCTGGATGGAGGCGGATAACGACGACCGGTCGTACGGTCTGGATATCTTCGGCACGCGGGGACGCTATGCACTGCGGCAGAGCGTGGATACGAACCTGTACCGGCACTACGGCTCGCACATGTCGCCGGTGTACAACCACCAGTGGGAGCATGTGCCGATGTCCTCGGAGGACGCGCCGCAGGGCGTGCCGCTGACAAAGGCCGAGTCGCGCGACCGTTTGCAAGGAATCATGTTCCGGGAGCTGTGGGAGGCGATCCAGGAGGACCGCGATCCCGAGTCGAGCGGGCGTGAAGGCCGGACGGCGATGGAGATGATGCACGCGGCCTGGGAGTCGCACCGGCGACGGGCGCGGGTGGACCTGCCGATGACAGTGCGGGAGAACCCATTGGACGTGTGGGCGGCGGACGCGGCGCGGGGCGGCAAGTAGGAGTATCGAGCGAATGCCTGCCTGTAACCCTGCCTGGCTTGCAGGTGCCTGGGCTCGGTGCGCGAAGACTTTCACTCTCGACGCTAGCGTCCCTCTGGCAGACGCAAGCCTTCGGTTTAGGTGGCGTCTCGACCGGAAGATCCTCGCCCCGACTCACGTACGTTCCCAGGGCCTTGGAAGGTCCAAGGTTTGAGCTGACGGGCCAGAGCGAACCGACCAGCTTCAGGTTGTCCGAGCCAGTGGGAGAGCGGGGTCGTCCCGGCCCGCTCCCTGTCAGCTTGGCCAATCCAAGGCTTCGTGAAGATACAGGGGGAGAAAGAGGCAGATGCCAAGAAGGGGCTTGAGCCGACTCGTACTCTTCCGCCAGGGCAGCAGCAGAACAACGGCAACAAGACGCTCTGCTGGTGGTTGCAGGCGCCACGAGCCCTGGATCGTGCAAACATGGGGGTAGCATGGATCCGTGTTTGAGTGGATTGGTGAGCATGGCGGTGGCGAACTCTTTCTCGACCGTGACCAAGGGCCCGGCGCCGGCGGGCGCGCCGCGGCGTGGCGCGGAGGGGAGAAGCTAGCGACCTAGCACGAACAGTCGAAGTCAACAGCGGCCTCCCCGGAGCGGGAGGCCTTTTTCGTTGGCGCGGGCTGTCGGGAAACGAGGTGAAGCATGGACGAGTACACGGCTGCGACGTATGGGGACCGGCTGGCTGGCGTGTACGACAGCTTCTACGGATCGGTGGATGTCGAGCTGCGGATGGACGTGCTGGAAGAGCTGGCCGCGGGCGGGCGGGCATTGGAGTTGGGGATCGGGACGGGGAGCTTTGCGCTGCCACTGGCGGCGCGTGGAGTGGAGGTGCATGGGATCGACGTCTCCGAGGCGATGGTGGAACAGCTACGGGCCAAGGAGGGCGGTGAGTCTGTGCCGGTCACCGTCGGGGACTTTGCGGGCGTGGAGGTAGAAGGGACGTTCTCGCTGGTCTACGTCATAAACAACACGCTGTTCATGCTGACGGAGCAGGAGGCGCAAGTCAGGTGTTTCGAGAACGTGGCGGCGCACCTGGACGAGTCGGGGGTATTCCTGGTGGATGCGTTTGTTCCGGATGTCACGAGGTTCGATCGGGGGCAAGAGGTGCGGGCGCGGTTGCCCGACCTGGAGACGGTGCGGCTGGATGTTTCGACGCACGACCCGATGAAGCAGTTGGTGGATTTCCGGCATGTCCTGCTCAGCGAGGCGGGCGTTCGGGTGTACCCAGCACGGCTGAGGTATGCGTGGCCGTCGGAGCTTGATCTGATGGCGCGGCTGGCGGGATTGCGGCTACGGGAGCGATGGGGTGATTGGGACCGGTCGGCGTTTACTGCGAAGAGCGAAGGACACGTATCGGTTTACGAGCGGGCGTGAGGGCGAGGGGTGGTATGGACGGCTACTGGAGGGCGAGGGTCAGAGTCCGCTCAGCCGAACCGGTCGATCAGTCGCTTCAGGCCCTGCCTGCCCAGCCCCGTTTGCCGATCGCTAAGGATTGCTCTGAGCGTGCCTTGAGGGAGGATGGCCGATCTCGAGCGGAACTTCTTGGTCGGGATCTGGGTTACGCGCCGTCGGTCTCCATCCAGCTTAGAGAGCTTCACTCCATGGCGGGATGGGCCTTCGTCGGTCCACCCGTCGCGCAGCAAGAGACGCACTAGCTTCCTGGCAGTGATCTTCAACGCGACGGCCTAGGCGCTGGGCGTTAGCTGGCCAATCCGAAGCCTGTGAAACTGAACAAGGTCTGATGTTGAATTGACTGGCAGTTCGCAGGTTCGCGATGACACGCCATCAGGTTCCAGGCAAATCCCGAAGCGCTCCAGGAAATCATCCAGGCTTCCCGTCTCCAGGAGCAGATCGATATGGTCTTCGGCCATCTCCTGAAGTTCGGTAACCAGCGTGTCCAGCGACGGGTCGAACGTCGACACGCCAAGTTCGTCGCATTTCCCGACCCACAAGTCCTCTTCTCGCCAGTACCGGAGGGTTACAACCAGCGAGCGGTCAGCGTCGTCAGCCGTCATTGCAGCCCGATTCCACGCCCAGGAGAACGGCCCAATTGCCGCGTATCCGATTGTACGTGGCTGGTTCGGCTGCCCAGCGCGCAGAGTTCTCGAAGCAATCGAATACGGTCGCAGTCGGGCGCGGGTATCCTGACGGTAGATCAGTCGGGGGATGGAAAGGAGCGTGGGCGGTGCTGAGATTTCCTGAAGAGATCATGCTTCTGTTGCTGGACGACGAGGGTGGCGATTTCGTCCGGGTGCCTGAGTGGTCGGTGCAGTGCGCGCTGGCGGGCGCGGTACTGATGGACCTGGCGCTTGAGAATCGGATCGACACGGACCCGAACTGGCTGACGGTGATCGACCCGACACCGGTCGGCGACGATCTGCTGGACCCGACGCTGGAGCGGATTGCGCAGGCGGACGGGGAGCGGGACACGCGCTTCTGGATTCAAGATATCGCCCAACGCGCGGGCCCAATCCGCGAGCGGGTGCTGGAGCGGCTGGTGGAGCACGGGATTCTGCACGTGCGCGACGAGAAGCTTCTGTGGGTGTTCCAGTCGCGTCGCTACCCGGCGGTGGACGGCAAGGCCGACCGGGAAGTGAAGCTGCGGATCATGGAGGTGCTGTTCAGCGACGAGATTCCGGACCCGCGGGACATCGTGATCGTGTGCCTGGCGGAGGCGTGCGGCATCTTCCGCGAACTGCTGTCGCGGCGGGAACTGGAGCACGTCACCGGCCGGATCGAGCAGGTGCGCAAGCTGGACCTGATTGGCCGGGAGGTCTCACAGGCGGTCTGGGACATTGAGACGTCCCTGGCCCTAACGATGCACCCTCTGATGTAGGTCGCAAGCGACTTTTGCTGGGGATCGAGTTTCAGCCGCGGCAAGAGTGCTTTGGATCCGGCGAGAGTTTGGATCCTCGCAGCATCTGAGACGCGCGGGTATAGCTAGCTGCTGACGTTTGCGTCGGGATCTTTCGCCAGGGGCAGTACGAAGAAGACCCCAGCATCCTCTGCTGTTGTGGGATGTACCCCAAAGCCGAGCGAGAGCTTGAGCGCGTGGTTGGCCACGTTTTTACCGCCGCTCCGCGACCGTACCTGATAGCAGCCGAGGGTCGTGGCCAGCCGAATCATTTCCTTTTGCAGCGCGGTTCCGACACCGCGGCGTCGTTGATCTTCGGCGACACCAAAGGCCAGCACCTTGGCCTCGCGCAGAGGCTCGCCATATTTGGTAATGCTGGGACGGTCGCATTCGGGCCCGATCTGCTGAACAACGAAGCGCAAAAACCCCACCGGACGGTTAAGTGCGACCGCAATCAGAAGATGCGACTCCAGATGCCACGCATGGTCCGCCGTGAGCCACGAAGTCTGACGCAACGCTGCAGCCAAGTCGTGGGTCGCCTGATAGTGGGAATCGCCCGGCCGGCAACGCTGGATCGTGAAGTCGGCCATGTCACTGGCCAACCTTTGAGGACCTGGAGACGCTTAGCACCCGGCGCTCAGGTTTAGGGCGGCGCGGACACGCGCGACGATTGCTTGATGCTCCATCGCGGCAAAGTCGGTCGTGTCGATCCTGAAGAGTTCAGCGCCGTCGGTGAGCGGACCGTAGACCGGGTACTGCCGGCGCCATTCAAGGGACTGGGCCTCGATGCTCATCCCGGCGTCGTGGCCCGCGTGCCTGCCAGCTGTGCCTGTTCGATTTAGATACCTGCGCAACGCCGTGGCGGAGTCGGCGTGACAGTGAAGCTCGAGGACTTCAAGGTCGAACCGTTCTCGTACGCAGGAGAGCCAATTGGCCGAGTAGGGACGATGAAACGCCGCCTCGGCGATGACCGACTGGCCGGCGCTGAGAATCGTCTCGACGGTGAGATAGAACAACGCGAAAGAAGCCGCACCCAGCTTCTTTGACCACGCGCGGTCGCCAACGCCCAGGGTGTCGAAGAGCGTTTCCTTGAGGGTGTCCCGTTCGATGACGGGGACTGGCAGGGCTTCGGCCAGGCGGCGCGCCAGCACGGTCTTGCCGGAAGCCGGCGCACCGGAGATCAGAATCAGGACTGGCTTGGCCATGGTGCCCGGCAACCTGCGACTGGCGCGGTGTCAGTCTTGAGCCTAACCGGCGATGTGCGGCATGCATCTGGGAGCCAGTGCCGGGGACAGTTCCAGGCTGCGCGCGTCACCCACGGGGTCCCAGGCTG
>VXPS01000337.1 GCA_009839425.1 Chloroflexota bacterium
GCAGCTACGGCTCCAACCCCTATGCCGGCTATGACGGCGCGCACTGGCCCTTCCTCTACCGGGGCGCCTATCCGCTGGCGGCGGTGCCGCCGCTGGCGCGGGTGGCGATGGTCGGCAAGCGGGCCTGGACGGTGGAGCTGCTCAGGCAGAAGAAGCGCATCGAGGCGGACGGCCTTGTGATCGAGTGGGCGCCCGGCCAGAACTCCGCGCTCGACAAGGGCGTCATCCGCGAGGGCCGCGACATCGGCAATGTCACCGTGCAGCGCCTCACGGCGGACGGCGGCCTCGTCGATGCCATCCACGACGTGACCTTCGCCTTCGCCTTCCTCGCCTTCGTGCCGGACGGCGTCATCCACACCGTCTGCGGCCCGCATGTGAAACCGGAAACCCTGCCGGAGAACCTCGCCTGCGGGTAGGCCGGCGGTTGGCGGCCGGTCTCCATGTCGTCATGCCCGAACGCCCCCTCCGTCATGCCCGAACGCCCCGTTCGTCATGCCCGGACTTGTTCCGGGCATCCACTTCCGCCTCCGCGATGGCCCCGACGGAGATGCCCGGAACGAGTCCGGGCATGACGGAAAAGGGGTTGGACTGCCGGCCTCTTGACAGTTGCCTGATTGTTCCCTATATGTATCCATCACGACAAACGGGAGCCGTAGGGAGCCATGACCTGAACGCCCGGCGGCCGCATGAGGCCGCGCTCGATGTGTTCCGATTCGAACCCGGAAGGCCGGTATCCGCGAAAAAGCGGCGGGGCGGCAAACGGGAGGGGTGCGCCCGGCGCGCGGGCCGGTGGCGCGGCCTTGCAATCGACCTGGCCGGAAAACGGCTGCTTCTTGCAGCCAACCTGGCGAAGAACGGCGGTGGAGCCGGAAGAGGAGGAGATGCGATGACGAACGCGGCGGCGGCGGCCCTGCCGGGGCCAAGAAAGGGCCGGGCGGTGAACGAGGAGCTGCGGGGCATGGCGGTGGCGGCCGTTCTGCGCGAGGGCCTGAACATGGCCGCGGCCGCCCGGCGTTTCGGGCTGGGCGAAACGACGCTCCGCCGCTGGGTGAAGCAGTTTCGCGAGCGCGGCCATGTACGCCCCGGCAGGCAGGGCGGCAGCGCCTCGCGGATCGAGCCGGAGCGCGGGCGCATCCTGCGCATCCTGGCGGAGCGGCCGGAGCTTTCCATGACCGGGCTGCGGGACGCGCTCGCCGCCGAGGGAGTGACGCTCCACGAGGCCACGGTGCAGCGCTTCCTGAAGCGCAACGGCCTGGACCGCAAGAGCCGCCTCGCCGCCCGGAAGCGCGGACGGGGGAACGGGCGGTAGCGGCCGGCGCTTGCGCCGGGGCGGCGGGGCCGGATCGAGGTTCTTCATGTCCCGAAGGGCCGGGCGGGTCCACAGCAATGTCCATGTCATAATCCCAGTTCGTCGCGCAATTCGCAGTCGGAGACGGTATCGCCGGCGTCCAGGGCGCGGCGTCCCTCGTCGAGGGCGTCGCAGTCCCCGCTGCTCAGCGGCTCGTCCGCCTCGGGGGCGGCGAAGAGCGCGCGCACGAACGGTTGCCCGGATACGGCCAGGAATTCGAGATAGCGTCCGGCGACGGAGAGTTCGCCGGCGGGAAGGGTATCCACCAACCGATGCAACCTGTCCCTGGTCATGGTTTCCATGGCACTTTCTCCACCGGCGGCAGTCCTTCCGGAGACTTCGAAATCTAGGGAACCCGCCCCGCCCCGTCCAGCCGCAGCGGCAGGCACGCAGGCGGGAGCCGGCCGCGGGCTACTGGAAAAGTTCGCTGTGGGTGCCCGTACGGACGAAAACGACCATGCCGCTCGGGCCGTCCGATTCGTCGAGTCGGTAGATCAGCAGGAAATCGCCGCCGACATGGCATTCGCGGTGATCCGACCAATTGCCTTTCAGGGCGTGGTCCCTCCATTCGGCCCCGAGCCGCCCGTCATTCGCCGCCAGAAGGAGCATGACCTTCTTCAGGCGGGTCATGTCATAGCGCCCGGACCGCGACAGCCGCCGCCAGTCCTTGAGGAAGGAGCTTGCAAAATCGACCCGGCGCGGCAGGTTCGTCCGCTTACGGGCGGCCGGTTTCTTCAAGATCCGCAAGCATTTCTTCGACGGTGGCGAAGCGCGCCCTGCCGGCCTTCACGATTTCATCGGCTTCGGCCATGGCCGCACGGGTCTCGGCGTTGGGAACCTTCAGCTCCAGCGGAAACGCCTGATCGACCGCGATGCGGTGGAACAGCAGGCGCACGGCCTCCGAAGCCGTCAGCCCCATGGCCGCAAGCGCCTCGGTCGCCTGCCGCTTCAGGCCGCTGTCCATCCGCACATGAAGCATGGAACTATGCTCTGCCATGCCTGCCTCCTGTATCTCAAATGAGAGATAGGGGCGATATGCGGCGCTGTCAACAGTGGTCTTCGTCCAAGGGCGTGGGCTACTCGGTGGTGTCCGCGTCGTCGCCTTTCAGCATCGCCGAAATAGCGTCGTTGACGCGCTCGCCAAGTGCTGTCGTCGAGCGGTTCGGATCTGCAGAGAGCCCGACGTTCAGCAACCCGGCAAACTGCCCGGCCCAATACGCCTCGAACATTTCCAAGTCAGCCGGGGCGATCTCATCCTGTATGACATAAGGGCGTATTTCGTGGCTGTCACGCCATTCGTCCCGAAACCAGTCAGGCAGGATTTCAGGCTTTCCGTTGAGGGTGTTGGCAACGGCGATACACCCAGTCCTACTCACTTGCGTACCGTTCTTCAGACTGGCATTCTAATTTACTACCGCATTTTGAATTGCTCCTGTTTCGCACACAGGAACAGTAAGGCATGAAGCAAGAAACTACTTCAGTCGAACGTAGCGAATGGAAGCCGGTATATTGCCGATGATGGAAACTCACCGCACGAACGGCCTCTCCCTGCTAATGTCAATCGGGGCTTCCATTGAGGCGACGAATACTCGTTGCGGCTGCTTGTAGCTGACTCCGGTGCCGCTGCTATACTACTGGGTTGGCAAGAACTATCGGCGCGACTTGGACCGAGGTGCCGGTTATCACCTGAACCAATCCAACCCGCTCTTGCATGAGATCGACCTCGGCGACAGTTTGTGGGCTTTTACAAGAACACCCACCGGGACGTACGTCCTTGCAATGGAATTGGTCGTTGGCGCGAAAACCAGAAACCCACCCGGGTACAGTTACGGGATGTATCGTCTCTGGGGAAACCTTGAGCATTCACGCTACTTTCGCACTGAAGGCCAACCCGATATTTCCGGTCTAATCAGGCGGTTATCCGTCAAAGCTGGTGCGTCAGTCGTTGGGCATTCATTTCAGGGCCACGCGGCCGTAAGGCAGTTAACGCCAGCAGACCACCAGGTCCTCGTGGAGTATGCTCGGCACCTACCTCGTGACCCTAGGGCTCGATTGCTGCCGGAGGAGGAACTAGAGGCCCGTATCCTCCTCGGCGATCAGGACGCTGTAAGCAATCTCATCATGGATACGATTCCCGGCATCGCGGACGAGCGATGCCGCTATTTGTTCGAGCAAATTCCACGGCGCAACCCACATCATGTCAAAGAGTTACGGGAACTGTATGGCGGCATATGCCAGATTTGCGGATGGAACCCCAAGCCTCTATACCAACAGGAACTCTGCGAAGCGCATCATGTACACTGGTTGAGCCGTGGCGGCGATGACGCGCTGCACAACATGGTGCTCATCTGCCCGAATCACCACCGCGCCATACACCGGACCGATGCGCCTTTCGACTGGGCGGATATGAGCTTTGTATTTCCGAAGAAGCGGGAACCTGTGCAGACCTTCCGCCATGCGCTTCAGGCACAATAGATGGCCACGAGAAAGCTGACGGATAGAGTGTCAATCGGTTTTCAAAACTGTCCCCTGATTGGAATGGATCCCTGAGGCCAGACGGTTGGATTGAAGACCCATCCCGACCTCGAACGCCGGCAGTGTTCCGAAATCACTGACCGACCCAAAGGACATGCCATCCCTCCCGTCCTCCAACGCTATGGCCCCGCTCCGCCCCGCAGCCGTGACGGGGCCGGCGAGCAGGCGTAGCATGGCGGGAGACCGGGGAGCGGAGAGCATGGCATGAGCGCAGGCGCTGCCTTGCGCTGGAAGCGGCCGGCCCGCAAGGCCACTTACAAGGACGTGCTGGATGCGTCGGCGCATATGGTGTCGTAGATCGTGGCGGGCGCGCTGCGCCTCCAGCCACGGCCGGTCTTTTGCCACCGCTCTAAACCTTAACTGTCTCGAACTTTCCTTTCCCGGACATCCGCCAGCCGACGAGGAAGACGCCGTTGGTGACCCCTCCGGCATGCTCGATGATCCGCGGCCACCATTTCACAAGGTTCTGGGCCTTGCTCCAGAAATCGTGATTGTTCCACGTATTCTTGAGCATGAAGGTGACGATGCCGGTTTGCCGCAACGCCTTCCTCTCAAGGTCGTTTTTCCCCATCCGGTCCTGGGTGACGATTACCCAGTCTCCTTCGGACGCCAGAGCCGCGATCCACTCATGGTCCGGCGTGTTGGCGGGAAACCTGCTGCGTTTGTGGATTACGGAGTGGCCCTCGGGCTTCGAAAGCGCGTGGAGGGCGGCGGCCAGATGGGGCGACAGATTGTTGTCGATGAAGAATTTCAAATTCAGGCGGCGACCTGCCGTTCGAAACCGATGGCTGCCCGAACCGCCGGTTTGGGCACGTCATACCATCTGGATACCTTGTCAATGGAGCCCTCGACCTTGAAGGCGGCGAACAGCGCTTCGGTGGGAACGCCATAGTCGGTCAGCACGGGGCGACCAAAGCTCCGGGCAGGATCGACGACAACTTTCCGGTTTTTCGCTGGAAACCAGCGCGCCGCCTGCCCATCGTCGAATTCGATCCCTTCGAACAGGCTTCGTTGCACAATCGGTTTACTCACCCATTGCCGCCTGTTCATGTCCAAGAGATGTGTGTTCTGCCCCTCGGCAGCTTCGCCGAAGATACGGTTTCCGTCGGTCTGGAAGCGGCGCATCGTAAACGGGTGGTTATCGCGAAAGAGCTCGCATGCGTGGCGCGCGGCGTCGCGAATAACGGTCCAGGAGACACCGTATCCGCGAAAGGCGTTCACCATCCTGACTTCCATCATGTCGAGGAAACTCAAGCCTACGGTCGTATCCGTCGCCGGAGTATCTGCATGCCACAAAGGTTCCGAGGCCGCTTCCGCGCCGTCGCGCCCCCGATACCTGTAGCCGTGCACCCAACAACGGATCCGTCGGGACGGCACGCCGACCAGACGGGCAGCTTCGGGAATCGTGTAGAGGCCTACGCCAATCATGTCCGGGTCGCTGCGGTCCATGAGGTCCTCCTGCACCGCTTTTACAGTCTTGCCACCCAGTCGGCAAAGGACCCTTGATCGCTTGGCTCCTCTTCAACTCCGCGCGTCCTCCAGCGCCATCGCTGCGCCCTTCTCCGCAATCATGATGGTGGGGCTGTTGGTGTTGCCGGAGGGGATCGCCGGCATGACCGAGGCGTCGATCACGCGGAGGTTCTCCAGCCCGTGGACCTTCAGCCGGTCGGAGACGACCGCTTCGCTGTCGCTGCCCATCTTGCAGGTGCCGACCGGGTGGTAGGTGGTCGTGCCGAGGTCGGCGGCGGCGCGGGCGAGCTCCTCGTCGGACTCGAAAGAGGGGCCCGGCACGAACTCCTCGGGCGCATAGGGCGCAAGCGACGGCGCGGCCGCGATGCGCCGCGTCAGCCTCGCCATATCGATCGCCACCTGCCGGTCGCCCGGCGTCGAGAGGTAATTGGGCCGGATCGCTGGCGGCTCCATCGGGTCCGGGGATTTGAGCGTCACCCACCCCCGGCTCTCCGGCCTCAGATTGCAGGGCGAGGCGGTGAAGGCCGGGAAGGTGTGCAGCGGCTCGCCGAACCGGTCGAGCGAAAGCGGCTGCACGTGGTATTGCACATTGGCGGTCTCGCGCGCGGGGTCGGACTTCGCGAACGCGCCAAGCTGGCTCGGCGCCATGGTGAGCGGGCCGCGCCGGAACAGGACGTATTCGAGCCCCATGCCGAGCCGGCCCCAGAGGCTGTTCGCGCGCCGGTTGAGCGTCTCCACGCCGGAGACCCGGAACGCCATGCGCATCTGCATGTGGTCCTGGAGGTTGCCGCCGACGCCCGGAAGCGCGTGCAGCACCGCCACGCCCTTCTCCTGCAGGAGCGCGCCCGGCCCGACGCCGGAGACCTGCAAGAGGTGCGGCGAGCCGATGGCGCCCGCCGCCAGCACGAGCTCGCCCGCGACCTCCGCCCGCTCGTCCCGCCCCCTGCGGCGGAACTCCAGGGCGGTTGCGCGCTTGCCGTCGAAGAGGATGCGCCGGGCCTGCGCGCCTGTCAGCACGGTCAGGTTGGGGCGGCGCGCTGCCGGCCTCAGGAAGCCGCGCGCGGTGTTCCAGCGGGTGCCGCGATGCTGGTTGACGACGAACCGCCCCGTGCCCTCATTGTCGCCGTCGTTGAAGTCGGGCGTGGGATGCAGGCCGATATCCGCGCAGGCGCGCTGGAAGGCGTCGAGGATTTCCCAGCCGGTGCGCGGCTCTTCCACCCGCCACTCGCCGCCCGCGCCGTGGAAGTCGTCCGGCGGGCCGAAATGGTGTTCGGACTTCCGGAACCAGGGCAGCACGTCCTCCCAGCCCCAGCCGCGATTGCCCATCTGCGCCCAGCCGTCATAGTCGCGCGCCTGGCCGCGCATATAGACCATGCCGTTGATCGAGGAGGAGCCGCCGAGCCCGCGCCCGCGCGGATAGGGGACGGTGCGCCCGTTCAGGCCGGGCTCCGCCTCGGTGGCGAAGCACCAGTCGGTGCGCGGGTTGTTCTGGGTGTAGAGGTAGCCGACCGGGATCTTTATCCAGATGTAGTTGTCCCGGCCGCCGGCCTCCAGCAGCAGCACGCGGTTGCGCGCGTCCGCCGAGAGCCGGTTCGCCAGCACGCACCCCGCCGCGCCCCCGCCCCCGACCACCTAGTCGCGCCTGCCGCCGCCGGCGGTCTCAGTCATGCGTTCCCCCCAATGCGGCGGACAGGGGCAGCACCCTCTTCGTCGCCCCGGACCGCGATCCGGGGCCCAGCCCTGCCGCTGCAACCTGGCCGGACGGCCGGGAGATGGACCCCGGCTCGGGGGCCGGGGTGACGGCGGTGTTCCGATCCGCAGCCCGACAGCATCGGTTTCCCCCCGGTTCCGCGCTGCGGGGCCTCACCCCGCCATGCCGCCGACGGTCATGGCGTCGATGCGGAGCGTGGGCTGGCCGACGCCGACCGGGACGGACTGGCCGGCCTTGCCGCAGGTGCCGACGCCGTCGTCGAGCCTGAGGTCGTTGCCGATCATGGCGACGCGGGTGAGCGCGTCCGGGCCGTTGCCGATCAAGGTTGCGCCGCGCACCGGCGCCGTCACCTTCCCGTTCTCGATCAGATAGGCCTCGGTCGCGTTGAACACGAACTTGCCGCTCGTCACGTCCACCTGCCCGCCGCCGAACTGGACCGCGTAGAGGCCGTTCTGCACCGAGCCGATCACCTCCTCCGGGTCGCAGTCGCCGGCGAGCATGAAGGTGTTGGTCATGCGCGGCATCGGCGCGTGCGCAAAGGATTCGCGCCGTCCGTTGCCGGTCGGCGCCACGCCCATCAGCCGCGCGTTCAGCCGGTCCTGCAGGAAGCCCTTCAATATGCCGTCCTCGATCAGCACGTTGCGGGCGGTGGGCGTGCCCTCGTCATCGACGGTGAGCGAGCCGCGCCGGTCCTCCAGCCCGCCATCGTCCACCACCGTCACGCCGGGCGCCGCCACGCGCTCGCCGACAAGGCCGGCAAACGCGCTCGTGCCCTTGCGGTTGAAATCGCCCTCGAGCCCGTGGCCGACCGCCTCATGCAGCAGCACGCCCGGCCAGCCGGGCCCCAGCACCACGGTCATCTCGCCGGCGGGCGCGGGTACCGCGTCGATCTTGACCAGCGCCTGGCGGAGCGCCTCGTCCACCTGCGCCTTCCAGGCCGCCTCCTCCAGGAAGGCCGCGAAGCCCGTCCGGGCGCCGCAGCCGTGGCTGCCGGTCTCCACCCGCCCGTCGGGCGCGCGCACCGCGATCTGCACATTGACGCGCACCAGCGGCCGGATGTCCGCCGCCGCCTCGCCGCCGGCGCGCTGGATGCGCACCGCCTGCCAGGTGCCGAACAGCGAGGCCGTCACCTGCACCACGCGGGGGTCCGCGGCGCGGGCATAGGCGTCGATGCGCGCGAGCAGCGCCGCCTTCTCCGCGAAGTCCGGCCCGTCGAGCGGGTTCTCCGGGCCGTAGAGCCGCCGGTTCACCGCCGCCGGAGGCAGCGCCAGCGCGCCGCCATGCCCGGAGGAGACCTGGCTAACGGCCTCGGCCGCGCGGCGCAGCGCCGGCTCGTCCAGGCTCGCGGCATGGGCGTATCCCGTCGTCTCCCCCGCCACCGCGCGGAGCCCGAAGCCCTGGGAGATGTCGTATGTGGCGCCGGAGAGCCGGCTGTCGTCGAGAGTCAGCCCCTCGGAAACCGCATATTGGAGGTAGAGCTCGCCGTCGTCCGCGCTCGCCAGCGCACCGTCGAGCGTGCGTTCGGCGGCGCGCCGGTCGAGCCCGCCGCGCTCAAAGAAGACGGCCTCCGTTTCTTCGAGCGCGGCAGGACGGGAGAGGGCGGAGGTCGGGACGGCGGACATGGGCGGCGGCGCTCCTCGGACGGGGTGCGGGAAGGCGGAGTTTACAGCAGGGAAGGCAAACTTGGGACAACGGGTCGCATAAGAGCCGGGCCTTGCCGCTTTTATTGTCGAAACGGTCTCTACAAGGCCCGCAATCCGGGCTATGACAGGCCGCGTAGAGGACGCTGGAGGACCATCGGCCATGCACAAATTCGCCGCGTTCGGCGCTGCAGTCCTGCTTTCCGGCATGGCGCCCGGCGCCGCCTCGGCAGGCCAGCCGGAACCGTGGGGCCTGGGCTTCCAGGAAGCCGTCACGCCGACGATGGAAAACATCGCCTGGTTCCACGACGTGATCCTGCTGCCCGTCATCACGGTCATCACGCTGTTCGTGATGGGGCTGATGGGCTACGCGATGTGGCGCTTCCGGGAAAGCCGCAACCCGGAGCCGAGCCGCACCACGCACAATACGGTGGTGGAGGTGCTGTGGACGGCGATCCCGACGGTCATCCTGGTGCTGATCGCGATCCCCTCCTTCCAGATCATGTACGAGAACGACCGGATCGAGCAGGCCGACATGACGCTCAAGACCATCGGGCGGCAGTGGTACTGGTCCTACCAGTATCCCGACCACGGGGATTTCGAGTTCGACAGCAACATGATCCCCGACGAGGAGATCGACCCGTCCAAGGGCCAGCTTCGCCAGCTTTCGGTGGACAATCCGGTCGTCGTGCCGGTGAACAAGAACATCCGGGTGCTGTTCACCTCCTCGGACGTGCTCCATGCCTGGGCGCTGCCGGCGGCCGGCATCAAGCTCGACAATGTGCCGGGCCGCGTCAACGAGACCTGGATGCGGATCGAGAAAGAGGGCGTCTATTACGGCCAGTGCTCCGAGCTTTGCGGCACCGGCCACGGCTACATGCCCATCGAAGTGCACGCCGTCAGCCAGGAAGAGTTCGACGCCTGGGTCGAGAAGACGCGCAAGGAATATGCGAAGGCCGGCGACGCCCCGGCCGCTGAGGCGCCGGTGCGAATCGCCAGCCTCACCGACGCCCGTTGAACACGAGCCGGAGGGCCCGTCCCATGGCCTATGCCGCCGCCGACGACCATCACGACCACCGACCCGGCTTCTTCGTGCGCTGGTTCTTCTCGACCAACCACAAGGACATCGGCACGCTCTACCTCCTGTTCGCCATCGTCGCGGGCGTGATCGGCAGCGCCTTCTCGGTCATCATGCGCATGGAGCTTGCCGAGCCGGGCGCGCAGCTCCTGGTCGGCCCGGACGGCCAGATGGACGGCCAGCTCTGGAACGTCTTCATCACCGCGCACGGCCTTATCATGGTGTTCTTCGTGGTGATGCCGGCGCTGATCGGCGGCTTCGGCAACTGGATCGTGCCGATCATGATCGGCGCGCCCGACATGGCCTTCCCGCGGATGAACAATATCAGCTTCTGGCTGATCGTCCCGGCGTTCGTGCTGCTGCTGCTCTCGGCCCTGCTCGATATCGGCGCGGGCACGGGCTGGACGATCTATCCGCCGCTCTCCTCCAGCATCGGCCATCCCGGCATGTCGGTGGACATGGCGATCTTCGCCCTCCACCTGGCCGGCGCATCGTCGATCCTGGGCGCGATCAACTTCATCACCACGATCTTCAACATGCGCGCGCCCGGCATGACCTTGCACAGGATGCCGCTGTTCGTGTGGTCGATCCTGGTGACCGCCTTCCTGCTGCTGCTGTCGCTGCCCGTGCTGGCCGGCGCCATCACCATGCTGCTGACCGACCGGAACTTCGGCACCTCCTTCTTCGACTATGAAGGCGGCGGCGACCCGATCCTGTTCCAGCACCTGTTCTGGTTCTTCGGCCATCCCGAGGTCTACATCATGATCCTGCCTGGCTTCGGGATCGTGAGCCAGATCGTGTCCACCTTCTCGCGCAAGCCCGTCTTCGGCTATCTCGGCATGGCCTACGCCATGGTCGCCATCGGCTTCGTCGGCTTCATCGTCTGGGCGCACCACATGTACACGGTGGGCATGGACATCGACACGCGGGCCTATTTCACCGCCGCGACGATGGTCATCGCCGTGCCGACGGGCATCAAGATCTTCTCCTGGATCGCCACCATGTGGGGAGGCTCGCTGCGTTTCGACACGCCGATGCTCTGGGCGCTGGGCTTCATCTTCCTGTTCACCATCGGCGGCGTGACGGGCGTGGTGCTCGCCAATGCGGGCGTCGACATGGCGCTGCACGACACCTATTACGTGGTCGCCCACTTCCACTATGTGCTGTCACTCGGCGCCGTGTTCGCCATCTTCGCCGGCATGTATTACTGGCTCGGCAAGATGTGCGGGCGCCAGTATCCGGAGTGGATCGGCAAGCTGCATTTCTGGATCACCTTCATCGGCGTGAACCTCACCTTCTTCCCGCAGCACTTCCTGGGCCTGCAGGGAATGCCGCGCCGCTATCCGGACTATCCGGACGCCCTGGCGGGCTGGAACATGGTCTCGTCCTTCGGCGCCTACCTCTCCTTCGCCGGCGCGATCCTGTTCGTGCTGCTGCTGATCTACACGCTGACCAGCGGCCGCCGGGTGGCGGAAAATTACTGGGGGCCGGGCGCGACCACGCTGGAGTGGACCGTGCCTTCGCCGCCCGCCTTCCACACCTTCGATGAAGTCCCGGAGATCAAGGACGAGTACGCGCACTAGCGCCCGCCCATGATGCCCGCAATGCCGGAGGCTCCGCCGTACCCGTGAGCGACGCGTCCACCGCAGGAACCGCCGGTTTTGCGCCGTCCGCCGGCGTCGGCGACTATCTCGCGCTGCTGAAGCCGCGCGTCATGTCGCTGGTCGTTTTCACCGGGCTCGTGGGCATGGCGATCGCGCCGGGTTCGCTGCACCCGCTGCTGGCGGCCGTCGCCGTGCTGTGCATCGCGGCCGGGGCCGGCGCATCCGGCGCGGTGAACATGTGGTACGACCGCGATATCGACGCGGTGATGGAACGGACCCGCGCCCGTCCGCTGCCGCAGGGCCTCATCGAGCCGGACGATGCGCTCGCCTTCGGCATCCTCCTGTCGGCGGGCGCGGTCGGCATGATGGGTCTCGCCGTCAACTGGCTCGCCGCCGGCCTGCTGGCGCTCACCATCGCCTTCTACGTATTCGTCTACACCATCTGGCTCAAGCGCCGCACGCCGCAGAACATCGTGATCGGCGGCGCGGCCGGGGCCTTTCCGCCGGTCATCGGCTGGGCCGCGGTCACGGGCGACCTCGCGCTCACGCCGCTCTGCCTGTTCGCCATCGTCTTCGTGTGGACGCCGCCGCATTTCTGGGCGCTGGCGCTCACCCGCTCGGGCGACTATGCCGCCGCCGGCGTGCCCATGCTGCCGGTGACGGCCGGCGCGAAGGAGACCCGGCGGCAGATCGTGATCTACAGCGCCCTGCTGGCCCCGCTCGGCCTCACGCCCGTGCTGACGGGCGGCCTCGGCTGGCTCTACGGCGCGGCGGCGGCGGCGCTCGGAGTCGAATTTCTGCGCCGGGCGCTCGCCGTCCGGCGGCGCGCGGACGATGCGAGCGCAAGGTCGCTGTTCGGCTTCTCGCTCGTCTATCTGGCGGCGCTCTTCTTCGCCATGCTCGCGGACCGGGCCCTGGGGCTATGAATGGCGGACCTTACGGAAAGAGAACGCCGCCGGCGCTTCAAGAACCGGGTGCTGCTGGCGGTGCTGCTTGCCTTCGTCGTCATCGTCTACGCGGTGAGCGTCGTGCGGATGGGAGGCGGCTGAGCCATGGCTGACCGCCGCCGCAACCGGCGCATCGCGGCCCTGCTCGTGGCGGTGCCGGTGGCGATGGGCGCGCTCGCCTGGGCGTCGGTGCCGCTCTACCGGCTGTTCTGCCAGGTCACCGGCTTCGGCGGCACCCCCGGCACGGCGGCGCAGGCGCCGCAGGCGGCCGCGGATGCGCCCAGCATCGAGATCCGCTTCAACGCCGATATCGCGCCCGACCTCGACTGGCGTTTCGGCCCGGTCGAGCGCGCGGTCACGGTCCGGCTGGGCGAGCAGGCGCTGGCCTTCTACCGGGCCGAGAACCTGGGCGACGAGCCCATAACCGGCGCGGCGGTCTTCAATGTCACGCCGCTCAAGGCCGGCCGCTATTTCAGCAAGATCGACTGCTTCTGCTTCACTGAGCAGCGGCTGGAGCCGGGCGAAAGCGCGGACATGCCGGTTTCGTTCTTCGTCGATCCGGAAATCGCCCGCGACCCGAATGTCCGCGACGTGGCGACGATCACGCTGTCCTACACCTTCTTCAGATCGGAAGACGAGCCGCAAGGCGATGCGGCAGCGGGGAAGCAAGCCGCCGCCGCGCCCAACGCGGCGAATGTTACGAATGGCGGCGTCAGCGCCGCCCTGACCAACCGGGAGCAGACCCATGGCGGATAGCCACGTCCAGAAGCACCCCTACCATCTG
>VXPS01000072.1 GCA_009839425.1 Chloroflexota bacterium
ACTTAGACGTGAACGACGTCATCGTCGAAGCCATCGCCGCCGCCTTTCCCGACGACGCCATCCTCTCCGAGGAAGGCCCCGACGATCCGGATCGCCTGAGCAAGTCGCGCTGCTGGATCGTCGACCCCATCGACGGCACCTCCCACTTCGAGCGCGGCGACCGCGACTGGTCGATCATGCTCGCGCTCGCGGTGAATGGTCAGGCCGTCGCCGGCGCAGTCAACCGTCCCGCCATGCGCGAACTTCGGTTGGGCGCTGTGGGAGTCAACCCGACGATGGAGCACGACGGGCGAACGACCCAACTGAAGGCAACGCCGCTGGCTGGCTCATCGCTTTACGTCATGCACAGTCCAACCGCCGCGGCCATCGCCGAAGTGCCCGGAGGTGCCGGCGCGAACTTCAAGGTCTTCTACCACGGCCTCATGAGCATGACGACCATGCTTTCCGCCGGGATGCACGCCTACGTGACGCCCCGCACAACCGGCTACGAGTGGGACCTGGCGCCGCACGCCGCAATCCTGGGAGCGGCCGGTGGCTTGGTAACTGACTTCCAGAGCCGCCCACACACCTTCAACTCGCCTGACCCGTTGATCCGTGGTGGCGTCATTGCAGCCGTGTCGCCCGAAGCGCATGCCCGTGTACTGTCGCTGGTGCGCGAGGCCCGGCTCAAACCCTTTCAGGGCGCCTAGCGTTGCTGCGTCGCTACACTCCCCCCAATCCACGCCCCGGAGCCGCGTCATGCGCATAGCCACCGGCAACATCGGGCACGAGTCCAGCACCTTCACGCCCATCGAGACGCCGTACGAGGCGTTCTCCGAAGCCTCCCGCGGCTTCCACCGCGGCCCCGAGCTCATCGAGGCCATGCGCGATACCAACACCGGCTGCGGCGGCTTTATCGACGCCGCCGCAACCCACGGCTACAACCTGGTCCCGCTCCTCTGGACCTTCGCCGAACCCTCCGGTCCCGTCCATGCCGACGCCTGGACCCGCCTCAAGTCCGAGTTCCTCGAACGTCTCGAATCCGCCATGCCGGTCGACGGCGCCTTGCTGGACCTTCACGGCGCCATGGTCATCGAGGGCATCGACGACGGCGAAGGCGATCTCCTCCGCGGCGTCCGCGCCATCCTCGGACCCGACCGCCCGGTCATCGTCACCCTCGACCTGCACGCCAACATCAGCGACACCATGGCCGAGCTGTCTGACGTCATCATCCCTTGCGACACCTACCCCCACGTCGACTTCCGCGAACGCGGCCGCGAAGCCGCCGACCTCATCGTCCGCACGCTTCGCGGCGAGATTCGCCCCACCATGGCCGTCGAGCTTCTGCCCCTTCTCTGGGCCGGCGGGAACGTCACCGGCTTCGAGCCATTCGATGGCATCGTCGCCCGCGCCCACGAGCTCGAAGCTCAGCCCGGCATCCTTACCGCCTCGGTAAACCCCGGCTTCGCCTGGGCGGACATTCCCGAAGCCGGCACCTCCGTCGTCGTGGTAACTGATGGTGACCCCGCCAGGGCCCGGCGCGAAGCGAAGGCCTACGCCGACTGGGTCTTCAGTCAGCGTCAGCAGTTCCTGGTCGACTTGGTCCGGTTCGACGACGCCTTTGCCGAAGCCCAGTCGGCCGGACCCGGAACCATCGTCATCGCCGACGGCCAGGACAACCCCGGCGGCGGCGCCCCCGGCGACTCCACCGGCATGCTGCGCGCCTTCATCCAGCAGGATCTCCAGGACGCGCTCGTCCTCACTATCTGCGATCCCGAGACCGTCAAACTCGCCCAGGCCGCCGGGCACGATGCTGAAGTCGAAGTCGCCATCGGCGGCAGGTCGCACCCCGACCAGGGCCCACCCGTACACGCCCGCGCCACCGTCGAACGGCTGCTCAATCTCGAATTCGTCATCCGCGGACCGATGATGACCGGCCTCACCCAGAAATTCGGGCCGACCGCCTTGCTCCGCATCGGCGGCGTCCGCGTCGCCGTCACCACCAACCGCCTGCAGATCTTCAGCCTGGAGTGCCCCCGCACGCTCGGCCTCGAACCCACGGCCTTGCGCTGGATTGGCGTGAAATCTTCAAACCACTTCCGCGCCGCCTACGGCCCCATCGCCACCCAGGTCCACCGCATCGCCTTCCCCGCAGTCCAATCCCACGACCCCCGCGACCTCACCTACCACCGCCTCCGCCGCCCCATCTACCCCCTCGACCCGATCTAGCTCGCACCACCTGATCGAAGCAGCGACTCGACATCGGAGTGCCCGCGTCGCTGCGCCCACTCCAGCGGTGTTGCCCAGGGCTCCCCAGCCAGGCTCGCATCGGCCCCTCGCGCCAGCAATAACTCAACCATGTCAGGCAGCCCGCTTCGCGCTGCCCAGCCCAGTGGTGTCGAACGATACTCCTCGTCCACTGCATTGATGTCGGCGCCAAACTCCAGAAACAAGTCCAGCAGCTCATGCCGGTTTGCGTCCGGCCGGCCGCGCCCACCGCGGCTGCAGATGTCATGCAGCGGCGTCACCCGCTGCCAATTGGGCAGATTCGGGTTCATGCCGTGCTCCAGCAGCACGCGTGTCATATCAGGTGTGTTCCACAGGTAGGTCCGGCAGCCGGTCACGACATCGGGCACGCGCGCACCTCGGTCCAGCAGCGGCTGCAGCAGGTCGCGCCGCTTGAACGAGACGGCCATCGTGAAGATCCCGCCGCACCCGTGCGTACTCACGGCATCCGGGTCATCGTCCGCCATCGCCAGCACCGCCGCGTCATTGCCGTCCAACAGCTGCAAGCTCGCGTCCAAGCACCCGCCGTGCGACTCAAACATTCGTCGCAACTCCGGTTCCTTCGCCATCCACGCTGCCGTACCCGAGGACTCAATAACGGTGTTGGGGTCCGCACCCGCCTCCAGCAGCATCCGGGACATTCCGCTATCCCCGCGTTGCGCCGCGTGCCAGAGCGCCGTCCCCTGCGGAGCGTCGCGCCCCTCGCGCAAGTTCGGATCGACCCCGTGCGCAAGCAGTGTGCGGACCACGCCCATGTGCCCTCGCCGCGCCGCCTCCCCCATCGGCCGCCCGGCCTCATCGCCAAGAGCACTCAGAGCAGCCGGGTCGGAATCCAGGATTCGCCCAACCTCTTCGTCGTCGCCCATCGCCGCCGCTACTTCGATCGTCAGTGCGGCCCCACCGGCCAACAACTCCCGAACCATGTCGAAGTCATTGCGCTTCAGTGCCAGGTCGATCGGCCGCTGGCCCGCCGGGCGGTACCAGGCGTCTGACCGGTTCCCCCCGCCGCCCGCCTGAATGGCGTCTGGCGGCGCGCCGAACTCAAGGAGAAGCATTGCGCATTCAGCCTGCCCGGCTTCGACAGCCCGATGCAGCGCGGTGAAACCCTCGTCATCCCCGCAGTCCAACAGCGAGCGGTTGCCGTTGAGCAGTGCTCGCAACCGATCCGCGTCCCCAGCCGTGGCGGCGGTGTGCACTTCGTGCGGCTCGACGCCCAGCCCCAGCGCCACCCGCGCGTCCTCGATGATTCGAGCCACGCCCTCGTGTCCGCGGTCGCGTGCGACCGTGGCCAGCGGCTCGTGGGCGTAACGGCGGTAGCTCGGGTCTGCGCCCAGTTCCAGCAGTGCCCGCACAACGTCGGCGTGCCCCTCGCGAACCGCGAAGTGCAGCGGCTGCGTGTACCAATACTCGGCCCGCACCAGGTCTGGCGCCCGCTTGGCCAGAGCGCGCACCCGTCCGGCGTCACCCATCAGGGCCGCGCACAACATCGCCCAGATATCCGCCGGATCGCAGTCCCAGGCGCCCGGGTTGTCCTGCCACAGAGCGTCCGTCATCGCCGGCGCAATCAGCCGCATCACTTTGTCCACAAGCGCATCCTCTCGGTTTGATTTGGGATCTGGCCATCCAGCGTCATCGGCGTCCGCCAGCGTTGCTTTGAGTTTCTGGCGGCCCTCGTAGAGGCGGCGCTTGATGGTCGATTCTCGTAACCCCAAAAAACGTCCCACCTCGCGCATCGAGCGCTCGCCGTAGTAGAACAACGTGACGACGTCGCGCAGCCTGTCCGGCAGCGTCGCGACCGCTTCCTCCAGACGCGCCGCGCGGCCAACACCCTCAGCGTCGGTCGCCGGGGCGGAGGCGTGGGCGATGTCATCCAGTTCAACCGTCGGCACGCGCGGAACACGACGCAGGCGCTCGCAGTGCGAGTGCACCACCCGCCGCAGCCAGCCCGGAAATCGGTCGGGATCCCGGATCTGGTCCAGCGAGCGCCAGGCAGCAATAAAGGCGTTCTGCACCGCGTCTTCCGCCGACTGCTGGTCGCCCAGCCGGCTCCATGCATAGCCAAGCGCCATCGGCCGGTAGCGCCTGACCAATTCCTCGAAAGCATCCGTATTCCGAGCGGCTGCCAGGAGGACGATTGAACGCAATGCGGCAGATTCATACGCCCCCGCATTCCGCCATCGGTTTGGGTCCAACTGTGCTGCACTCATTTGCTTTAAAGAGCCGCAGGATGGCCAAAAGGTTGGCGCAGCGAGTCAGCAATTCGATGGCCTGCCACACCGTTGATCTAGAACGGCAGAAACGCCCGACCCCCGCCGTCCACCGTAATCGCACTCCCGGTCACATAGCGGCACTCGTCACTGGCCAAATACACGGCCGCTGCCGCCACGTCTTCGGGCATGCCATAGGCGCCCTGCGGTAACACACGTTCCCGCTTCGCCCGGATTTCGGGGTCGCGTGCCCGCACCTCCGAACGCTCCACCCGAATCGGTCCCGGTGCGATCAGGTTCACCGCAATGCCGTACGGCGCCAGGTCCACCGCCATCGCCCGCGTCAGCAGCCATAGTCCGCCTTTGCTTGCCGCGTAGGGCGAGGCATTGGCCTCGGACGCAAACGAATCCACCGACCCCGTGTTGACTATCCGCCCCTCAATGCCCGCATCCACCATGTGCCGCGCCACCGCCTGCGCCACGACAAACGCTCCGGTCAGATTCGTATCGATGTAGCTATGCCAGTCCTCCAGCGCGACCTCCAGGAACGGACCGACCTGGCCGGTGCGAGCAGCGTTATTCATCAGGATGTCCAGTGACCCAACCCGCTCCAGTGCTTCGTCCACAATCGCCGCCGCGCTGGCCGGCGTTCCCACGTCGCCTGGGAACCATGTGACCGTTCCGCCGTCCCCCTGGATTCCGTCAGCGGTGGCTTCCAGCAGGCCCACGTCTCGCTGGGTCAGGATCACGTGCGCCCCTTCGGAGGCAAACCGACGAGCGATTCCGGCGCCAATACCGCGACCGCCGCCCGTAATCAGCGCGCGCTTGCCTTCAAGTCGTCCCATCGGCCGCTCCCCGCCAATCTTTCACGCCCGCCGAGTGTGCGCTGCGCTGTTCGCTCGTTCAATCCTGCCGACCCGGCAACGCATCTCACGGTACAGATGTGTCCTGTGCCGTAAGGTTGACCCTATGCGACGAACGCTCGCCGCCCTCGCGGTAATTCTCCTGGCCGCTGCCTGCGAGCCGGCGTCGTCACCCGCGATTGAGCGGCAACCGGCGCCCTCAACGCCGCCTCCCGCCGTCGTGTCGTTGCCCGGCCAGCCTGCGGCACCTGCAGCCGCTGATGGTCAGGCACCAACGACCCAAGCCGCTGAGGCGCCATCCGGTTCGCAGGCGCCGGCGACGCCCCCCGCGCCCGTTCAGACCAGCGCTCAGGCAACGGCCGTGCCGACGCTCGTTGTGCCGGCCCCAACGCCCACGGCTACGGTTGAACCGACACCAACGGCCGGTGTCGAGGTCGCGTCAGCGCCAACTGCCTCGGACTCACCGGTCCCGCCTGCGACGCCCGAGCCGACGCCAGACCCCACGCCTACGGCAACCCCGGTGCCCACGCCCGAAGTTGTGTCGATTCCCAGGTCAGCCCTTCCCAGCGACCTGCGCCTTGACGCACAGGTGGTTGCCACGGGGTTCGATCGCCCCATTTTCGTCGGCCATGCGGACGACGCCAGCGGTCAGCTGTTCGTCGTCGAGAAGGGTGGCCGAATTCTGGTCGTACAGAACGGCCAGGTCCGCAACGAGCCCTTCCTCGACATCGCTGACCGCGTGCGGTCTGAGGCCTATGAGCAAGGCCTCTTCAGCGTCGCCTTCCATCCCGGCTATCCGACCAATGGCCGCATCTTCGTGGACTACACCGACCACAACGGCGACACCGTCGTCTCCGAATTCACCGCCGATCCCGGGCAAGCCAGGGCCGACCCGCAGTCCGAGCGAGTGCTCCTACAGATTGAGCAGCCCTACCAGAACCACAACGGCGGCATGATTGCTTTCGGCCCGCAGGACGGCTACCTCTACATCTCGGCTGGCGACGGCGGCTCCGGCGGCGACCCCCTGGGACACGGTCAAAACGCAGGCACATTGCTCGGCTCGCTGCTGAGAATCGATATCAATACCGACGCCGGCTACGCCGTTCCGGTCGAAAACCCGTTCATCAACCAGCCCGACAAGCGTTCCGAGATCTTTGCCTACGGCCTCCGCAACGTCTGGCGCTTCTCGTTCGACCGGGTCACCGGCGACCTGTGGCTTGCCGACGTGGGTCAGAACGACCTTGAAGAGGTCCACCTGGCCCTGGCGCCGCTGCGTGGTGGCCTCAACTTCGGCTGGAACATCATGGAAGGCAGCGCCTGCTACCCGCCCGTCGTGACGGGCTGTGCAACCGAGGGCTTGCAGATTCCAATCGCGGAGTACGGACGTGAATTCGGCTGCTCGATCACCGGCGGCTACGTCTACCGCGGCCAGGCCTTCCCCGCACTTGCTGGCGCCTACATCTTTGGCGACTACTGCAGCGGCCGCGTCTGGACGCTCCACCTCGACGATCAGGGCGCCTGGCAGATGGTCCAACGAGCCGACTTCGACTTCCTGATCCCCACGTTTGGCGAAGGCGGTGACGGCGAGCTGTACGTCACCGACGACAACGGCGGCCGCTTGCTACGCCTGATCGCCGTCAACGAACCGCCGTCAGGCTAGGCGAAGCGCGGCACCACGCGCCTCGGCGCCGTGTCGGGCGACGACCTCGATTCAGCTAGACGTCAAACACCTCGTCCGACACCGTCCCCGGAATCCGTTTCCCGCGGACGTGCGTGTAGCCCCGCACCGTCGGTGCGCCCGGGATTTCCTTGTCGTTGATCGAGTTCGACCGCATGTAGTGCGTGGCAAAGCCTCGCCGCCGCGTGTCCGTCTCGTTCGGCCCGCTGGCGTGGTAGGTCAGGCTGTGGTGAAAGCTCACACTCCCGGGCCGCAGTGGCACCGGCACGGTCGGGTAATCACCCCCGAACTGCCCTTCGATCGTCGGCCGCGACGTCGGCGAAATGATCGCCCAGCGGTGACTCCCCGGAACCATCCACAGGCAGCCGTTCTCGATCGTCACGTTGTCGATCGCTGTCCAGGCCGAAATCAGGTCCATCGGGAAGATGTTCTTGAACGACGCCGAGTCCTGGTGCCATTCCTTCGCCGATCCATGCCGCGGCGGCTTCATAAAGAGTTGATCGCCGTAGAGCGTGATGTCGTCCGTGTCCATCAGGTCCGCGATCACGTCCACGATCTTGGGGTTGCGCGCGTGCGCCCGCAGCACCTCGTCCTCCGGAACGATGTGCGCCAGCTTGCGCGTCGCCATCACGCGGTCGTCAACCTTGTCCTCGGCCTCGCGGAACGGCTGCTCCAGTTGGACGATGCCCTCGACGACGTGATCCGCCCGGCCGGACGCAATCAGGTCCGCCCGCTCGGCCAGATCCGCGATCTCGTCGGCGTCCAGCAGGTCTTCGACGACCGTGAACCCATCGCGCATGAATTGATCAACTTGTGCCTGCGTAAGCGTGCGAAGTGTGCTCACGGCCATGTCTAACCTCCAAGCCGGCTGAAGGACCTACAGTTCAGTACCGAAAGAATATACGACCGTGCGTTCCGCCCGCCGCAATCTTCGCGGAAATCTGTTGGAGAGCGACTGTCCCGACCCCTCCGTCCACCTCATCTGCGTCTCAGGCCACTCGTCGTCCTGGAACTGGGTATGCACCGCCTCAGGAACCTGAATCCCCAGCGCCTGGGCTACAGTCAAAGCTTCGATGCATCGTGCAATAGCCGCTCACGCGAAACCTGCCGCGACGAGGTCGATCCGCGCGGCAACCCCTGATGACGCCGAGGCCATCGAAACGCTGCGCGTGATCGTCTGGAAGCAGGTGTACCGCGGCCTGCTGCCGGATGTCTCTCTCGACTGGCTCAACGTCACACAGGAACACGTCGGCTATCCTCTGGACCCTTCGCGACAACCCCGCCGCCCGCGCGTTTTGCGAAGCCAACAGTTGGACACTCGACCGGCACGGCGACTTCGATGTCCACGGTCCTCGACCAATGTCCACGCCGGCCGTTCGATACGTCCGTAGTCTGGATGCGGCGCCATGATCCACCTGCCAGTTCACACCGCTCGCGCATTCACTCGATGCGCCTGGTCAATCGTCGCGCTCGCGTTGATGCACACCCTGGCCGCCTGCGGACCGCCGGCGCACGACGACCCGTTGTCGGCCCCCTGTACGTCCGACGGGCGGGCGCTTCACGTCGGCTTCTACGCCTTCTTCGAGTCCGTCAGCTACAGCGCCGATCCCGACCCGGGCGCTGCGGGATTCCGGCAGCATCGCGGGTACGAGGCCGATCTGCTGACCGCCCTGGAAGCCCTGGATGGCGCTGGACTGTCCTTTAGCCGCCACCCCATTCAGCCCTGGGACGACATCTGGCTCACACCCGCCGGTGACGACATCGACATGGTTGGCGGCGGTATCACCATCCTGGACTCACGGACCCGGAACGCGACTGGCGCTCAGGTCGTGCGTTTCACGTCCGGACACATCACCTTTCGCCAGTCGCTCCTCGTGCGCGCTGGCCAGGCCGACCGATTCTCCAGCTACGATCACCTGACCAGCCGGCATCGAATCGGCGCCCTGGCCGGCACCACGGGAGAAGCGCGCCTCTTGGAGCTGACGGGCCTGGTCGACTCGGCCGGGGTCTTGGCCGCCGGAACTCGGGTGCACACACGGTCGGGGATGGTGGTCGCGGACGGCAGTGCGGCCTACGTCATCACGGCGGCCGGCGTTTCGCCAGACCTGGAGGGCCGTCAGCGCCTGGAGCCGCCGGCGCTGGACATGCCGCAGGTCGTCTACCTGGGTGAAGAGAGTGGGGAAACGGAGCTGCTGCAGGCGCTGCGCGACGGTCATATTGACGCCCTGGCGCGTGGCGAGATTGGCAATCGTGACGCCGTGCATGCGTCGGGCGACGCATTCGAAGTCGCGGCGCTCGACACTGCGGTGGAGTACGGCGGCTTCGCGCTCGCCGCGGATGCGGGGGAACTGGCGGCCTGTATCGACGCGAAGATCAATTGGCTGACCGACAACCGGCGCATCGGCTATGCCGAGTGGCGCAACGATCCCAGCGTCTTCCTGCGACGTGCCGGAACCTGGCGGCCTTAGGATTCCGGGGAGGTGCGAAGAGTCGTGACTACCAACCTCGCTGAGCCCTGGACGGTGCGGCCTGCCACCCCCGACGATGCCGAGGCCATCGAGAGCGTCCGCATCGCCACCTGGAAAGCCTGCTACCGGGGGATTGTTCCTGACGACTACCTCGACAGTCTCACGGTCAAGTCGTCCAGAGTGGCCGGGCTTCGAACGGGCATTGAACGCGCCGAGGTGGGCAGGAGCCTCGTAGCCGTCGTCGGCTCCCGGATCATCGGCATGGGCTTCGCCGGACCGCCCGAAGATGATCAGTTACCTGCGCGAACGGGCGAGGTCTTCGCGGTCTACGTGCTCTCCGAATGGCAGGGCCGTGGCGTCGGCCGTGCATTGCTTGAGCGCCTGACCTCCAGTCTGCGCGCCCTCGGCTACCGCAGCGCCATTCTCTGGACCCTGCGAGACCGCCTGCCCACCCGCCGCTTCTACGAATCCAATGGCTGGGAGTTGGACGGTGCGAAAGACAGCCTCGACCTGCAAGGACGTGTGCACCTGGTCCGCTATGCACGCGACTTGATCGAGCAGCCGTGACCCGGCTGCGGCCTTGGACGGTCCGCCCCGCCACCCTCGACGACGTCGAGGCCTTCGAGGCCGTCCGCATCGCCACCTGGAAGGCCTGCTTCCGTGGCATCGTCTCGGACCAATTCCTCGACGGTCTCACGCTCCCGCCTCACCGAATCCAGCGCTGCCGCGACGCGATCCGGGACGTCGAACGATCGTCGGTGATGGTGGCCTGCGCCGGCGACGCGATCATCGGGATGGGCATGGCCGAACCGGCGCGTGACGAGGATTTGACGGCCGGCGCGGGTGAGATCCGCGCGCTCTATGTCCATCCTGACTGGCAGGATCGCGGCGTGGGACGGGCGCTGCTCGCCTCCCTGACAGCGGCACTCGGCGCCTGTGGCTATCGCGCCGCCGTCCTCTGGACCATGCGTGACCTGACGCCAACCCGCCGGTTCTACGAGGCCAACGGCTGGGCGCTTGACGGCGCCGAAGACACCCACGACTGGCACGGCCCCGTCCACCTGGTGCGCTACGCCCGCGATCTGATCGAAGCGACATGACCCGCCCCCGCTGTCCCTGGGCCGGCGACGACCCCCTGATGCAGGCCTACCACGACCGGGAGTGGGGCGTTCCCCTCCACGATGATCGCGCCCTCTTCGAACTCCTCACCCTGGAGGGCGCCCAGGCCGGCCTCTCCTGGCGCACCGTCCTGCACCGCCGCCAGGGCTACCGCGAGGTGTTTGACAACTTCGACCTCGAGCGCATCGCCGCCTACACCCCCGCCGACGTTGAAGCCCGCCGCGCCGACCCCCGCATCATCCGCAACCGCGCCAAGATCCAGTCCACCGTCGGCAACGCCCGGGCCGCCCTGCGCGTCATCGACGAACTCGGCTCGCTCGACGCGCTCCTCTGGTCCTTCGTCGACGGTCGCCCGCTTCGCAACGCCTACAGCACCCTCGATGACATCCCCGCCGAAACCGACACGTCCCGCGCCATGAGCCGCGACCTCAAGCGCCGCGGCTTCAAGTTCGTCGGCCCCACCATCTGCTACGCCTTCATGCAGGCCGCTGGCCTCGTCAACGACCACCTTGTCACCTGCGTCCGCTACCGCGAGGTCTGACCAGGCCTCTGTCGAATCACCAGTTGTACGCTCTGCCCATACGACCTTTCGAATCCGCCGCGTCGACGGCGGAGGAACCCGGCCATGACCACCCAACCACTCTTCAAAGCGGCCCGTCCCTACCAGGACGACGTCTTGGCGCTCCCCGTGGAGGATCTGGATCAAGCCTCCCAGTGGTACGCCAACGCCCTCGGCCTGACCGAGCTCGAACGGCGCGATGACCCCGTCCCAACCGTCATCATGCAGCGCGACGGCGTCCAAATCGGCTTCGCCATCAACGGCGGCGATGCCAGCAACGACGGCGCAGCCATCCTCGTCACCGACATCGACCGCGCCCGCCGCGAGCTCGAAGCCGGCGGCCTCTCGCCCGGCGAATCACGCATCGACGACCACGGCGGCCAAAAGATGAGCGTCTTCTTCCTCGTCGCCCCCGACGGCCTTTGCTTCTACTTCCACCAACCCATCGACTAGACCGATTCAGTCCCGAGCTACCGCGCAGATAGTCGGTATGTGAATCGGCGGGTCAGCTACGGCTCGCCTGCCATCGATCGCAGCTTCGCCACAAACGACTCGTCATTCACCTCTACCGCACCCGCCGGTATCGGCTGATCCGCCGCCACCGCTTCACGCACGGTCACCCCGTACGAGAGCCCCAGCGGCAAGACCCCCTCGGCTGCAAGTGCCTCGGCCCGATCGATCAGCCCGTACACCAGCCGCCCGCCCGAACCGTCCAGCCTGTCCCCCGGCCGCAGGTCGCGCTTCGCATACGCCAGCACCTCCGAAGTCGGCGTTTCGTGTGGATGTCCGGAGGACGCTCCCAGCAGAGCTGCCTGCGCAATGCTCAGCGGCGTCTCGATCCCGCACAGGTGGTATTCCCGAAACAGCGCCATCCTTCGACCATCCGCTGAAACCCGCGTCCCATGGATCTGCATGTCCTCCCGAATGTGCCCGTCTGCCGAAGTAACGACCGCCCACACCCCGTCCGCGATGTTCTCTGGCAGCTCCGACTCTCCGTCCGCTCCCACCCCATTTGCCAGATCCACGACACCGGAATTCTCCAACAGCCCGCCGTCTCCGCTCGGCGCAAGCAAGTCGGGCAAGCCGTCTAGCCCTACCGACGGCTCATGCATCCCCCGGCGATCCGGCGGCAGCCCCGTCATGTTCGACACCGCGCACATCTCGATCTGCGCCTTCGAGCCGTCGCGAAACGAGTTGTACATCTGCGCATTCAGCCGCAGCCGCTCCCCCGCCTCCGCGTCGTAGCCCAGCCTCGCCAGCGCCCGCTCCGGATCCCCGTGCCGGTCCGCCGGGTACCGCCGCGTCCCGCGCCCAACCGCCACGATTTCCAGGCCCAGCGCCCTGGCCCAGTCGAACAGCTCCATGATCGCCACCGGCTGATCGCCCGCCGCCAGGCTGTAGACCACTCCCTGCCGCCGCGCCTCGCGCGCCAGCGCCCACCCGCAGCTCACGTCGGCCTCCACCGTCACCATCGCCACGTGATGCCCCTGCCGCATCGCGTTCCACGCGTTGCGAGCCGCCACCTCCGGAATCCCGGTTGCTTCCACCAACACGTCGATAGGCGCCGACTCCAACACCTCCGCGTCCGGCGCCAGCACAGCCGCCCCGGCCTCAAGCGCCCCTCGCGCCTCGCCCGCGCCCTCGCACTGCCGCCACTGCCCCTCCGCCCAGCCGGCCGCCGTTAGAGCCGCCACCCCATTGCCCGCGTTCGGATCCGCTACCGCCGCCAGCCGCAACCCGTCGATCTGAGCTATTTGCGCCGCAACGCTCGTCCCCAACCGGCCCCCCCCCCCCCGGTGGGGTGTGCACAAAAAGCACCGCACGC
>VXPS01000374.1 GCA_009839425.1 Chloroflexota bacterium
TCTGTGGTCGCGGCCCTGGCTCTCGGCATGCTGGCCGCGACCACAGACGTGCTGCCTCGCCTGGGCGAACCACCGCCGCCTTCGGCGCTGGCGGAGAGCCTGGGTAGCGCGGAAGACGGCGCGGCGCCCGCGCTCGCGGATCCGGCCGTGCTGGCGCAGATCGACCAGATTCGAGCGGCGATGGCTGAACTGGAGCGCCAGCGCGATCCCGAGGCCGCGCCCGCGGCGCTGGCCGCCGAGGCGGCCGGCGAGGCGTTGCGGCGAACAGCCGAGGGCCGACGTCTTGGCCGAGCTCTCGACAGCGGCGATTTCCAGGCCGCCGCGGGGGAAGCGCGCGAGCTGGGCGAGCAAATATCCGGCATGAACAGCACGCGCATGGATGAGCTGGCGGACGGATTGAGGGAAGCGTCGGAACGCGCCGAGGGCCTGGACGAGGGACTGGCGAACCAGTTGCGGGCGGCGGCGGACGCGCTGGAAGCCGGGCGGCTGGCTGACGCCCGCAGTGCGCTGTCGCAACTGGCCCAGGAGATCGAAACCGCTGGGGCCACGGTTCAGGCCGACAGAGGACTCGAAGCGCAACTCGATCAGCTTGCGCGCCAACTTGCTGAAGCCGAGTCGTTGGGCGGGGACGGCCTGCCTGGAGCCGAGGGGGATTCGCTGGGGGACGCGGCGGCCGCTGCTGCCGCGGCGGCGACCGAGGGCAGTGCGGAGGGCACGACCGGATCGGAGGGCGGCGGCGACTCGGTAGCGAGCGGACAGGCGCTGGAGGGCACGCTGGAAACCCTGGCGCCCGAACAGCGGCTCAACGTGGACGGCCAACTTGAGATCGTTGAAATCAAGCCGACCGAGGAGGGCGCCGAAGTGATCGAGCGTCCGGTTCTGGAACTTGGACCCGGCGGATCGTCAGGATTCGAGGCCTCGGCCGGCGACCGCGGGTTCGCCGTCGGGCGGCCGGACGTGGCTCGGAATGTGCCACTCGATATGCTGCCAATGTTGGATCGTTACTTCAGCGAACCATGACCACCGCCGTGAACGGGTCCGAGGCGACCGAGCAACTCGCCCGCACATACCGCGACCAGGCCGCCGCGATCGTCGACGAGGTTGGGAAGCTCATCGTCGGCCAGCGCGAGATTGTGCGGGACACGGTGGTCTGTCTGATCGCCGGCGGCAACGTGCTGATCGAGGGCGTGCCAGGGCTCGGCAAGACCGAACTGGTGCGCGCCCTTGGCCGAGCGATCGATCTGCGTTTCAGCCGCATCCAGTTCACGCCCGACCTGATGCCGGCCGACATCACCGGCACGAACGTGGTGATGGACGGGACGGACGGGCAGCGCACATTTCGTTTCGAGCCGGGGCCGGTGTTCGCCAACCTGGTGCTGGCCGACGAAATCAACCGGGCCACGCCAAAGACCCAGGCGGCGCTGCTGGAAGCCATGCAGGAGCGCCAGGTCAGCGTGGCGCGCGAGGTTTACGTCCTGGACCCGCCCTTCTTTGTGATGGCGACGCAGAACCCCATCGAGATGGAAGGCACCTATCCGCTGCCCGAGGCCCAGGTGGACCGATTCATGTTCAAGCTTGTGGTGGACTATCCGACGGCAGAGGATCTGAGCGAGATCCTGGATCGGACCACCGGGGCGGCCCAGCCCGAGGTCACTCGCGTGGCGACGGGCGACGACCTGCTGGCGATGGGCGCGTTTGCGCGACGCGTGGCCATTGCCCCGCACGTCGCGAGCTACGTCGTGGACCTGGTCAAGTCCACGCATCCCGAGGATCCGACCGCCCACGAGCTGACTCGCCAATACGTGCGCTACGGCTGCTCGCCTCGGGCGGCCCAGGCCATGGTGCTGGCCGCCAAGGTCTACGCGATGCTGGATGGGCGATACAACGTGGGATTCGACGATATTCGTGCCGCAGCCCGCCCGGCGATGCGCCACCGGCTGCTGTTGAATTTTGAGGCCGAGGCCGACGCCGTCCAGGCCGAGCAGATCCTGGACGCCATCCTGATGTCAACCCGCCGAGCAGGTGACTGAGCGCAGCGCCGGCACCGCGTTGCCGGCGTTTGCGCCAGACGCCGCGCTGCGCGCCAAGCTGGCCAACCTCTCGCTGGTTTCGCAGCGTCCGCACGGGCACCTGCATACGGGAGGACGGCGCAGCCGGGCAACCGGCTCATCGCTGGAATTCGCCGACCACCGGTCCTACAGCCCGGGCGACGACTACCGCCAGATCGACTGGAACATCTACGCCCGTACCGACGAGCTATTCGTCAAGGTCCGGGAGTCGGAAGAGACGCTGGTTGTGCACCTGCTGCTGGACGTCAGCGGTTCGATGGCATCCGGCGCACCGGCGAAACTGGTAGCCGCGCAAGCCGTATTGGCCGCGCTGGGGTGGACGGCCCTGGCGAGCCGCGACGTCGTTGCTGGGGCGGCACTCGGCAACGACCTTGGCGAGACCTTCGCTCCCCGGCAAGGGGAGGCCTACGTCGCCCGCTTGTTCGAGTTCCTGGACCGCCAACGACCATCCGGTGAGACGGGGCTTTCGCGTGCCGTTACCGCCTACAACGCCCGCGCGCTCCCCCATGGGGTTGCCGTGCTCGCTTCCGATCTCCTCGCTCCTGACGCGCCGCGGGCCATCGGGTCGCTTGCCCAGCGAGGTCACGAAGTGACGGTGATCCACGTGCTTGACGACGAGTTCGTCAATCCGGCCTTTGCCGATGAGGTGGAACTCGTCGACGCCGAACGCGGCGACGCGCTGGAAGTGCTTGGCGACGGGGATCTGTTGCGCGCGTACCGCCAGGCGATCGGCGACTGGACCAGCGACTTGCAGCGCTTCTGTCATCGCCGGCACGTGCGCTATGTGCCGATCCGGTCCAATTGGCCGGTGGAGGACATCGTGCTGCGGCGCCTGCGCGAGCACGGAACGCTGGCGTGACCTGGGCGGCGCCGCTGGCCTTCGCCTGGGCGGGGCTGACCCTGGCGGTGCTGGCGTTTTTCCTGCTGCGTCCGCGTCGACAGCGCCTCGTGGTGGCCTCGCTGTTCGTCTGGCGGCGCACGATTCGCGCGCGGGCCGACGACACCTGGCTGGCCTGGCTGCGCCGGCACTCCGTGCTTCTGCTCCAGTTGCTGGCTGTGGTGGTGTTTGCGCTGGTGCTGGCGCGGCCCGAGCGCCTGGCAACGGTGGAACTGGGACCGCCGGTCGCGCTCGTGATGGACGTTTCGGCGTCGATGGCCATGGCCGACGGAGACGGAAGACAGCGAATCGAGCTCGCCCGCGCTGAGGCCGCCGCGTTTGTGAACTCGCTCGAAGACGAGCGGCGCGTGTCGCTGATTACCGCGGGCGCTGTTCCGCGAACGCTTGCAGCGCAGACCAGCGATCGCGGCGAAGTGACCCGATTGCTCAGCGGGATACGAGCCGAAGCTTCGCACGGACGGCTGGACGCGGCGCTGGACATGGCGCGCTCGCTGGCCAACCCGGCAGCGGGCGGCATCGTGGCGCTCTTTACAGATCAACCGCCGGCCGAGGCTTCGGATCCGGTATACGCCGGGGTCCGGACGGTCGTCGTCGGTGAGCCGGCGCCGAACGTCGCGCTGGCGTCATTCCAGGTACGGCGACGCCTCGATGACCGAGATGCCGTGCAGGGCGTGGTCGCGGTCCGAAATGACGGAACCGCAGGCGCCGTGGCCGAGGTGTTGGTATCGGCAGGGCGGGGCTCCCCAACGAGCAGGGCGATCGAGTTGGCCGCCGGGGCACGCGAGATCCTGGTGTTCGACGACCTGCCGGCGGCGCCGGGCTACCAGGCCGAGGTTCGCGCGCCCGATGACAGGCTGCCGACCGACGACCTGGCGTTTGCCTCGCTGGCCGAGCCGTCGGAGCTGTCGGTGGTGGTGGTCGGCAACGAACCCTGGCCAATCGTTCGGGCATTGCAGGCCGTGCCGGCGGTGACGGCGCAGGCCATAGCTGTCGATTCGTACGACCAGGCGAACTCGTCCGCGGACTTCTACGTGTTCCAGGGGTTCACGCCCGAGTTTCTGCCCCCGGCCTCTGCCGTTTTCGTCCAGCCTCGGGCCATGCCGGCACTTGGCCTCGATTCGCCGGCCAATGCCAACACGCGTCCATTGGCGGTGGCGGACAGCCCGCTCCTGAAGTCGATCGACGTTGGCGACCTGGTGTCCGACTCGGACGTGACCTATGCGGTTCCGCCCTGGGCGCAGGTGGACCTGAGCGTGGGCGAGCGCGCGTTGCTCGCGCACGGGGTTGTTTATGGTCGCCGCACCGCCGTGATCGGATTCGACGTGGCCGGCCCCGGGGTAACGCAAGCGCCCTGGTTTCCGGTGTTCTGGTCCAACGTCGTGCGTTGGGCCGATCCATTTGCGCCCTTGCCGGACGGGGCAGACCTGGAACCGGGACGACCGGCCCGGCTCATCCCGCATCCGCGGGCCGATCGAGTGGCTGTCACGAATCCGGGTGGGGACTCGACTGAGTTCACGGTGCCGGAGCCGGCGGTCCTTGAGGTGACGGTCCCCGGCGTCTATACGGTTCGCCAGTTCGTGGGTCAGGATCTGATGGCCCAGACGTCGATCGAATTTGCCCCAGGGCTGGCGACTCGAACGGTGCGTGGCGGGGATTCGGCGGGACCGAGCGCAGCGGTTGACTCATCCCAGCGCATCCAGGATCAGACGGAGCTGTGGCCGTGGCTGGCCGTCCTGGCGCTGGCCCTCGTGCTGGTCGAGTGGTGGATATTCCATCGCGTCCGGGGAGTTCGCTGACCCGTGGTCCTGGAACGCCCGTGGTTGCTGATTCTGCTGGCAGCGCTGCCCGTCGCCATCTGGGTGACGGCACTCAGCGTTACGCGTCTCTCCCGGATCCGGCTGGGACTGGCGGCCCTGCTGAGACTGATCGGCCTGACCGCATTGGTTCTCGCCCTGGCCGGTTTCGCTATCGGACGAGATACGCGCCCTGCCACGGTCTTTGTCGTGGATACGTCCGACAGCATGCTCCTGGCCGAGCGCGCGAATGCCCACGGGATCATTGACGCATTCGTTCACGCGTTCGGGGCGGACGCGCCGGTGGGGGCCGTGCAGTTTGGCTCCAGCACCGCGGTGTTGGCGGCGCCGCAGCGCCTGGAGGAGGCGCCGCCCTTGCGCTCCGACCTGCCGGGATACGACAGCAACTACGAGGCGGGAATCCTGACCGCGCTGGGCCTGCTCGACCCCGACGCGGGCGGGCAGCTGGTGCTGATATCCGACGGCGCGGGCGCTGGACCCGGACTTGAGTCGGCTGTTCAGACGGCTGCCGCGCGGGGCGTGCCAATATCGGTCATCCCGGCCGCGGCCACGCGCGGCGCCGACCTTGTGGTCCAGGCAGTTGAAGTCCCGGACATCGTCCACAGCGGCACGGCGCTCCAGGCGCGCGTACGCATTGCCTCGCAGCGGCGTACCACGGCGCGCCTGCGTCTCTGGAACGGCGAACGCCTGATCAGCGACGGTCCCATCGTTGTCGCCACAGGTACGCGCACCTACGGGGTGCAGTTGGGAGGCCTTGCCCCCGGGTTTCACCGACTGCGGGCCGAGCTTCTGGAGGACGCGGACCCGAGGCTGGCTAACAACGTGGCTGAGGCGTTCATACGCGTGGCCGAGCCCGGTCGAGTGCTGACGATCGGTGAGACCTCGCAGGTCCGGTCGGCGTTGCGGGCCGCGGACTTTGAGGTGCGGGACGTCGCGCCCAGCGCGCTTGGCGGAGTCGATCTCACGCAGTTCGAGGCCGTTGTGGTGTCCAATGTGCCGGCCGAGGCGTTCGATCCTGACGCGCTTGAAGCGTTGCGTGCGCACGTGGCGGGCGGTCGGGGTCTGGTGGTTTTGGGGGGACCCGACAGCTTTGCCGCCGGCGACTACGAGGGCACGGCCCTGGATGAGGCATTGCCGGTGTGGTCGGACCCGACCGAGGACACGCCGGAGCCGCGCCTGGCTCTGGTACTGGTCATCGACCGATCGTCAAGCATGGCGGAGGGCGCAAGCGAGGGGGCCGCCAAGATTGACATGGCCATCGAGGCGGCCGTGGACGCGGTGGACCTGCTGGAAGAGGGCGACATCCTGGGCGTGATGACGTTCGACATCGACTCGCAGTGGGTGGTGCCGCCACGCGAACTGACCTCGGCGGCGGATGTAGGGGCGGCAATCAACCGTATCCGCGGGATTCAGATGGGGACATCCACCGACCTGGCACGGGCGATGTTCTTCGCGAGGTCTCGCCTGGACCAGGTCAGCGCGTCGGTCAAGCACGTGGTGCTGCTGACCGACGGGCGCGCCCACTATGGCGACTTTGACGGCCTGACGCGCTCGCTGCGTCGCCGAGACATCACGGTGTCGGCCATCGCGGTCGGTCAGCAGTCCGACCAGGAATTGCTGGAGCGCATCGCGCAAATCGGAAACGGCCGCTATTACTACGTCCCGGACCCGCGCTCGATACCGCGTGTCCTGACGCAGGAAACGCTGACGGCGGGCGAGTATGCGGTTGTGGAACGCGAATTCCAGCCGCGGATGGATGCGCCAAGCCCGGTATTCAGCGGACGCCTGGCCGGGCAAGAGCTCCCGGACCTGCGCGGCTACGTTCGGACCCGAGCCAAGCCGACGGCCGAAATCGTGCTGAGTTCCGACAACAACGATCCGATCCTGGCGCAGTGGCAATACGGACGGGGTCGCGCCATCGCCTGGACGTCCGACGCGGGATCGGACTGGGCGGACGTATGGCTTGGCTGGGACGGCTTTGCCCCGTTCCTGCGCCAGGCGGTTCAGTGGGTCAGCCCGTTGACTGGCGGCGTCGGCGACAGTCCTCGGGTCCAGGCGAACCAGGCGGACGGCGTTGCGGTGATCGAGGTCGACGCGGTGGATGCGTCCGGGCGGTTTCTGAACCAGCTCGAGACTCGTGTGACCCTCGTTGGCCCGCAGGGCACCCGCCAGACCCTGACCGCCGAGCAAGTAGGCCCGGGCCGTTACCGGGGCAGCCTGGACGGATTACCCCCCGGGGTCTACGAGGTTCTGGTGACCCAGCGCGACGACGATGGTACGGAGCGCGCGGCCAGCTCTGGCCTCGTCGTTCCGGTGGGAGCGGAAGTTGGCCACATCGCGCCGGACCACCGCGTGCTGAGGCGGGCAGCGGAGTTGACGGGCGGCGTGACCGTTGAGTCCAGCGGCGATCTGGCCGCGCTGGCATTGCGCGGCGACGGCGGTACCCAGCTTGGCTGGGCGCAGTGGCTCACGATCGCCCTGCTGGCCTTTGTGGCCGATATCGGGGTGCGGCGCCTGGTTGGAGGTCCGCGGGCGATCCGGGACCGGCTACGCGAGCGTGTAACATCGCTGCGTGCGGCGCCTGGCGCGCTGCGGCGCCTGCACTGGCCAATCTCGCGCACCGCCTGAACCGGGCGACGGCTCAATGTCATGAATCCCACCGGGCGCCTCGCGCGCATCTTTCGACAGGCCGGCTTCGATCTCTACCTCGTTGGCGGGCCGGTCCGCGATCGCATCATTGGCCGACCGTCACACGACCTGGACTTCACGACTGGCGCGCGTCCTGATCGAGTCAAAGTGCTGGCGCGTCGAGCAGGCGCCTCGAGCATTTACACGGTCGGCGAGCGATTCGGGACCATCGGGGCCGTCTTTGAAACCGGCCCCGTCGAAATCACGACGTTTCGCGCGGAGTCCTACCGGCCCGGATCGCGCAAGCCCGACGTGCAGTTCGGGGACTCCCTGGAGGCCGATCTCAGCAGGCGCGACTTCACGATCAACGCCATGGCGCAGGATGCGCTGAACGGGCGGATTATCGATCCGCACGGCGGACTAGCCGATCTGGTTGCGGGGCGGATTCGCGCCGTTGGTACCGCGGACGACCGGTTCCGGGAGGATCCGTTGCGGGTCTTGCGCTGCGTGCGTTTTGCGGCGCAACTGGGATTCGACATCGAGGCGGGCACGCTGGCGGGGGCACGGCGCACGGCGGACGAGCTCCGCCACGTCAGCGCCGAGCGCATCGGGGCCGAGCTCAACCTGACGCTGCTGACGCCGGAGCCGGGCCGCGCATTGGTCACGCTCCTAGAAATCGGAGTGCTCGGCCTGGTGATGCCCGAACTGATTCCCCTGCAGCAGACGGAGCAGGAAGAGCGGCGGCAACACAAGGACGTGTTTGCCCACACGATGCGTGTCCTGTCGACGACACGGGCCGAGCCTGAGATCCGCTGGGCAGCGCTGCTGCACGATGTGGGCAAGCCGCAGACCAAGTCGATCCGCAATCGACGCATCCGCTTCTTTGGGCACGAGGAAGTTGGCGCGCGCATGGCGAGGCGAGTCTTGCGCCGGCTCAAGTTCGACGGCCGCCTCACGGAACGCGTCACGCACATCGTGCGGCTGCACATGCGCGCCAATGCCTACGAGCCTGGTTGGACGGATGGAGCCGTTCGGCGGTTCATCCTGGAAGCCGGCGAGGATCTCGACGCGCTGATCGCCTTGTCCCGCGCCGACATCACCAGCTATCGGCCTCGTCGGATAGAGGCTGGACTCGCGCGCGTGGCTGAGTTGCAGGCGCGTTGCGAGCACTTGCAGGCCGAGCGCGACGTGGCTGCGCTGGACTCGCCCCTGGACGGCCACGCGCTCATGGAGATATTCGACCGCCCGCCGGGAGTGTGGATCAAGCCGATCAAGCAGTACTTGCTGGACCTGGTGCTGGACGGGGAACTGGAGCCGGACGACGTCGAGGGCGCCACGGTTCTCGCTAAAGCGTTCGTTCGGCAGCACACGGAGGCGGCCGACGCCATCGAGTCGGAGGCGCAGCATGCCCAACGCTGATGCTGGCGAGTCCTGGGAACGTCTGCGAAGCTGGCTGCGGCGGCGAATCGATCAGATGGCCGCCGGCGACTACTCTCGATTGCCGTCGTCGTTCGCTAGCGATGACGGTCGCGTGGCTAGCGAGGCGTATACGACCGTGTTGATTGCGATGGAAGTGATCGAGGGTCGACGGACGACGCCCGGACGCGAGCGCCGTCAAGCCGACCGCGATTCGCGTTCGCCGATTCCGGGTCCGCCGTAATGCCTGAGCCCGGCGACTATTTCTCGCTCCGCACGCTGGGCACCACCGGGCTCCGGGTCACGCCGTTGTGCGTCGGGACAGCGGCGCTCGGCGACATGCCGGAGACCTTTGCCTACTCGGTGGCGGAGGACGATGCGCTAGCGGCCGTGCGAGAAACGCTGGAGAGTTCAATCAACTTTATCGATACCGCGGCGTCGTACGGAGACGGCGAGAGCGAGCGGCGGATCGGCATCGTCCTGCGCGAGCATGGCGGGATTCCCGATGGGTACGTCGTGGGAACCAAGGCCGACCGCGACCTGACGACAGGCGACTTCAGCGGGGCGCAGATGCGCCGTTCGGTTGAGCGGAGCCTGGATCTGCTGGGCGTGGACCGCCTTCAACTGCTGCATCTGCACGATCCCGAGCACACGACCTTCGACGCCATCACCGCGCCCGGCGGCCCACTGGACGTGCTGCTTGACCTCAAGGCGGAGGGGCTGATCGAGCACCTGGGCGTTGCGGGCGGGCCGATCGACCAGGAAATCCGCTACGTCGAGACCGGCTGTTTCGAGGTAGTCGTTACGCACAACCGCTACACGCTGCTGAACCGTTCGGCCGAGCCGCTGTTGGAGATCGCGGCCATGCGCAACGTGGCCGTGCTCAACGCGGCGCCCTACGGGAGCGGCATCCTGTCGCGCGGACCGGAGTCGTATCCGCGGTACGCCTACCAGGCTGCCTCATCCGAGATGGTGGCCCGCGCACGGCGCTTACAGGCCATCTGCGACCGGTACGGGATTCCGCTGGCCGCGGCCGCGCTGCAGTTCTCGCTGAAGGATCCGCGCATCGTCTCGACGATCGTGGGCGCCAGCCGGCCCGACCGCATTGAGAAGACGCTGGTTCTGGCCGCGTTCGAGATTCCTGACGAACTCTGGGAAGAACTGGAATCGGTCCCGTCGTCGTCCATCGATCCGGAAACGCACCGATGGAACTGAGTCCGAACCCATCCCTGACTTCATCCGGGTGTCGGGCGTTGCGGCCGGGCGAAACTGAACGCTGGCGGAGGGGCCGATGAGCATCGGCGGTTCGAGCCGGGTTCTCGTTGGCCTGATTGTGGTGGCGGTCGGGGTGCTGTTGCTCCTGGGCAACCTGGGGCTCGGCGACTTCAGCCCTTGGGAATACGCCCCATCGCTTCTCATCGTCCTGGGTCTTTGGGCGTTGGTGCGCACCGGCTTTCGAGGGTCGATTGGTCCCTGGGTTCTGATCGGCATCGGGGTGGCCGTTCAACTCTCGGTTCTTGACGAGGTTCCGGATGTCGTTCGCGGAGCCATTTGGCCGGTGCTCATCATTAGCGCGGGCGTACTGTTGATCCTCACGCGGGCGTCTTTCGGCGGCGGTGGGGAATCCCGCAGGTCCGGCGGCGGGTTGAATCATGTGGCCGTGTTCAACAGCGTGAATGACGACGTGGACGGATCGTTCACCGGATTGCAAACCACGACGCTCTTCGGCGGAGCGGAATACGACCTGCGAAGGGCCCGCGTCGAGCGTCCGCCGGCGATTATTGACGTGACCTGCATGTTCGGCGGCGTGGAATTGCGGGTACCGGAGGACTGGACCGTCCACAACGACGTTGTGGCCCTGTTTGGGGGCGTGGACGACAAGCGCGACGACTCGGGCACCGAGGACGAGGCGACGCTCAGCATCCGAGGCACCGTCCTGTTCGGCGGGCTGACGATCAAGGACTGACACAGACCGCGCTTGGCTCGTAAGCTGCCGGTGCCTGAGCCAGGGGCACGATGCGATGGCTGCGCCAGAACTCGATTCCGATGTCCTGATTGTCGGCTCCGGGGCGTCCGGCGCCGCGGCGGCCTGGTCGCTTTCCCGCCGGGGACTACGCGTTACTTGCCTGGAGCAAGGCCGCTGGGTCGAGCCGTCGGACTACGCGCACAGCCGTCCCGACTACGAACTCGCCCGGCAGACATCGTTCGCCAAGGACCCGAACGTGCGCGGCTGGGCCGAGGACTACCCCATCAACAACAGCGGGACGCCGATTTATCCGCTGATGGTGAACGCGGTGGGCGGCAGTACGGTGCACTGGAGCGGGCACTTTCCGCGAATGCGGCCGTCCGACTTTCGCGTGCACACGCTGGACGGCGTGGCCGACGACTGGCCGTTTACGTACTGGGACCTGGAACCCTATTACGATCTCAACGATTCGATGGTTGGCGTATCGGGTTTGGCGGGCGATCCCGGCAATCCGCCACGCAGTCCGCGGCAGACGCCGCCGCTGGCCTTCGACGCCGGGTGTGAGGCGTATCTCCGCGGCCTGGAGAAGCTGGGCTGGCATTGGTGGCCGTGTGACAACGCGCTGATTTCCGAGCCGTTTGGCGAGAACCGGTCGCCCTGTAACTGCTGTGGGCCGTGTGACATTGGGTGCCCCATCGGGGCCATGTCCAGCGCGCACGTGACGTATTGGCCAAGAGCGCTGGCCCAAGGCGTACAGCTGATCACGCACGCCCGCGTTGAACAGATCACGGTGGACCGTGCCGGGCGAGCTACGGGAGCCCTCTACTACGACGGCGAGGGCGTGCGCCGCAGCCACACGGCCGGCGTCGTTGTCATGGCCGCGAACGGAGTGGGAACGCCTCGTCTTCTGCTCAACTCAACCTCGGCGCGCTTCCCAAACGGGCTGGCGAACAATTCCGGCGTCGTCGGCGCTTATTTGATGTTTCATCCCGTTGCATTTGTCAGCGGCGTGTTCGAAGAAGTCGTGAACGGGCAGCGTGGCCCGATTGGTGGCCTGATGAACTGCCAGGAGTTTTACGAAACCGACCTGGCGCGAGGCTTCGTGCGAGGTTTTGAGCTCCAACTCAGTCGAAGCGTCGGACCGCTCTCGGTTGCCAATGGGGGCATCCTTGGGCATCCCGTCCCGTGGGGCAGTGAGCACCACGAGGCATTACGATCGCGCTACGCACACACGATGACGACTTCCGTAATGCTGGAAGACCTGCCGGAATCGGAGAATCGGGTCACGCTCGATCCTGGGTTGACCGACGCGCACGGTATTCCGGCCCCGCGGATCGAGTATCGCGCTGGAGAGAACACTCAACGCATGCTCGAATTCAGCATCGCGCGTGGCCGCGAACTCTTCGAAGCCGCGGGTGCCGTGGAGATCCTGGTGGACCCACTGGTCCAGGAGTCCGGCTGGCACCTGATGGGAACCTGCCGCATGGGCGACGATCCCGAGCGGTCGGTAATCAATGGTTGGGGCCAGGCGCACGAGTGCCCGAACCTGTTCGTCATTGACGGCAGTACGTTTACAACGTCCGCCGCCGTGAATCCAACGAGCACCATTCAAGCTGTCGCCCTGCGATGCGCCGACTGGCTGGGCCGAAATTATCGAGAGGCGGCGGCATGACGGCGCGCATCCTTACGCCAGAGGAACTTGCGCTGCTGACGCTGATTCAGGATGAACTCGTGCCAGCCCACGGCGACCTGCCGGCAGCCGGGGCGCTAGGCGCGGCGTTGACGGTTGACGCCTACCTTGCGGAGCGACCCCAGTTGCGGCGTTCCGTGCTTACCGCGCTGCGTGCCGTCGAAGCCGCCGCCGGCCAGACTCCGTTTGCTGAACTCGACGCCGAGGGGCGGGTGGGCATACTTCGACAGGTAGAGAACGACGATCCCGAGGCGTTTTCCGAGCTTGTGAAGCAGACTTACAACGCGTACTACACGAGGCCTGACGTGCAAGCATCTCTCGGCATTGACGGACCGCCGCAGCCCCTGGGTTTTAAACTGCCCGCGTTCGACGAGTCGCGGCTTGCGCGCGTGCGCGCGATGGGCAAACTCTGGCGGGATGCTTGACGTGTGTCCTCAGTAACTCGCGCATAAGCGAAAAGCCGCGCCCGAGG